>CACFNH010000002.1 GCA_902567685.1 uncultured Pelagibacteraceae bacterium | reverse complement strand
TAAAGATTTATCAATTAAAATGTTTAAATTTTTTATATGAGCAACTGGAGCAACACCTCCAATTGAAAAACCTGTATTTCTTTTAACCTCCTCAGCATTTGCCATTGCAACATCTTTTTTCTCTAATATTTTCTTTAATTTGTTTAATGAACATTTTTTGTCCCCAGCAACCAAACAAATTAAAAATTCATTATTAGCTTTAAAAACTAAACTTTTAACTATGGCACCGAGCTCACACTTTAATGACTCAGCAGCATCTTCTGCTGTTCTAGCAGTTGTATTTAGATGTAAAACGTTTAATTCAGAATCAAAATTTTTTATGAATTTTTCAACTCTTTTAACTGACTCTTTATTAAGTAGATCGTTCATTTTTTTTTATTTTTTGCAAAATTAAAATTCCAGCTACTATCATTATTAAACTTAAAATACTTCCTAAGCTAAAATGATTAAACAAGTAGCCAATTTGCAAATCTGGTTCTCTGAATTGTTCTGCCAGTATTCTAAAAAAACCATAAAAAATTAAAAATAAACCAGAACACAAACCAGTCTTTACTTTTTTGTTATAGATGAAAGGAAGCAGTATTAAAAAGAGCAAAACACCTTCAAAAAAAGCTTCATAAATTTGAGATGGGTGTCTCGGCACATTATCTACCTGCGGAAAAATAACTGACCAAGGTACATTTGTAGGTTTTCCGAAAAGTTCTCCATTTATAAAATTAGCAATTCTTCCAAAAAATATACCTATTGGTGCAACACAAGATATTATGTCTAAAAAAAGAAAAGTTTCTGTTCTTATACTTTTTGCAAAAATATGCGTTCCTACAATAACGCCAATGAGCGCTCCATGAAAAGACATTCCTCCTTCCCATATCTTAAAAATATCAATTGGATTATTTAAATAATAATCAATGTTATAAAATATAACATAACCCAGCCTTCCTCCTACAATTATAGAAATAATTATATAAGAAATCAGATTGTCAAAATTATTTATGTCCACAGACAAACTTTTTGATTTAATTCTAAAATCTAATATTTTTTTTCCAAACCACCAACCTATTAAGATTCCAAAAATATAGGCTAGGGAGTACCATCTAATCTCTAAAAATCCTATATTTGCTAAGACAGGGTTAAAATTATGAATAAACATTTAAGGACTTATAACATAATTGATAATATTTTTCTTATCAACTAAGATAAAATATGAAGAATTCAGAAAAATTGCTAGAATTAATATCGATCTTTATTAAAAATGGAATCCTTACATCTCAAGATGCGAGGAAAGAGATTTTGACTAATCTTAAATTTAAAAAAGATAATCTAATTGAAAAACTTCAGTTAGTTTCAAGAGAAGAATTTGAAATTTTAAAAAAGATTGTTCAAAAACAAGATAAAGAAATAAAAAAATTAAAAAGATCTAAAAAGGCAAAGAAATCTTAACCTGAAGACCTTTATATTTACTTTCAGATAGTTGAATATTTCCACCATGTGAAGCTATTATATCTTCTGAGATGGACAGACCTAGTCCAACGCCAGAAGTGTTCAGACTTCTACTTTTATCCAATCTGTAAAAAGGTTTAAAAACATTTCGAAATTGATCTTTGGGTATACCAGGACCATCATCTTCAATTAATATAATCAATCTATTAGAAGTCTTGTCTGTAGTAATGTAAACATTTTTACCATAAAGCAAACCATTTTGAATAAAGTTATTAAAACATCTTTTTAGCGCATTTTTTCTTGCAACTAAAATCACATCTTCTCCTTTTATAAAGTGAAGATTATTATTATTTGTCTCACTTATAATGTCTTGAAAAAATTCATTAATATTTATCGTTACAGAATTTTCTTGAACTTGAGTTTTTGCGAATTGCAAATAGTCATTAAGCATTTTTTCCATTTCATCAACATCTTTTGACATTTTCTCTGACAATCCTTTTTCATTTAACATTTCTATTTGAAGTTTTAGTCTAGTCAGAGGTGTTCTTAAGTCATGGCTAATTCCAGATAACATTTCCGATCTTTGATTTAGATGTCTGTTTATTCTTTTAACCATTCGATCAAATTCATAAGATGCTTTTCTAATTTCAGATGCTCCAGAAGGTCTAAACTCATTTACATAGTGACCTTTTCCAAATCTTTCTGCTGCTTTTGCTAGATTAACAATTGGCCTAGTTTGATTTTTTAAAAATATAATTGCGATTAAAATCAGCATAAAAGAAGGAAAGGTGATCCAAAGTATAAAAAGTCTTACTGACGAAGTAGCGATTTTTTCTCTCGGAAAAAAAAACTGAATAGTTTGATTGTTAGACTTGACCCGCACTTCTACTAAATCTTTATATTTAATAGTATTAAACCAATAATTTTCACTTCCAAATGTAGACTTTAATTCTCTTCTTAAAGATCTATCCATTGGACTAAATTTTCTTTCTGACTCAATTTTTGGAAGTTCTTCTTTTTTAATACTAATACCAAAATTAAAATTTTTTTTATAGATTTCTATTAAAAATTCTGCCTGATCATCATATTTATCATATATATCTGTTAAGGTTTTTAATTCAGCCACCAAAGATCTTGTCATTCCTTTATTTGCTTTTATCCATATGCTATCAAAAAAAACTACTGTTATTATTATTTGAAGAATTATAATTGGAGCAGCAACAATGATTAAAGATCTATAAAACAATCCTTTTGGTAAAATTATCTTTAAAAATTTATTCAATCCAGAGAACATAGCCGGAGCCTCTTATTGTTTGTAAATATTTAGGGTTTTTTGGATCTAATTCGATCTTTTGTCTTAATCTTGTTATCATAACATCTATAGATCTTTCTTGAGATATACCAGAAATTTTACCTATCTGCATTCTCGTGTAAGTTTTTCCAGGATTTGACAGCATTTCAAGGAGAACCTTTTTTTCTGCATTATTTATTTTATTAACTTTTTTGTTAAGTTGAATAGACATTTTGTTTAAATTTACTTTTGCCTTTCCGATTAAATTTATCTTACTAGTGTCTATTATACTTATCTTAGATAGTATATTCTTTATTCTTAACAATAATTCTTTGGGCTCAAAAGGTTTTCCCAAGTAGTCATCTGCACCTAATTCGAGGCCTTTTACTCTATTTTCTGCCTCACCTTTTGCAGTTAAAAGAATTACAGGCATATCTATATTTTTCTTTATTTCCTTTGTTAATTCAAAACCGCTTTGTCCAGGCATCATTACATCTAATACAACAAGATCAAATTTAATCTGTTCAAGCTTTATCTTTGCATTTTCAGCATCGACTGCTGTAGAGACAATAAAATCATTATCACTTAAATATTCTTTAATTAATTCCCTTATTCTATTATCATCATCAACGACTAATATGTGCGCTTTATTTTTTTGCATTGATTATTTTATTTAAAACCTCTTTAAATTTAATAACAGAATCAGGCTCAGAACTTTTTAGTGCCTGAAAAATTCTTTTTTTTTGAGACTCATACACTTTATCAAAAAATATTTTACCTTCCTTATCTAGAAATAAGTTTTTTCTTCTAGTATCATTATCATCTTTAACTTGCTTAATCATTTTTGATTTAATTAGTTCTCTTAAAACTCTATTAAGACTTTGTTTTGTAACTTTTAACTTAATTATAAGTTCCCCTAGGCTTATTCCAGGATTTCTTTCTATAAGGTTTAAAACTCTTAAATGCGCAGGACCAAAGAACTTTTTAGCTAATATTTCTTTTGGATCAGAGAAAGTTTCTCTATAAGCATAAGAAATTAGTTGAATAAAATCCTTTATTTGTTCGTCCTTAAGATAAAGTAAATGTTTCATAATTGGTAAGTTATATTGACTTATTGTATTAAGAAATATACTTTTTTGTAACTAAAAAATCGTTATATTAATTTTTATGGAAAACATACCCTTTGATAAAAGGTCAGGTAAAATATGGTTTAATGGCAAAACTGTAGATTGGAAAGATGCCCAAATTCACGTTTTAAATCATGGCTTGCATTATGCTAGCTGTGTATTTGAAGGTGAAAGAGTTTATGATAATGAAATTTTTAAATTAGAAGAGCATACCGAGAGATTATTTTATTCTGCAAAAAGATTAGATATAAAAGTTCCATATAGTCAAAAAGAAATTAATGATGCTTCTAAGGAGATTGTTAATATTCAAAAAGTTCAAAATGGATATGTGAGACCCGTTGTTTGGAGAGGAAGTGAAATGATGGCGCTTTCTTCACAAAAAAGCACGATTAATGTTGCTATAGCCACATGGGAGTGGGGTTCATATTTTGATCCTAAATTGAAACTAAAAGGAATCAAATTAAATATATCTTCGTGGAGAAGACCAGCACCGAATTCTGTTCCATGGGATAGCAAGGCAGCAGGATTGTATATGATTTGCACTCTTTCAAAACATGAAGCGGAAACTCAAGGATATACCGACTCATTATTGCTAGATCATGAAGGTAATATTGCAGAGGCAACTGGCGCAAATATTTTTTTTAAAAATTCAAATGGTGAGCTACATACACCAACTCCAGATTCTTTTTTAGATGGCATTACAAGACGATGCATAATAGATATAGCAAAATCAAAAGGGATAAAGGTTTTTGAAAGAAAAATTAAACCTGAAGAGATGAAAAATTTTACTGGTTGTTTTTTGACAGGAACGGCAGCAGAAGTGACTCCTGTTTCACAAATCGAAAAAAATCATTTTAAAGTCTGTAATATGATTAAAGATTTATCAGAAAGCTATCAGAGTTTGGTAAGAAAAAAATCAGCAGCTTAAGTTTTTTTTCCAATAATTAAAACTGACCAAGCTAAAAATCTAAGAAATTTAATTTTGAAAATTAATTGATCAATTTTGGCGAGAATTTTAAATAATGAAGATTTTTCTGGGTCTTTATAAAAAAGAAAAAAAACTAAAGTAAAAAAACCATAATATTTACAATCTATCTGACCATAGGTTTTTCTTAGTAAATTAAAGTCTTTCCAAACAAAAGGATGTTCATCCTCAGAACGTGATTTTGGTGTTAATTTTCTATAAAGATTTATAATTGGGTTAGTGCCAAGAGGTTCGATAAATATCATAGTTCCATTTTTTTTTAAAATTCGGTGAATTTCTTTTATAGAAAGCTCTAAATTTAAGTGATGTAAAATTCCAGTTCCATAAATTAAATCAAAGGTATTTTCCTGAAAACTTGATTTTTCACAATTATCAACTTTATATTCAATTTTCAAATTTAGTTTTTTTGCTTTTTCCAAAGCTTTATTTATTGAAACCTCAGATATATCTATCCCTATAATTTGATCAGGTTTTAATTTAGCAATTTTTTCAGTTATACTTCCTGTACCACAACCATAATCTAATATTTTTTTATTTTTAGAATTTTTCTGTAAATATAAGTGAAAATCTTCATACAAATTAAAGATTGATTTATAAAAAAACCCCTCTCTTCTTCTTCCATCATGAGAATGAAGTTTATTATGAAAATCTTTTTCTTTAATATTTATTTCTGTTAAACTCATTTACTTAGTTTTCTTATCATCTTCAGTGAGAGCATGATCTATGCCTTTAACTAGATAATCATATGCAGTATAAATGGTTAAAAACGCAGAAAGCCAAAGCAATATTATTCCAATAGTTTGGGCATTATAATCTTGAAAATTAATAATTTTATTCCCACTTTCTCCGGTCAATAAAATAGCTATAGATAACATTTGTAGAAATGTTTTTAGTTTAGTTAAACTAGTTACAGGTATAGCCACACTTATTTTAGCTAAATACTCCCTCAGTCCTGAAACAAGAATTTCTCTAGTCAATATTATTATTGCAGCTATTACTTCATAATTTTTTATTGTCTCATCCATTACTAGCAAAATTAAAGCTGCCGAAACTAATATTTTGTCAGCTATAGGATCTAACATTTCTCCTAGTTTAGACTCTTCCTTAAAAAGTCTTGCAAGCAAACCATCAAGGTAATCTGTAAAGCTTGCCAGTACGAAAAGAGAAAAAGGTATTAAATCTCCGTAAAAACCTGGTAAGAAAAATGAAATAACAAAAATTGGAACAATGATTATTCTTCCTATTGTTAATATGTTTGGTATTTTAATTTTCATTTATTCGTGAAAATAATCATATATTTTCTTAGCTATATTGTCTTCAATTCCTTCTACTGATTTTAACTCCTCTAAACTTGCCGATTCAACTGATCTTGCTGATCCAAAGTGATTTAACAAAAACCTTTTTCTCTGCTTTCCGATTCCTTGAATTTGATCTAATAATGATTTATTTAAATTTTTCTTTCTTTTTGATCTATGAGAGCTAATTGCAAATCTATGAGCTTCATCTCTTAATCTTTGAATAAAAAATAGAAGAGGGTCATTTTTTTCAAATTTATAAACCTTTTCTTTATAGAACATTGTTTCGTCTCCTGCATTTCGTTTTTTCCCTTTTGCAATTGCAATAATTGGCACGTCATGCAAACCAAGTTCGTTTAAAACTTCTCTACTAACTGAATATTGTCCTTTTCCTCCATCTACCATCACTAGATTTGGTAAGGATAATGCTCCAGCTTTTTCTTTTATCACTTTTGAAAATCTTCTAAAAAGAACTTCTTTTAACATTCCGTAATCATCTCCTTTAACAGTATCATTTTTTATATTAAATTTTCTATATCTTTTTTTATTAAATCCTTCATTTCCAAAAGTAATCAAGGCACCTACACAATCGTTACCTTGAATATGACTATTATCATAAACTTCAATTAGGTCAGGATTTTGATTAAGGCCAAATTTTTTGGCAAGGTTTTCAATTAAGTTCGTATTACTTTGAGTATCATAAAGTTTTTGAGTTAGAGCCTGTTTAGCATTTTTTTGAGCTAAATTAGATAAGTTTATTTCTTCTTTTGTTTTTGATTTTTTAATAATAACATCCTTATTTTCTTTTTTACTAAAAGTTTTTTCTAGTAAATCCTTTTCATAAATCTCATGGTTGGTAATAATTAATTTTGGCATTGTTTTATTTTCATAAAATTGTGAAATAAAAGAAGATAAAATATTTTCTAATTTTTCATCCGGATCATGTTTGGGGAAAAAAGCCTGATTACCCCAATTTTGTTTTGATCTAAAAAAAAAATATTTGTATACAGCTTTTACCTGAATCCTTGTGAATGCTGATTACATCTGCTTCATTTAAATTAGTTTCATTAACTTTTTGTGAAGATTGTATTTCTGTTAACGCCTTTATTCTATCTCTCGCAACTGCTGCCTTTTCATAATCTAATTCTTTACTAGCCTTTTCCATTTCTTTAGATAATTTTTTTTGAATTTTTCTAGATTTGCCAGAAATAAAATCTACTGCATCATATACAGCTTTTTTATAATTTTTTTCATCTATATGATTAACACATGGTGCCGAACATCTTTTAATTTGAAAAAGTATGCACGGTCTTTTTCTATTTTTAAAAACTGTGTCATCACAAACTCTAAGCATAAAAATTTTTTGAAGTATTTTGATCGTCCAATTAGCAGATCCTATTGAAGCAAAGGGCCCAAAATAATATCCATCTCTATTTTTTTTCCCTCTTAATTTAGTTAATTGCGGCCACTTATCTTTGTGTCCAATAAATATGTAGGGAAAAGATTTATCATCTCTTAATAAAATATTAAATCTTGGTTTATATTTTTTGATTAAATTTGCCTCTAGTAGCAAGGCTTCACTTTCATTTGTTGTTGTTGTGATTTCTAAATATTTAGTAAGAGATAACATCCTTTCAGTTCGAATAGCCAAATTAGTATCAGAAACATAACTTTTTAATCTATTGGGTATATTTTTTGCTTTTCCAATGTACAAAATTTCTTTTTTAACGCTTAGCATCCTATATACACCAGGATTTTTTGGCAAAAGTGGAATTTTATCTTTAATTACTTTTTTTCCTAGATCTAAGTTATTTATCATAACCTTTTTTTTGTAATTTCTATTCCTACGGAAGAAGTGTTTTTTATAATTTGAGTTTTTTGAATTTTAAGTTTTATTTTTTGAATATTGTAATTTTTAAATAATTCATGAAAAATATCTTCAGCCAATGTTTCTAATAAGTCATAATGTTTACTTTTTGTAATTCTAGCAATAATTTTTATGATCGTTTCATAATTAACAATGCTATTAAGATTGTCTTTATTGGGAAAAAGAGAAGGGTTAATATCTATGCTTATGTTAAATTTTACCTCCTGTTTTTTGATTTTTTCAAAGTTATGAATACCAATGGACATTAAAAGAGTTAAATCCGAAACCAAAATTTTTCTTTTATAAGAATAATTTTCTTTTCTTTTTAATTTAACAATTTTTAAATTCTTTTTTTTCATTCTTTAGTATTGATTATATCTGGTGTTTTCCAGGCGAGTGATTGACCTCCATCTACACTTACAATTTGACCAGTAACGTTATCATTACAAATAAAATATTTAACTGTTTCACAAATATTTTTTGGATCAACTTTATCTTTAAGAATTAAGGATTTCCATTGTTTTTTAAAATGTCTTTCAGATTGTCTTTTATTTTTAATTGTTGGTCCCGGAGCAATACCATTAACTCTTATATTGGGTGACAAAGCCATCGCTGATATTTTTGTAAGTGTTTGAAGGCCAGTTTTACTAAGAGTGTAAGAAAAGAAGTAAGGAGTTAGTTTAAATATTCTTTGGTCAATAATATTCACTATATTTCCTTTTTTCGATTTTAAATATTTTTTGAAATCTTGAGTAAGGATAGCAGGGGCTTTTAAATTAACATTTAAATGCTTTTTAAAACTTATTTCATTAAAATTAGACAAATCATCTTTTTCAAAAACAGAAGCATTGTTAATTAAACAATCTAAACCTTTCATCATTTTATAAGCAAAAGGGATAATTTTTTTAGACTCTACCGTTTTAGATAGATCTGCTTTAATCAAAAAAACTTCTGAACCATAATTTTCTAATTCAATTTTTAATTTTTTAACTTCTTTTGATGATTTATTGTAGTGCAGTGTAATTTGTACACCATAACTTGCTAGCGATTTAGCAATTGCAGCACCTATCCTAGTAGCACTACCTGTTACAATTATTTTTTTGGCTTCCATTTTTTTTGATGCTTTTTTGTTTTACTTCCTGGCATCCCAAGAGTTGATCTACCTTTGGGATAAACTTTATTTTTTAAATTATACTGACTTATCTTTGGGTTCAACGTTATTTCCAATTCACTTGCCTCTAATTTTCTTATTTCATCTCTTATTTTTGCTGCTTCTTCAAATTCTAAATTTGAAGCAGCTTCTTTCATCTTTTTATTTAATCCTTTTAAGTGTTTTTTGAGATTTGATCCAATATTTGACTCTTTTATATTTACATAATCTTTCTCATAAACAGATTGCAAAATATCTCCAATTTCTTTTTTGATAGACTCTGCAGTAATATTGTTCTTTTTATTATATTCTAATTGTTTTACCCTTCTCCTATCCGTTTCTTTGATAGCTTTTTCTATGCTTTTTGTGATTTTGTCCGCATAAAGAATAACTTTTCCATCTATGTTTCTTGCTGCTCTACCAATAGTTTGAATTAAAGATGTTTCAGATCTTAAAAAACCCTCTTTGTCAGCATCAAGAATTGCAACCAAGCCACACTCTGGAATATCTAATCCTTCTCTTAAAAGATTTATTCCAACTAAAATATCAAATACCCCGAGTCTTAAATCTCTTATAATTTCAATTCTTTCTAAAGTATCGATATCTGAATGCATATATCTTACCTTCAGACCATTTTCATGAAGATATTCTGTTAGATCTTCAGCCATCTTTTTTGTTAGGGTCGTTGCTAAAATACGGTATCCACTCCCAATAACTTTTGCAGCCTCGTGCATTAAATCATCTACTTGTGTTTTTGCTGGCCTAATTTCAACAGGAGGATCAATTAAGCCTGTAGGTCTTATAATTTGATCAATATATTTGTTATCTGTTTGTTTTAATTCCCAGGGTCCTGGAGTAGCTGAAACAAATACAGTTTGAGTTCTCATCATATCCCACTCTTCAAACTTAAGTGGCCTGTTGTCCATGCAAGAAGGTAGTCTAAAACCATACTCTGCTAATGTACTCTTTCTAGTTCTGTCACCTTTGTACATTCCGTTTAATTGCGGAACAGTTACGTGACTTTCATCAACAAATATAATTGTATTGTCAGGAAAATACTCAAACAATGTAGGAGGCGGCTCACCTGCCTTTCGCCCAGATAAAAATCTTGAATAATTTTCAATTCCTGCGCAAGTTCCTGTTGCTTCAATCATTTCAAGATCGAACTTAGTTCTTTCCCTCAACCTTTGTTCTTCAAGAAGTTTATTATTTGCACGATGTTTTTTTAATGTTTCAGCTAATTCTGATTTTATTTGTCTTATAGCCTGTTCCATTGTTGGTTTTGGAGTTATGTAGTGGCTGTTTGCATAAATTTTTATAATTGAGTAATTATTTGTTTTGTCTCCTGTTAAAGGATCAAACTCTTCAATCTTTTCTAATTTGTTTAAATTAAAACTTATTCTCCAAGCTCTATCTTCCAAATGTGATGGAAAAATTTCTAAATTTTCACCTCTTACTCTAAAAGTTCCTCTAAAAAAATTTTGATCATTTCTTTTGTACTGTAGTGTTGTAAAAGTTCTTATTAAATCATCTCTATCATAATCATTATTTTTCTTGAGGGTAATAGTCATTTTGCTATAAGCTTCTACTGACCCAAGTCCATAAATACACGAAACACTAGCTACAATAATTACATCATCTCTTTCCAACAAAGATCTTGTAGCCGAATGTCTCATTCTATCAATCTGTTCATTAATTGACGCTTCTTTTTCTATATAGGTATCGGATCTTGGAACGTACGCCTCAGGAGTATAATAGTCATAATAGGAAACAAAATATTCCACAGCATTATCGGGAAAAAAATTTTTAAATTCCCCATAAAGCTGAGCAGCCAAAGTTTTATTTGGAGCTAGAACCAAAGCAGGTCTATTAGTTGATTCTATTACTTTCGCCATTGTGAAAGTTTTTCCAGATCCAGTAACACCAAGAAGAACTTGTTCATTTTTTTTATCTTTTAAATTTTTCGTAAGCGCTTTTATGGCTTCTGGCTGATCTCCAGCAGGTTGAAAATCACTTTTAATTTTAAATTTAATACCACCCTCCAACTTTTTCTTTATTGAATTGTTAGTACTTTCAATATCTAGTATTTTTTCTTGATAAGTATTTTGCATTTTGTGTTAATAATAATTTAAAAATAATATTATAAATTTCAATGAGCATAGTTTCCAATAGTTTAAAACGTATAAAACCGTCCCCCACTATAGCTGTTACGTCAAAAGCTAGGGAAATGAGGGCTGCCGGCAGGGATGTTATTGGTTTAGGGGCTGGAGAGCCAGATTTTGATACTCCTGATAATATTAAGGAAGCTGCTATAAAAGCTATTAAGATAGGTGACACAAAATACACTGCAGTTGACGGAACACCAGCTTTAAAAAAAGCTATTCGAGCAAAGTTCCAAAGAGAGAATAATCTGAGCTATGATTTAGATCAAATATCTGTCGGAACTGGAGGAAAACAAGTTTTATACAATGCTTTTATGTCAACAATAAATAAAGGAGATGAAGTTATAATACCTGCACCTTACTGGGTTTCTTATCCTGATATTATTTTATTAGCAGGCGGAAATCCTAAAATTGTTAAGTGTGATGAGAAAGATGGTTTTAAAATTACTCCAATTAAACTTAAAAAAGCTATTTCAAAAAAAACAAAATGGATAATTATAAACTCCCCTTCAAACCCAACTGGTTCAGCGTATACAAAAGAAGAAATTATAGAATTATCAAAAATATTAATTAAATACAAAAATATCTATATTTTAAGTGATGATATTTATGAACATATTACTTATGATAATTTTAATTTCTTCACAATTGCACAAATAGAGTCTTTAAAAGAAAGAACTTTAACAATGAACGGAGTAAGCAAATCATATTCTATGACTGGTTGGAGAATAGGATATGCTGCTGGACCTAAAGAAATAATTAAAGCAATGGCAAAAATTCAATCTCAGTCCACAAGTAATCCTACATCTATTAGTCAGGCAGCTGCTGTAGAAGCTTTAAATGGAACACAAGATTTTATAAAAGAACGAGCAAATTCTTTTAAAGAAAGAAGAGATTTTGTGGTTGATAGTTTAAATGAAATTAAAGGAATAAACTGTTTAAAACCAGAAGGTGCATTTTATGTATTTCCAAGTTGTAAAAAATTATTAGGAAATAAAACAAAATTAAAAACTGATAAAGATTTTGTCGAAAAGTTATTAGAAAAATCAGAGGTAGCTGTTGTCCAGGGTTCTGCTTTTGGTTTAAATGGATATTTTAGAATATCTTATGCAACTTCAAAGGAAAATTTGAAGAATGCCATGCAAAGAATAAAAATCTTTTGTGAAAATCTTACTTAGAATGAGAAAGATATTTTTCCGCTTCCAAGGCTGACATACATCCCATTCCAGCTGCGGTTACTGCTTGTCTAAAAATTTTATCCTTAACATCGCCAGCTGCAAACACTCCTGAGATACTTGTTTCTGTAGAATCCGGTTTTGTAATTAGATATCCTTCTTTATCCATCTTTAACTGATTTTTAAACAAAGAAGTAGCAGGGTCATGTCCAATTGCCACAAATAGTCCGTCAACTTTTAATTCTTTTATCTTGTTGTTTTTTGTATTCTTTATTTTTATGCCATTAACACCTTTTGGTTCATTAGTTCCAAGTACTTCTTCAACAACGCTATCCCAAATTATTTCAATATTTTTATTAGCTTTCAATTTTTCTTGAAGCATCTTTTCTGCTCTTAATTCATTTCTTCTATGAATTAATTTAACTTTAGAGGCAAATTTAGTTAAAAACATTGCTTCTTCAACTGCAGCATTACCACCACCAACGACTGCAACTTCTTTATTTTTAAAGAAAAAACCATCGCAAGTTGCGCAAGCAGAAACACCAAAGCCTCGAAAGTTTTGTTCAGATTTTAAATTTAACCAGCGCGCCTGTGCTCCTGTTGAAATGATAATAGCATCAGAAGTATAAACTTGACCGCTATCTCCTAGAGCTGTGAAAGGTTTTTTTGATAAATCGACTTTATTTATATGATCTTGTATCATTTCCGTTCCCACAGCTTTTGCTTGACCTTTCATTTCTTCCATTAACCATGGGCCTTGTATAACTTTTGAATAACCAGGGTAATTTTCAACATCTGTAGTAGTTGAAAGCTGGCCACCTGGTTCAGATCCAGAAACAAGAATGGGCTTAAGCATTGCTCTAGCCGCATAAATAGCTGCAGTATAACCAGCTGGACCAGATCCAAGAATTAACACTTTTGTATGTTTAGTTGATTTATTATTCATTCTATTAAAGATATATAGTAATTAATGTTTAAATTAAAAGCACTTCTTTTAACACAAGGTATGCATGGGATGATAAGTCAGTCCGAAGGATTGGCAAAGGCTCTTAATTTAAACTTTAGTCACCATACCGTTAAATTAAAAGGATTTTGGAATTATATCCCCCCTAAATTTACCCCTATATCTGAAAATTTATTAACAGAAAAATTTGTTTTTGACTCTAGAATAATTATTTCCTGTGGAAGAAAAAGTGTAGTTCCATCTATAGCTCTAAAGAAAAGATATAAAAATCAAATTTTTAATATACACGTTCAAGATCCTAAAGTTTCCTTATCTAATTTTGATTTAATAATCTGTCCCGAACATGATGACTTAGATGGTTCTAATGTTATAAAAACAGTGGGCTCAATTCATTATTTGACAATTGATGAGATAAAAAAAAATTCTCGTTATTTAAAAATTGAAAAGGAGAACAAAAAAGTAGTGGCTTTTATCATAGGTGGACCAAATAAATATTATAGTTTTTCAGAATCCCAAATTGATAAAATGTTTAATAAAATTAAAACTCTATTTATGCCAGATAAATACAAACTAATTGTAATTCCATCTTACAGAACACCTAAAGAAATTATCAATAAAGCAAATAATACTTTTAGTCATGATCACTTAGTAATTAAAAATGTTGATAAAAAAGCCTATTTATCATCTTTAGATTTAGCAGATATAATAGTTGTTACATGCGACTCTACGTCTATGATCTCTGAGGCTGCATTAACTTCCAAACCAATCTATATTGCTAAAATGGAAGCTAAAAGAAACAATTATAGATTTGAAAATTTTTATTCAAAGTTTCAAGAGATGAAAATTATTAGAGATCTTGATGCATATAATGAAGGTATTGATTTATGGACTTATAATAAGTTAGATGAGACTCAAAGAATTGTTCCGTTAATAAAAGAAAGAATGAAAAATAATGGAATTATTTAAAGCTCTTAAAACAAGGTCAAAATCTTATGATATTCCATTCAAACATTGGGAAATAGATGGACCTTTAACTCCAGAAACAATAAAAGAAATTTGTAATGCAGATATACTTGACCCCAGAAAGGATGATTTAAAATATGACGGGACAAGAGCTCTTGATGGGGGAGAAGGTGTTTATAGAGAAGGAATCAAAAGCGGGGGCAAAGCAAAAAAATACAGATGCTATGTCACTAAAGAAAATGCTAATGAATTTCCAAATCTTAAAAAATTTATAGAGGAACTTGCTTCTAAAGAAGTGCACAAATTTATAGGAGAACTGATAGGAAAAGATTTATCAAATTCTTACATAAGATTAGAAGTTATTTGTGATAGACAAGGGTTTTGGCTTAAGCCTCATTGTGATATTAAAGAAAAACTCTTGTCCTCACTGATATTTGTTAATCCATTTAATGAATCTGAAAATCTTGGAACTGATTTTTATGACGAGAAACTAAATAAAGTTAAAACTGCACCGTATAAAAATAACTATGGCTACTTTTTTACCAGTGGATCTAATACTTGGCATGGAATGGAGAAGAAAGAAATTAAAAAAGAGAGAAGATGTATCCAGGTTAATTATGTTACTTTCCCCACTGATTGGAAAGTTTATTAATTTCTTATATCTTGCAAAGATATAACCTTAATTTCTTTAGTTTTTAAAGATTTAATACTTTCAACACAAACCTTTGCGGTAGACATATTAGTACAATATGGAACTTTATTTGCCAATGTTGCTCTTCTCAAAGCTAAAGCATCACTTAATTGAGCTTCACTATTTCCACCCCCAGTATTGATAACAAGAGCAATTTTTTTAGCATTAAGAATGTCAACTATATGTGGAGACCCCTGATTTACTTTATTTATTTTTTTACATTTAATACCAAATTGTCCAATATATTCTGCAGTTCCTCTAGTTCCGCAGAGTTTAAATTTTAAATTAATTAATTGTTTAGCTAGTTCTATACCTTCCTCTTTGTGACTATTTTTTAAAGAAATAAAAGCTAAGCCCTTTTTAGGAAGAGAATTTGAAGCTGCAATTTGGCTTTTAGCAAAAGCCATTCCAAAGTTTTTATCAAGACCCATAACTTCACCAGTAGATTTCATTTCTGGTCCCAGCAAAAGATCACTATTAGGAAATTTATTAAATGGAAATACTGCCTCTTTAACCGCAAACATATTTTTCATTTTACTTTTTAAATTGAAATTAGTTAATTTTTCTCCAGCCATTACTCTTGAGGCTATCTTAGCGAGTGGTAAGTTTTTAGCTTTTGAAACAAATGGAACTGTCCTACTAGCTCTTGGATTAACCTCTATAACATATATCTTATCATTTTTGATTGCATATTGTACGTTCATAAAACCTTTGACCTTAAGTGCTAAAGCTAATTTTTTTGTTTGATTTTCGATTTCTTTTATTAAAAAAGGTTTAATCGATACTGGGGGGAGACTACATGCTGAGTCACCAGAATGAATTCCGGCTTCTTCTATATGCTGCATAATCCCTGCTACAAAAACATTTTTACCATCAGATATTGCATCAACATCAACTTCCATAGCGTTATCAATAAATTTATCTATCAATATCGGATTTTTGTCTGCTACTTTGAAAGCTTCCTTTACAAAAACTTTTAATTGTTTCTTTTCATAAACAATTTCCATGGCCCTACCACCTAATACGTAAGAAGGTCTTACCATTAAAGGCAATCCAACTTTATCAGCAATTTTTAAGGCATGAGGAAATGTTTTTGCTATTCCACTATCAGCTTGATTTAAATTTAACTTATCTAAAAGTTTTCTAAATCTATCCCTATCTTCTGCAAGATCGATAGATGAGTATTGTGTCCCTAAGATAGGAAGTTTATTCTTGTCTAAAAATTTTGCGAGTTTAATAGGAGTCTGACCTCCAAATTGAGTAATGACACCCTTTAAATCTCCTTTAGACTTCTCTTTTTTAATAATATTAAAAACATATTCCTCGATTAAAGGCTCAAAGTACAATCTATCACTAGTGTCATAATCTGTTGAAACTGTTTCTGGGTTGCAGTTGACCATTATTGTTTCGTATTTTGCTTCCTTGAGGGCAAAGCTAGCTTGACAACAACAATAATCAAATTCAATACCTTGGCCAATTCTATTAGGACCGCCACCAAGAATAATAATTTTCTTTTTATTAGAAGGATTAGCCTCACACTCTGTATTTATAGAGAAATTTCTTTGATATGTAGAATACATATACGGCGTGAAAGATTTAAATTCTGCAGCACAAGTATCAACTTTTTTATAAACGGGAAAAACTTTTAAAGTAGCTCTTTTTTTTCTAATTCTTGATTCTGAAATACTAGTAAGTTCAGACAGCCTTTTATCTGAAAACCCTATTGATTTTATATAATTAAATTCATTAAATGATTTTGGAATACCATTTTTTCTTATTTTATTTTCATTATCTATGATTTCTTGAATCTGATTTAAAAACCAAGGATCAATTTTAGATAAAGCATGTATCTTTTTTAAATTTATTTTTTTTCTAAATGCTTCACCAACAAGTAATATTTTATTTGGTATATTTTCTTTAAGTTTTTTCTCTATTTGTTTCTTATTTAAATTAAATATTTGATCTAATCCTGAAAACCCAGTTTCTAGAGACACCAAAGCTTTTTGTAACGATTCTTTAAAATTTCTTCCTATTGCCATTGCTTCACCAACAGACTTCATTGACGTTCCTAAAACAGCAGCTGAAGTTGAGAACTTTTCAAAGGTAAACCTTGGAATTTTAGTAACAACGTAGTCTATAGTTGGCTCAAAAGAGGCAGGTGTTACTTTTGTAATTTCGTTTTTTAATTCATCTAAAGTGTATCCAACCGCTAACTTCGCAGCTACTTTTGCTATAGGAAAACCCGTTGCTTTAGATGCCAAAGCAGAGGATCTTGATACTCTTGGGTTCATTTCAATAATAACCATTCTTCCATTTTTGGGATTTATTGCGAATTGAACATTTGAACCACCAGTTTCTACTCCAATTTTTCTCAGGCAAGCAATAGAAGCGTTTCTCATCACTTGATATTCTTTATCAGTTAGGGTTAGTGCGGGAGCAATTGTAACTGAGTCACCTGTATGAATTCCCATTGGATCCAAATTTTCAATTGAACAAATAATTATACAGTTATCGTTTTTATCTCTAACGACTTCCATTTCAAACTCTTTCCAACCTTCTAGGCATTCTTCAACTAGGACCTGGTTTACTGGTGATTCATGAAGACCATTTTTTACTATTTTAAAAAATTCTTTTCTATTTTTTGCAATACCACCACCAAGACCGCCTAGAGTAAAAGCAGGTCTAATGATTGCTGGTAGACCAATTTGTTTTAAAACCTTCGAAGCTTTCTTGAAGCTATTTAATATTTTTGATTTAGGTAAATCTAAGCCAATTTCGATCATATTTTTTCTAAATTTTTTCCTATCCTCAGCATTTGCTATAGCTTTTGAATTTGCGCCTATAAGTTCAATCTTATATTTTTTTAGAATTCCTTTTTTTTCTGCCTCCATTGCTAAATTTAATGCAGTTTGCCCACCCATTGTTGGTAAAATTGCATCAGGTTTTTCTTTAATCAAAATTTTTTCAAGAACTTCTAATGTAATAGGCTCTATATAAGTTTTGTCAGCAACGTTAGGATCTGTCATAATTGTTGCTGGATTAGAATTTATTAAGATTACTTTAAAACCTTCATCTTTAAGAGCCTTACACGCTTGGGTACCTGAGTAATCAAATTCACAAGCCTGGCCAATTATAATTGGCCCAGCACCTACAACTAAAATTTTTTTAATATCTTTTCTTTTTGGCATTTTTTTTCATACTTTTTACAAATTTTTTAAACAAATAAACGCTATCTTGAGGTCCAGGATTAGACTCAGGATGATATTGAACAGAAAAAACTGGTTTATTTTTTAATTCAATTCCCTCAATGCTATTATCAAAAAGAGAATGATGAGTAACCCGGACATGCTTTGGTAAACTTTTTTTTACAACTTCAAAACCATGATTCTGACTAGTTATTTCTACATTACCTGCAATTAAATTTTTAACAGGATGATTAGCTCCTCTATGACCCAGTTTCATTTTTTCAGTTTTTGCACCTAAAGCTAGAGCAAGCAGCTGATGACCTAAACAAATACCAAAAACTGGTAAATTATTTTTAATTAATTCTTGAATTATTGATATTGCATATTTGCCAGTAGCAGCTGGATCCCCTGGACCATTTGATAAAAATATTCCGTTAGGTTTAAGCTTAATTATGTCAGATGAATTTGTCTTACATGAAACGATTGTAATTTTACAGTTAAAATCTGAAAAATATCTTAAAATATTTTTTTTAATTCCATAATCAATCGCAACAACATGTAGAAGTTTTTTATTATTTTTTAGAAAACCATCTTCTTTTTTCCAAGTTTTAAAATTTTGCCATACATAATTTTTCTTAGTTGTTACTTTTTTTGCTAAATCCAAATTTTTAAGTCCACTCCATTTTTGAGTAATTTTAAGAAGCTTATTTATGTTTAATTTTTTTTTTTTAAAAAAAGATATTGTTCCTTTGGGAGCACCTTTGTCTCTAATTATATTTGTTAAGCTTCTTGTATCAACTCCAGTTATTCCAACAATTTTATTCTTTTTTAACCATTGATCTAAGTGTTTTAGTGATCTGTAGTTAGAAGGATTTGTTATCTCAGTGTTTATTATCACTCCTTTAGTCCATACTTTATCAGATTCGTGATCTTCTTTATTAGTTCCAACATTTCCTACGTGAGGAAAAGTAAAATTGATGATTTGATCAGCATATGAAGGATCTGAAATTATTTCTTGATAACCAGTAATTGATGTGTTGAAACAAACCTCGCCAGTAGCGGTGCCTTGGTAACCTAAACCTAAGCCTCTAAAAAACTTACCGTTTTGAAGAACTAAAATAGCAGTGGAATCGATCTTTTTGAGATTTTTATTAGAGTTTATATTTTGACCAATCTGCTTCAAATACAACTCATAAGTTAAAGCAAAAACTTATAAACATGATTTTGCGAAACATATGAGATAGAAATATAATCGTCAAGAAAGATCTTTTTATTTTAGATTAAAATTGTGATTAAAGTATTTTGGTAAATTTAAGTTATGTCTCTTCAAAAAAAAATAGAAGATAAGCTCAATGAGGCTTTAAAAAACAAAGACAAAAATGTATTCCCCACTTTAAGACTTATTGTTTCAGCAATAAAGGATGCTTTGATCGCCAGTAGAACAAAGGATAAAAAAAACCTTAGCGATGGAGACATTATTAGTATCCTGAAAAAGATGATCAAACAAAGAAACGATTCTTGTGAAGCTTACAAAAAAGCTGGCCGAAAGGATTTGCTGGACGCTGAAATCAAAGAGATCGAAGTAATTAGCCTGTTTCTTCCAAAACAGCTTGGGCAGGAAGATACAAAGAAAATATGTGAAGAAGTTGTAAAAAAAGTTGGAGCTAGCTCTATTAAGGATATGGGCAAAGTCATGGGAGAATTAAAATCTAAACATGGGGATGTATTAGATTTTTCAAAGGTCAGCTCGATAATAAAAGAAATATTAAAATAATTATGATGAAATACCCGAAAGATTATCTTGAGGAAATTAAATTGAGAATAAAAGTTTCTCAAGTAGTTGGAAAATCAGTTCAGCTTAAAAAAAGAGGAAAAGAATTTATAGGCCTTTCACCTTTTAAAAATGAAAAAACACCATCATTTACTGTAAGTGATGAAAAAGGTTTTTATCATTGTTTTAGCTCAGGAGAACACGGAAATATTTTTGATTTTTTAATGAAAACAAAATCAATTGGGTTTGGTGAAGCTGTTAAAATTTTAGCATCAGAAGCTGGCATGCAACCCTACAAGTTTTCAAATTTAGATGAAAAAAGAGAAAAGAGATATCAAATATATAAAGATATATTAAGTGAGTATTCTGAATTCTTTAACAAACAACTTTTTCAGTCAGAAAACGTTGTTGCCTTAAATTATTTAAGAAAAAGAGGCGTACAAGACGAAATTATAAAAAAATTTAGATTAGGATTTGTTCCTTGGAAAAGTGATTTTTATAATATTATTTTAAAAAAATTTAATGAGGAAGATATAAAATTAACTGGACTATTTTATAAAAATGAAAAAACAGGTAAATTTATAAATAGATTTAATTCTAGAATTATTTTTCCAATTAACAACCTTAAGGGTGAGACCATAGCATTTGGAGGAAGAATATTAAAAAAAGATAGTAGACTTGCAAAATATATAAACTCGCCAGAAACAGAATTTTATAAAAAAGGAAGAATAATTTTTAATTTAGACAACGCTAAATTTGAAAAATCCAATACAAAAGAAGTTATAATAGTTGAAGGATATATGGATGTTATTAGTTTGTATTCCAAAGGTATAAAAAATGTAGTTTCTAATTCAGGAATAGCGATCACAGAAAATCAAATTCAACTGATTTGGAGATTTTTTTCAGACCCAGTTGTTTGTCTTGATGGAGATGAAAGCGGGCAAAGCGCTGCATTAAGAGCAGCTGAAAGATTAATTTCATTAATCAATGAGGATAATAAAATTTATTTTTCTATTTTACCTAAAGGGGAAGATCCTGATGATTTTGTAAAAAAGAATGGAAAAGAAAAATTTGTAGATTTTTTAAAATCAAAAGAAATAATACAGTCTTATATTTGGAGAATATACTCTAAAGAGATAGATCAAAAGAATCCATTCTCAATATCAAAATTTGAAAAAAAATTAAAAAATCTATGTTTTTCTATAAAAGATGAAACTTTAAGAAAATACATATTGGAAGGTTTTCTAAATAATATTAGAAGTTTTACACCAATTCAGAGTTTTAAATATAACTTTAAAAAATATTCAAAAAAAGATTATAAAATTCTTAATGAAACAAAAGAGCTTCATAAACAGAGAAACTCTTTTTCGAAAGAACAAATTAAAGAACATTCCATTTTACTTATTATGATTCATAATCTCGATATTGTAAGTTTAAAAAAAGAAGAATTGTCAGAAATACAGTTTTCAAATAAAGAAAATAATATTTTAAAAGACAAGATAATTAAACTTGTTTTAGAAGAGGTTAGTGAAGATAAAATTAAAACAAAAATTTATGTTAATTTTAAAGAGCTTATCGACAATATTGAAAAAAATTCTATATTAAAAAATATTATTATCGATAAAAATGAAAAAGAAAAACTGATGTTTCTTGAAGAGTTGTTAGAAGAACTAAAGGAAATGAATCATTTAAAGAAAATTCAGCTTTTGGAGAATAAAGCGGTAAAAAATCTAGATGAAAATTCCTACTCCGAGCTAATTAAGCTCAAAAGTCAATTAAATAGGGAATAAAAATAGATAGATTTTTTAGAAATTGACACTATATATATCAGGCGCATTGATTTAAATTTTGCTTTTCATGGTAGAAAAATTAATAACAAAATCTTTTGAAAGACTTCTCGATAAAGGAAAAAATCGAGGGTTTATTACATATGAGGAACTTGGAAAGTCCTTGGGTAAAAGAGGAAGCTCGATTGAGAATGTCGAAAAGGCTTTTTTAGTAATTGCAGATAACAGTGTTACACTTGTAGAAAAAAAATCTCAATTTCAATCCAATAAAAAGAAAGAACCTTCTAACGCTACTGAAGATAAATTAACAGAAAAAAGTGATGACCCCATCAGAATGTATCTTAGAGAGATGGGAGGAGTTGAGCTGCTTTCTCGAGAAGGTGAAATTGCAATTGCAAAAAGAATAGAAGCTGGAAAAGATGTTATGATTAATGCATTAACACAAAGCCCTCTAGTAGCCAAAAAAATATATGAGTGGAAGGAACAACTAGAGAGCAATCAATTATTGGTAAGAGATATAATTGACATTGACTCTACTTATGAAGATTTCGAGTCGTCTGAAGAGAACACTGAAAAATCTAAAAAAGAAAAAAAATCTAATAAAGAAGATGATGAGTCTAATAAGCAAGAATCTTCAGAAGAAAATACTACTGAAGAAGATGAGTTTAATATTTCCCTTGCCAAAATGGAAGAAGAGATTAAACCTAAAATAATAAACATCATAACTAACTTAAATAAAAACTATATAAAATTACAAAAATATCAGAAAGAAAAACTTGATTGTATATTAATGTCAAAAGAACTTTCTGTTTCAAAAAATAAAAATTTTAAAAAAATTCAAACAGTTTTAGTAGACAACTTTAAAAATCTTCAACTTGCTCCAAGTGTTGTAGAAGAGTTAGTGCAATTACATTATAAGGAAAATAAAAAGATTGTTTCACTAGAAGGTGTTTTGCTTAGATTGGCTATTGATAATAAAATAAGTAGAGAGGAATTTTTAAAATATTATATTGGAAATGAGATAAATCCTAAATTTGAAAGTTTTTTAAAAGAAAATAAAATTTGGAAATCTTTTTTTAAAAAATTTAAAAAAGATTTTAATGAGATTAAAGATAGACTGGTAGAGTTTAGTAAAAAAATAGGTCTTTCTGTCGGGGAATTTAAAAAGTTAGTCAGCAGGATTCAAAAAGGAGAAAGAGAATCTCGCATAGCTAAAAAAGAGATGGTCGAAGCCAATCTCAGATTGGTTATCTCAATTGCAAAAAAATATACTAACAGAGGATTACAATTCTTAGATTTAATTCAAGAAGGAAATATTGGATTAATGAAAGCAGTTGATAAATTTGAATATAGAAGAGGGTATAAATTCTCTACCTATGCCACTTGGTGGATCAGACAAGCTATAACTAGATCAATCGCTGATCAAGCTAGAACAATAAGAATTCCTGTTCATATGATAGAGACAATCAATAAGATTGTTAGAACTCAAAGACAAATAATGAGTGAGTTTGGTAGAGAGCCTACTCCTGAAGAGTTAGCTAAAAAACTTGCAATGCCTTTAGAAAAAGTAAGAAAAGTTTTAAAGATCGCTAAAGAACCTGTTTCATTAGAAACTCCTGTAGGAGATGAAGAAGATAGTAGTCTAGGAGATTTTATAGAAGATAAAAATGCATTACAGCCTCTTGATACAGCAATACAATCAAACTTAGGAGAGTCTACAACTAAAATATTAGCCTCACTTACTCCAAGAGAAGAAAGAGTTTTAAGAATGCGATTCGGCATAGGAATGAATACTGACCATACATTAGAAGAGGTAGGTCTCCAGTTTTCAGTTACAAGGGAAAGAATAAGACAAATAGAGGCAAAAGCACTAAGAAAACTTAAACACCCGAGTCGTTCTAAGCAACTAAAAAGTTTTCTAGAAAAATAATTTATACTGATATACATTTTCAGTATGAGAATCGAAGTTGCTAAAAAGAAGGTTTATTTAAAATTACCAAAAAAAAATTTAGAAATACACCCTTTTTGGCTTCGTGAAAGAGCCAAATCTAAAAATTTAATAGACAAGAATACTGATCAAAGACTCTATGATCCTTCAGATCTTAATTATAAAATTAAGATAAAGAAAACTTCAATTGATAAAAATTCCCTAAAAGTAGAGTTTACTGACGGTGTTAAATCTAATTATAAAGTTAAAGATTTGATTTATGAACTGAAGGAAGACAAACCTTACAATAGTATTCTGCTTTGGGATTCAAAATTAAAAAAAATGCCATTTACAAAATACAACAAAGATATGTTTGAAAAGAAAAAAACATACAATTTCCTTCAAGATTTTTATAAGTATGGTTTTGTAATTATAAAAGACACCCCTATATATGAAAATTTTCTAGTTAAATTTGCTAATTCAATCGGAGTTATTAGACCAACTAATTGGGGAGTGTATTTTACAGTTAGGTCTATGCCCAATGCAAATGATCTTGCATACACCTCTCGCTCTTTAAAAGCTCACACTGATAATCCTTATAGAAAACCAATTCCATGTGTTCAACTTTTACATTGTATAGAAAATAAAGTTAAAGGAGGATTTTCAACAATAGTAGATGGTTTTGCAGTAGCTGATTATATGAGAAAAAATTACAAAGATTTATTTAATATTTTAACTAAAACAAAAGTCAGGTTTAGATTTAAAGACAAGAGCATAATACTTGAAAATTGGGGAGAATTAATTGAGCTAAATAATAAAGGAGAAGTCGTTCAAATTAGACATAGTAGCAGACTAGATTATGTTCCTATTCTGGAAAAAAGAAAACTTGAAAAATTTTATAAAGCTAGAAAGTTGTTTTCATTGATGTGTGAGTCAAAAAAATTTGAAATTAGATTTAAAATGTCCCAAGGTGATCTAATAATATTTGATAATTATCGAACCTTACATGGTAGAACAGAATTTAATCCTAATGAGGGAAGAAGACATTTAAAGGGCTGTTATATTGATCACGATTCTACTGAAGGTAAACTAAGACATTTAGAAAGAAAATTTAGACTTAAATGGAAAAAGTAAGATTTACTCAAATGAAAGATGGTACCAAAGAAGATTATCTTCTTTTGGATAAGCATGAAAAAACATATATTAAAGGTACAGCAGATAGACTTATCAAATTTATTGGAAGTTTGAATTCTACTTTACAAGGTTATCAGGTATCAAGACTAGAACATTCATTACAAACAGCAACTCGTGCATTTCAAGCTAATGCTAATGATGAGATGATCGTTGCTTCCTTATTTCATGATATAGGTGATGAATTAGCTCCTTTAAATCACGCAGAATATGCTGCAGCTGTTTTAAAACCGTACGTAAGTGAAAAAACTCACTGGATAATAGAAAAGCATGGAATTTTTCAAACATATTATTACGCGCATCATCTTGGAAAAAATAAGAACGCAAGAGAAGAATTTAAGGGACACAAATATTATAATGATACAGTTAATTTTTGTGAAAATTGGGACCAAAAATCTTTTGATCCCAATTTTAAATCAATGACTCTTGAGGATTTTGTGCCTTTTGTAAAAAAAATATTTAACAGGACTCCTTATTCCAACTAACGTTTCATTCAATAAGTAGTACTTGAACAAGTATCAAATAGCCTGTAAATATCAGAATTGACAAAGGGCCTGTAGCTCAGCTGGTTAGAGCAGTACACTCATAATGTATTGGTCCCAGGTTCGAATCCTGGCGGGCCCACCAACACAATTTTTGTAAATTTTAATTTGAAATAAATTCTTCTAATTTAGACAATAAAATATTTATGTCATTATTATTGGAATTCAATATAGAAGCAAATTCCTCTTTTTGAGTTCTAGCCAAACTTAGGCCTTCAACAATTAAATCTCTTATCAAAGGTTTTAGAGGATCTTTGGTATAGACTCTCCAATCTATTTTAATTTCTGGCTGAGATGAACTTGCAGTTATTTTTGAATGTACAATCGTAGTCTTCGCACTTTTTTGTTCTGCATCAATAACTTCAAATTTCTGAGTTGAATAATCAGTTAGTCTAGATGTTAAGCTTTTTAAAAAATATTTTTCAAATAATTTTTGGTATTTTTCTAGTTTTTCTTTTTCTAATGATTTTCTTATATCTCCAAGAGTGTACATACCAAGTGCCTTAATATCTACATTTTCTCGGGCAATTTTTTCAATAGTTTTATTTTTTTCTTCTTGGGAAATGCTTTTGTCACTTAAAGTTTTAATTGCATCTTCAACTAGTTCTGTAATAAAAATTTTTGGGTCTGAATTATAGGATACCGCGTATGATTTATTTGAGAAGAAAAATACTAAGACTATTAAAAAAAACAATCTTTTCATTTTAAATTTGATAATTATTTATCTAGATTTCCCCAGTCATCATCATCTGAGTCTGAAGAATTTTTTATTTTTTTATCCCTATTTTGTAAATACAAACTTTTTGTTGCAGCATATAAGTCAATTGAATTTTTTTCTAAACTTTCAAAATTAGTCATATTATCACCTCTAAAATCAACAGCTGTTGCGGCTTTAATTCCAACATAATCCAATTTGTTCCCAGAAATACTTTTTATTTCTTTTTCGTGCCAAGTTACTCTAGCAAATGGATCTATTAAATTATCACCAAACATTCCGACAGTATCCCTAACAGTGGTTGGACCTAATATTGGCAAAACAAAATAGCATCCTCCTCCAACACCATATGATCCTAATGTTTGTCCTAAATCTTCTTTTTGATTATCTAAACCCATAGCTGCTGCAGGGTTGGCTAGACCAAGCACTCCTACGGTTGAATTAATTAAAAAACTACCCGTTGCATGTCCCGCAGATTTAATCTCTCCTTGTAAAAGATGGTTAGGAATCGACAATAAGGTAGCAATATTAGATGTAAAATTACCAGTTCCATTTTTTATTGGTTCAGGAAGTTTATTATATAATTTTGCAACTGGCTCCAAAATCACATTATCGAAACCTTGATTAAATTTAAAAATTCCTCTGCTTGCCTTTTCAAAACACTCTTTTTCTGTTTGCGCAGAAGCGTTTACAGAAAAGAATATAAATAGAACAGATAAAATTAATGTATTGAATCTTTTAAATATCATAGGTCGCTATATATAGAAATTAGTCAGATATTGCACATAAATCATTCTTTTATTTTAAGAGATTTTACTTATAATTTTGTTTATATTTGTCAGTAATTTAGCCAAAAAAATGAACTATATATCAATTAAATCTCCCAATTATTCAAAAAAGGCGAGAAATAGAGAAAAAATAAAATTTATAATTATTCACTATACTGGAATGCAATCTGTGCGTGCATCTATTAAAAGACTTACAAGTCGAAAACATAAGGTGAGTTGTCACTATTTAATAGATAGAGCTGGAAAAATTTTTCAGATGGTAGAAGACAACAAAATTGCCTGGCACGCAGGTAAATCAAAATGGGGAAAATTGAGGAATCTCAATGCTAATTCCATTGGTATAGAGTTAGTCAATAAAGGTCATCAATTTGGTTATCAAAAATTTTCGAAAAAACAAATAAAAATGCTTATTAAACTTTGCATTAAGTTAAAAAGAAAATACAAAATTAAAGATAGTTTTGTATTAGGACATTCAGATATAGCCCCATTAAGAAAATCTGACCCGGGAGAAAAATTTCCTTGGCTTGAACTTAAAAAAAGAAAAATAGGAAAATGGTACTCCTTAAGCAAAAAGAGATCTTTCCCTAAAAGTTTTAACGTGAAAAATTTTAGAAATATTTTTTTCAAAAATTTATATAAAATTGGTTACAGATATTTTGATAAAAAAAAATCTTTTAAAACAGACAATTTGATAGTTAGATCTTTTCAAAGGAGGTTTAGACAAAGAAAGGTTAACGGGAAAATAGATCTTGAATGCCTAGAAATAAGTAATAATTTGGCTAAAAATAACTAGATTTTCCTTGATTTTAGAACATTAAAACACTAAATAGTTCATGCCAGATAGTTGGATGATCGCTATTAGCTAATGGTTAATAGAGGAAAGTCCGGGCTCCATAAGGACACAGTGCCAGTTAATGGCTGGCGAGGGTGACCTCAGGGATAGTGCCACAGAAAATAAACCGCCTTATCAAGGCAAGGGTGAAAAGGTGTGGTAAGAGCACACCGGTTTTTTGGTAACAAAGAACGCACGGCAAACCCCACTGGGAGCAAGGCTAAATAGAGATGACATTGCATTTATAATGCTGAAAACAGTCTTTAGTTCGTCATCTGGGTTAGCCGCTTGAGCTTAATCGCGAGTTTAAGTCTAGAGAAATGACATCTTAAATGACAGAACCCGGCTTATAGACTATCTGGCTATCCAACAATATTCCCCGTAAATGTTCTTGTTTTGTATCCTTTTTAAGGAAAACTAATATATTGACTGCAAAATATAAAACCCATATGATCCCATGAAATCCCAAATGGAGGGTTTATTGAGAGTAATAAAGAAAGAGATTTTATTGAATAGTTTGTTTTTTGACTCTCTTTCTGCGCGAATTTTAAAAAATTATGTTTTTATCAAGTTACGAGAACAAGTTAGACAAGAAAGGGAGGGTTTCTGTGCCAGCTAATTTTAGATCCCACTTAAGCTCTTTAGGTTACAACGGATTTATAAGCTATCCCTCATTTAGCCACTTAGCTTTGGAGTGCTGTGCACAAGATAGAATAGAAAAACTTTCTAATACTATAGATACGCTTAATCCTTTTGAAGACAAAAGAGATTATTTTGCTACTTCAGTACTTTCAGAAAGTATTAGTTTACAATTTGATGGCGAAGGCAGAGTTTCGATTCCACACAAACTTTTAAATCATGCAAAAATTAAAAATAATATTTTATTTGTTGGTTTAGGAAAAACATTCCAAATTTGGGAACCAAAACTTTTTGGTAAGTTTAAAATAGTTGCTAGAAAAAAAGCTCATCAAAATAGATCAAACTTAAAATGGGACAACAAACAAAAAAGGGAGGAAGAATGACGATTAATATTGGCGGTGGAGAACTAAAGGAATTAAAACCAAGAATTTTGGTTTTAGGTGTTGGTGGCGCAGGAGGAAATGCAATTAATGCAATGATCGATTCAGGCTTAGAAGGAGTAGAGTTTGTTGCTGTTAATACTGACGCGCAAGATTTAAAAGCAAACAAAGCTGATGCAAAAATTCAAATTGGAATGAACCTTACAAAAGGTTTGGGAGCTGGAGCAAAAAATGACATAGGACAAGCTGCTGCAGATGAATCATTAAATGAGATAATAAGTTACATCCAGGGAAGTAATATGATTTTTATTACTGCTGGCATGGGAGGAGGAACAGGAACTGGTGCTTCTCATGTGATTGCTAGAGCAGCAAAAGATTTAAATATTTTAACTGTTGGCGTTATTACTCTTCCTTTTGAATATGAAGGACCTAAAAGAATGAGAAGAGCCTTGGAAGGATGGGAACAACTAAAAAAACATTTAGACACATCAATTGTGGTTCCTAATCAAAATCTTTTTAAAATTGCAAGTGAAGCGACAACATTTGAAGAGTCCTTTGAACTTTCTAATAAAGTTTTAAAACATGGAGTTCAAAGTGTAACAGATTTAATGGTTAGACCAGGATTAATAAATTTAGACTTTGCTGATGTTGAAACCGTCATGACTTCTATGGGTAAAGCAATGATGGGAACAGGTGAAGCTGAAGGAGAGAACAGAGCCATAACAGCTACTGATCTAGCGCTAAACAATCCATTGATAGATGACTATTCATTGAAAGGAGCAAAAGGTTTGCTAGTTAATATAACTGGAGGAAAAGACATAACACTTTTTGAGGTCGATCAGGCAGTCAATAAGATAAGAGCTGAAGTAGACCCCGAAGCAGAACTAGTTACAGGCGCTATACAAGACGAGGCTCTTGCAGGCAAAATGAGAGTTTCAATTGTAGCCACATCTTTAGAAGGGTCAGCCTTAGATACTAGAACTACTGACCAAAAAACAGTAGTAAATATGGTTAATAGAATACAAAGCAGAAATACAGGTTACTCAGATGGTTTATTTCCAAAAAACACCAATATAGAGAGTAATACTATAAGCTCCATACACGGAGCCACAGCTTTGAAACTTAATGAAAAAACAGAAATAAGTGAAAGACCAGAAAGTGTAAAAGAATCAGATTTGAGCTCTGATACAAACGCAAATATGGTATCTGGAGTTTCAATTGAAAGCGCATCTTATATAGAAAATAACTCTGAAACAAATATTCCTGAAATTGACCAGTCTCAGACTTCTATTGATGATAAAGAGGAATTTACGCCACAACTTTTCTCTGATGAAGTTGTTAAAGATGATAGTACTGTAACTTTAGAAAGACAGGATGATCATAGTAATTCTCAGGATGATCATAGCAATTCTCATGATGAAAAATTATTTGATCAAGACATTAATGAGGATGAGGAAAATTTTGAAATTCCTGCTTTCTTAAGAAGACAAAAATTTTAATGCAAGACTTAAATACCAATGAACGTTCCTCAAACATCACTGGAGCCCTCCCATTTTCCAGTGATGTTAAACGAAGTCATTAAAATTTGTTCTCCTGAAAAAGGAGGCAGTTTTGTTGACTGCACATTTGGTGGAGGAGGGTATTCTGAAGAGATATTAAAGTTTCCTAACACAAAAGTAACAGCTTTAGATAGAGATAAATCTGTCAGAAAAAAAGCAAAAGAAATTTCAGAAAAATATCTAAATAGATTCTCATTTCATAATGAAAAGTTTAGCGATTTAGATAAAGTATTAGAAGGAAAAGATAAGGTAGACACTATAATATTTGATTTAGGCATTTCTTCATTTCAATTAATGGACTTAAGTAGAGGTTTTTCTTTTAAATCTAATGAGAAAATAGACATGAAGATGGGTCTATCATCTATTTCTGCTGAGGAAGTTTTAAACAACTTCAATGAGAACAGTTTAAAATTAATTATTAAAATTCTTGGTGAGGAAAAAGAGGCCGGAAAAATTGTAAAGAATATTTTAAAAACTAGAAAAATAAAAAAAATTTCAAAAATACCTGAATTGGTTGAAATTATAAAAAGAAGCAAAAAGAAAAATTTTTCTAAGAAGATAAACGTTTGTACAAAAACTTTTCAAGCACTGAGAATTTTTGTGAATAAAGAAACCACAGAATTAATAGAAGGTATGATAAAAGCAACAAGATTTATAAAAAAAGATGGAAAAATTATTATTATTAGTTTTCATTCTATTGAAGATAAAATTGTTAAATTTTATTTTAAAAACTATTCAGAAAACAATTTAAGACCATCAAGATATTTGCCAGAAGAGAAGTTGAAAAGACTAATATTTTTTAAAGATAAGAATAACCATTTAATAAGACCCTCAGAATCTGAAATAAATGAAAATCCACCCTCAAGGTCAGCAAAATTAAGATTTGCAACAAGGAATGAAAAAAAATTTGAAGATCCAAAAATATTTAAGGAGAAGTTTAAAAAATATTTAGATCTAGAAAGTTTGAATGTTTAATAAAAAGATATTTATTTCACTTATAACCTTTTCAATATTGATGACATTCACTTCAATAATTAAAACAAAAACTAGAATGATTGAAAAAAATGTTTCAATTTTTGAAAAGAAGATAGCAAACTTGCAGAATAATTTGTATGAGGCTGAGTTAGATTATTATTACCTCTCTTCACCACAAAATATATCAAGAAATATTTTAGAATATAGTGACGAAGAATATTCCAGCGTAGATTACTCAAAGATTTATTTTAGTTTAGATCAATTTTTAAACGAACAAAAAAAAACTACAAAATCTTTTATTAATGAAAAAAAAATCAAGGAAAAATAAAAATTTTAATAAAAACCAAAAGAGTTTTTATTTTGAGGATTATTTTGAAACAAATTTAAAAGAAAAAAATAAATCAAAATCATTTATATCCGAAGATAGAATTTATATACTGTTTTTTTTCTTTTTTTGTTTAATAACAATCTTTTCAATAAAGATTACATCAATTTCATTTCAAGAGCCTAAATTTTTATATAGTAAAAAAAGTAACGATAACTTCTTACCTTTGAGAAGAGATATTACTGATAGGAATGGAGATTTAATTTCAAGAAATATAAGATCTTATCACGCGGCCGTAAAACCAAATTTAATTAAAGATAAAGACAAATTTTTATTAAATATGAAATTAAATTTCCCTGAGATTTCTCAAGATTGGATAAAAAAAAAATTATTGAATGGTAAATATTTTTATTTGAAAAAACGCTTGTCAGTAGAAGAAGAAAATAAAATTTTTTTGCTTGGTGAAAAAGGAATAGTTTTCGAGTCAATGCAATCAAGAATTTATCCTAATGCAGAACTTTATAGTCATATTCTTGGTCAAATAGATGATGATAATTATGGCATATCAGGTGTAGAAAAATATTTTGATAATGAGCTTAAAGACTTAAAAAAGATAAAAGAACCATTTCAATTAACTCTAGATACAAATCTGCAATATTTGATTAAAAAAGAATTAGAGCAATCAATGGAAGATTTTAAGGCAATAGGAGCTGCTGGTTTATTAATGAACATTCAAACAGGAGAGGTTTTATCCCTAGTTTCTTTACCTGATTATAATATTAATTTACGAAATGATATTAGTCATTCGGATTATACAAACAAAATAACAAAAGGAGTTTTTGAATTAGGATCTATTTTTAAAACATTTACTATAGCTCTAGCTTTAGAAAAAAAATTATTATCCCCTGATACTATAATTAAAAATATTCCAAAAAATATTAAATGTTCAAAATATATAATTTCAGAACACGACGAACTGCCAAAAGATCTCTCCGTTGAAGAAATACTAGTTCGATCTTCAAATATAGGTTCAGCTATGATAGCAAAAGAAATAGGAGAAGAAAGTTACAAAGGTTTTCTCAATAAGTTAAAACTAATGAGCACTTTAGAATTTGAACTGGATGAGGTCGGTAAACCAATAAATTTCAGATGGGATAAATGTAAATTAGAAACTGTATCTTATGGGCATGGAATCACCACAACACCACTACAAGCAGCCGCAGCTTACGCAGCAATGTCTAATGGAGGATATATTGTTAAACCCAATTTAAGACTAAATAAAATTCCAAATATTAAAAAAGAAAGAGTTATATCTAATGAGACTAGTAGAGAAATTAATTTAATGCTTAGAGAAGTTGTAGCTAGTAAACATGGAACAGCTAGTTTAGCGGACGTTTTTGGATTTAATGTTGGAGGTAAAACTGGGACTGCTAAGAAAAATTTTTATGGTAAATACTCAAACAAAAAATTGAATACTTTTATATCTGTTTTTCCAATGTATGAACCAAATTACGTTTTGCTCATTTTATTAGATGAACCAAAACCTGCCCCACAATTGGTTTATGATTATCGTGGACAAAAGATAACCACTAAAAGAAACGAGTCTGGTTGGAATTCTGTTTATGTAGCTGGCAAAATTATAAAAAAAATTGGACCTATTTTAGCCATAAATAACGACGAGGTTTATAACAACCATGTTGTTAAAAAAACTAATTAAAAATCCTCCATTTAATATTAAGAATATTGATATTAAAGATTTAGCCTTGGACAGCAGAAAGATAAAAAAAGGTGATTTATTTTTTGCTTTAAAGGGCAGCAATCTAAATGGAAGTGTTTTTATAGACGAGGCTATAAAGAAAGGTGCCAAAGCAATAATTTGCTCAAAAGACTCAAATATTAAAAATAAAAAAGATATAGGCATTATCAAAGTTAAAAATCCTAGAGAATATTTAACTTATGCCTGTTTAAAATTTTTTAAAAATAAACCAAGAAATGTTATTGCTGTAACAGGAACTAATGGAAAAAGCTCTGTAGCTGATTTTTTTTATCAAATTTTATCAAGAAATAATTTACCAGTAGCATCTATAGGAACACTTGGAATAAAGACAAAAAACAAAATAAAGAAAACTAATCTTACAAGTTTGGATATAATTTCGATTCATAGGGAGTTATATAACCTAAAAAAATCAGGAATAGAGAATGTAATAATTGAAGCCTCAAGCCACGGTTTAGCCCAGGGTCGTTTAGATGGAATTAATTTTACAACAGGAATATTCACTAATTTTAGTCAAGACCATCTTGATTATCACAAAAATATGAAAAATTATTTTGACTCTAAAATGATTCTATTTTCAAAATTGTTATTAAAAAAGAAAAATATTATTTCTGACAAAGAAATTAAAGAATTTTCAATAATAAAGAGGATATCTAAAAGGCGGAAGTTAAATTTATTTACTATAGATGCAAAATCTATAATAAAATCTGATAAAATTCCATTAGTAGGAAAATTTCAAATTAAGAATCTTTTAATGGCTTCTTTAGCATCAAAATTGTGTGGATTAAATGATAAAAAAATTACTTTAGCTATAAAAGCCATAAAAAGTGTTAATGGTAGATTAGAACTAGTAAGAGTTTTACCAAATAAAGCAAAAATTTTTATTGATTACGCACACACACCAGATGCTTTGCTTACCGTACTTCAATCTTTGAAAAAACAATATAATAATAAAATTTCTTTAGTTTTTGGATGTGGAGGAGAAAGAGATAAGAAAAAAAGAAAAGTAATGGCAAGAATTGCTAGAGATTTTTGCCAAAAAATATATGTAACTGATGATAATCCAAGAAGAGAAAATCCTAAAAAAATTAGAAAAATGATAACTAGAGAGTTAAAAAAAGGAAGTTATGTTGAAATTGGAAACAGAACAAAAGCAATTAAACGAGCTATTCAAAATTCTGAACCATTAGAAATTGTATTAGTTGCAGGCAAAGGTCATGAAATAACACAAGATTACGGAGAAAAGATAATTAAAATTTCTGATAAATCTATTATAAAAAAGATAAAATTTAAAAAATTTAAATTTAAGAAAGAACAATACAATAGATATTTTAACTCAGAAATTTTAAACTTATCAATAAATAAGAAGAAAGAATTTAAAGGAGTGTCTATTAATTCAAAAGAAATAAAAAAAGAAAATATTTTCGTTGCTATTAAAGGAAGAAATAAAGATGGTCACAACTATGTTTCTGAGGCAATAAAGAAGGGGAGCAATTTTTGTATAATTTCAAAAAATGTTAAAAATTCTCATAGAAAAAAACTTATTAAAGTTAATAATACGAATTCTTTTTTGAAAAAAATTGCTATTTATAAAAGACATTTATCAAAAGCTAAAATTATAGCTGTAACGGGAAGTTCAGGTAAAACAACCGTTAAAACTTTACTAGGAGAAATGCTAAAAGTTTTTGGTAGCACTTACTATTCCCCAAAATCTTTTAATAATCATTATGGAGTTCCGTTGAGCTTATCTAATCTTGAATACCAACACGATTATGGTGTTTTTGAAATTGGAATGAGCAAATCAGGTGAAATTAACAAATTATCTAAAATAGTTAGACCAAATATAGGAATTATAACAAATATTGCTCAGGCTCATATAGAAAATTTTAAAAATATCAAAGGTATAGCAAAAGCCAAAAGTGAAATTATAAACAATATTGATATAGATGGAGTTTTAGTTTTGAACAGAGATGATAGGTTTTTTAATTATTTAAATAATATAGCTAAAAGGAAAAAAATAAAAACTTTATCTTTCGGTAAATCTAAAAAAGCAGATGTTCATTTAATTCAACACAAAAAAAAATTAAATAAAGATATTTTAAGAATCAAAGTTGATGATAAAATTTTAATATTTAAAACAAAAATTAATGGAAATTTAGATATTTCCAATATCTTATGCTGTATAACAGTACTAAAAATTTTAAATCTTGATTCAAGAAAGATAAAAAGATTTTTTGAAAAAACCCTTCCTTTAAATGGTAGGGGAAAAATCCATGAAGTTGCTAGATATAAAACAAAATTCAAGTTAATAGATGAAAGTTATAATGCAAATCCACTTTCAGTTAAAAATGCTATTATGAATCTGTCAAATATGAAGAGGAAAAATACTAAAAAATACGTATTACTTGGAGATATGCTTGAATTAGGCAAGAAGTCAGATTTTTACCATAAAAATTTGTCAAAAGTCATTAATATTGCCGACATAGATAAATTGTTTGTATATGGAAATAAAGTGATAAAAACTTATAAATATACTTCTAAAAATAAACAAGGAAATATTTTACAGAATAAAAATGATTTTGATGATGTGTTTTCAAATATCCTAAAGAAAAATGATTGTCTAATGATCAAAGGATCTAATGCTACAGGCTTAAATAAGTTATCAAAAAATATTATAAAAGGTTCAATTAATGTTATTTAGCTTTTTAACTTCATTGATAGATAGTTACTCATTTTTAAATGTATTCAAGTATCTTACATTTAGAACTGGTCTTTCAGTAGTCACATCCTTAACTATTGTTTTTTTAATAGGTGGGCCTTTGATAAGAATTTTTTCAAGAAATCAAATTACTGGACCAATTAGACAAGATGGCCCCATAGACCATATAATAAAAAAATCTGGAACTCCTACCATGGGAGGATTAATAATTATTATAGGAATGGTTTCTGGTACACTTCTTTGGGCAGACTTAAAAAATATTTTTATATGGACACTGATTTTTGTATCTTTAGGACTTGGAACTTTAGGATTTATTGATGATTTGCTCAAGATTAAATTTGAAAACTCAAGAGGACTTAATTCTAAGTTAAAATTTTTAGGACAACTTGTAATAAGCTTGATTGCACTTTATATTTTAATTCAATACTCTGACCATGAATACTTATATAATTTATATCTTCCTTTTTTTAAAAATTTAATATTTCATTTAGGATTATTTTTTATTCCATTTGCTTTATTTGTAATTATTGGTTCCTCCAATGCAGTAAATCTTACTGATGGTCTAGATGGCTTGGCCACTGTACCAGTTATGTTGGTTGCTCTATCTTTTACATTTATTAGTTATGTTGTAGGAAACACTATATTCGCTGAATACTTACAGTTGCAATATATTCCGGGAGTTGGAGAAATTTCAATTTTTTGTGGTTCAATAGTTGGCTCTTGTTTGGGTTTTCTTTGGTATAACGCTCCCCCAGCAAAAATATTTATGGGTGATACTGGATCTTTATCTTTAGGAGGTTCCCTAGCAGCCGTTGCAATAATAGTTAAGCACGAGGTAGTTTTAGCTATAGTAGGTGGATTATTTGTATTGGAAACTGTTTCCGTAATTATTCAAGTAATTTCATTTAAATTAACCGGAAAAAGAGTTTTTATGATGGCTCCTATACATCATCATTTTGAAAAAAAAGGTTGGGCAGAGTCAACAATTGTAATTAGATTTTGGATTATTTCGATTATTTTAGCACTAATTGGACTTGCCACACTCAAATTACGTTAATAGATGACTTTATCAAAAGCATTAAGCAAAAAAAAATTTGCAATATATGGACTAGGAGTAACAGGGACTTCTGCTGTTAAATATTTAAGAAAATTAAAATTAAAAAACTTTTATGTATGGGATGATAAAAAAGAAAAAAGAATACATTTTAAAGAAAATGTAAATAAAGATGAATTTTCTAAAAAATTAAATACTGTTGATTATATATTATTAAGTCCAGGAATAAATATAAACAAAACAAAGTTTAGGAAATTTCTTTTAAAAAACAAAAAAAAGATAATCACTGATCTTGATTTATTTTATTTGCAAAATCCCAATGTTAGATCAATCGTAATTACCGGAACAAACGGCAAATCAACAACTTGTAAGATTGTTGAGCATTTGTTGAAAAAAAATAATTTTCATACTCAATTAGGTGGAAACATTGGAAAGTCAATTTTAAATTCTAGTAGTAGAAAGAAAACTTTATTTATAATAGAGGCCTCTTCATTTCAGTTAGCTTACTCAAAATTTATCAAGCCAAATTATGCTTTTATATTAAATATTAGTAAAGATCATTTAGACTGGCATGGAAGTATGAAAAAATATATAGATTCAAAATTAAAAATTTTTTTATTACAAGGAAAAAAAGATTTTGCTTTTCTAAAAGATAAAAAATTAATCAAAATATATAAAAAAAAGAAAAACTTAGCCAAACTAAAGATCGTATCTTCCAATTCATACAAAAAAATAAAAGAAAAAATTCATAATAAATATTTAAGATCAAAAGTTAATGATGAGAATATGTCTTTTGTTTATAAGCTTTCAAAAATTTTAAAGATTAAAGATAAGGATTTTTTTCAATCTTTCAAAAAGTTCAATGGTTTGCCCCATAGACATGAAATCTTTTTTAAAAAAAGAAAAATAAGATTTGTAAATGACTCAAAAGCAACAAGTTTTGAGTCAAGTAAATTTGCTCTAGAAAGCAATAGAAATATTTTATGGATAGTTGGAGGACTTCCTAAATTAGGAGATAAAATTATTTTAAAAAATTTAAAAAAAAATATTATTAAATCATTTATAATTGGTAGACACAAAAAGTTTTTTGTAAATCAATTAAAAGGCAAAGTTGATTACCTAGTTTCAAACAATTTACGTTTTGCTTTAAAAAAAATTTTTTCTGAAATTAAAAATATAGGAATTCATAAAGAAATAACGATCTTACTCAGTCCCGCTAGTGCTTCTTATGATCAATACAAAAATTTTGAAGAAAGAGGAAAGGATTTTAAAAAATTAGTAATGCTATATGGAAAAAATTTTTTTTAAAGAGAAATTAGAAAGTTATTGGAGAAATATTGATAAAAGAATATTTTTTAGTTTTATTTTATTATTTTTTTTGGGTCTTTTTTTTTCTTTTTCATCTACATCGTCTTTGGCTGGAGAAAGATTAGATAAAAATTATTATTTCTTTTTTTCTAAACATTTAATTTTTGTTTTTTTATCTCTATCAACGATGTTTTTTATTTCATTTATTGACATAAATCTTTTAAAGAAAATTATAATTCCTATATTTATATTTCTATTTATCACTCTAGTTTTAGTACCTTTAGTTGGTATAGAGGTAAAAGGATCTAGACGTTGGTTAGATTTATATTTTTTGAGATTTCAACCGATAGAATTTGTAAAACCCTTTTTTATTTTAGTAACAGCAAAGATATTGAGTTTAGATAACTTTAAAACAAAAAATTCTTCTTATTTTTTTAGTTTTCTTTTATTATTGTCTATTATCATATTGTTGGTTAATCAACCAGATTTAGGACAATCTATTCTTATAATTGGTTGCTGGATTTCTATTGTTTTCATATCTGGTATAAGCGTGTTTTATATAATTAGTTTTTTTCTAATATCGGCTTCTTCCTTAGCAGGCTTACTTTTTTTATTACCAGAAAAATTTGGATATATAACAATTCGTTTAACTTCTTTTCTTGATCCTGCAAAAGGGGATAATTTTCAATCTCAAAAAGCTTTAGATGCAATTAAACTGGGAGGTTTAAAAGGGCAAGGTATGGGTGAGGGAGTATTAAAAGATAGTGTGCCCGAAGCACATACAGATTATATAATAGCAGTTATCACTGAAGAATTTGGTTCAGTAGTATCTATTTTTTTAATTATGGTTTTTTTATATATTGCTTTCAGAATTATAAAAATAACAGTTTCAGAAATAGATAAAGATTTAAAAATTTCACTTTGTGGTCTATCCTCTCTATTAATATTTCAAACTTTTATACATATTGGTGTAAATACTAGTTTACTCCCAACTACCGGAATGACTCTTCCTTTTTTGAGTTATGGAGGATCTTCTTTATTAGGAAGTTCAATATTAGCTGGAGTAATTTTAAACTATACAAAAAATAGATTTGCTGATGACAAAATCTAAAAAAAAAATATTAATAGCCACAGGTGGCACAGGAGGACATGTTTTCCCAGCTTATAGTTTGGCAAAATACTTTATAAACAATAAAAAATCTGTGGAAATTACCACTGACAAAAGAGGTTTTCAATTTTTGAAAAATTATAAAGATATAAAATTAAAAATCATAAATTCAGCCACAATTTTTAAAAAAAATCCTTTAAGTGTATTCATTGCATTGATTCAAATTAAATTGGCTTTTATTAGCTCATTAATTTTTCTTTTTAAGTCTAAACCAACAGTAGTTTTTGGAATGGGTGGATATTCATCATTTCCAATCTGTTTAGCTGCTAAAGCATTAAAAATTCCATTTATCATATATGAAAATAATCTAGTTATTGGAAAAGCGAATAGATTTTTACTTCCATTAGCATATAAAATATTTATTTCATATTCTGAAACAGAAGGAATAAAAAAAAAGTATGAAGGGAAAAAGATACAAATCGGAAACATAATTAGAGAAGAAGTAATTAATTTCAAAAAGGATATTTCTATTTCAAAGAAAGAAGAAATAAGTATTTTAGTTTTAGGAGGTAGCCAGGCTGCAAAATCTTTTGCAGAAATTTTACCTGAAATCTTTGAAAAATGTGCAAAACTTGGATTTAAATTAAAAATATATCAACAGTGTTTATTTGACCAACAAAATGAACTAACAAAAAAATATGAGTCTCTAAATATAAAATTTGAACTTTTTAATTTTACCCACAATATTTTAAATTACTTTTCTAAGATTGATTTAGCTATAACTAGATCTGGATCTTCAATTTTAGCGGAGCTTTTGAATTGTAAAATTCCATTTATTTCAATACCTTTTCCTTATGCAGCAGACAATCATCAGTTTAAAAATGCCAAGTATTTTGAAAAAATGGGATATGGTTTTTTAATTGAAGAGAACCATATTAAAACAAAATTATTTCCATTGATTAAATCAATTCATGAAGATAAGGCTTTATTGGATGAGGTTAGAAAAAGACAAAAAGCTTATTCTGACAATTCAGTTTTTAAAAATATTAATAACCAAATAAGATATTTGATTAATGAGTAATATTAACATAGCTAAAAAAGAATTAATCCATTTTGTTGGTATAGGTGGAATAGGCATGAGTGGACTTGCTCAAATAATGAAAACAATGGGTTTTAGTGTCCAAGGTAGTGATTTAGCAAAAAATAAAAATACAGACAACTGCACAAAAGTTGGAATTAAAATACTTATAGGTCATGCAAAAAAGAATATTTATAAAGCAACTATAATAGTTAAATCTACTGCAATAAAAAAAAATAATATCGAATTAATACAGGCAAGAAAAAATAAAATACCTATTTATGAAAGGGCTGAAATGCTTTCCAATATAGTTTCATTAAAAAAGAATATTATAATTACTGGTTCTCATGGAAAAACTACGACAACATCACTTGTTGCTAAAGTATTGTCAGAGTCAAAGTTAGACCCTACTATTATTAATGGAGGAGTTATAAATTCTATAAATAGTAACGCTAAATTTGGGAAAGGAGAATGGGCAGTTTTAGAGGCTGATGAATCCGATGGTAGCTTTCTCAAACTACCTATAAATTATTCAATAATAACAAACCTAGATAAAGAGCATTTAGATTTTTACAAAAGTTATCAAAATCTAAAAAATACTTTTATAAAATTTATTAAAAAAACACCTGCGATAGGAAAAGCTATAATTTGTTTAGATAACCCTGATTTAAAAAATATTTTAAAAGAAATTAATAGAAAAAATTATTTAACATATGGATTTAATGAAAAGTCTGACTATCAGGTTTTAAATCCAAAATACAACTTAACTAGTTCAAAATTTGATTTAAGAGTTAAAAGCAAAAGTTACAAAAAACTAATTATAAGGAACATAGTATTAAATTTAATTGGCAAACATAATATTTTGAATGCCGCAGGATCAATTGCAGTTTGTTTGAATCTAGGAATTCATATTAATTTGATTAAAAAAGCTTTAAGAAATTTTTCTGGAGTACAAAGAAGATTAACCAAGGTTTTTATTAAGGGTAAAAATGAATTTTATGATGATTACGCCCATCACCCTACTGAGATAGCTGCAGTTTTGGAAGGTTTAAGAAATGTATATAAAAAAAGAAAAATAATATCAATTTTTCAACCACACAGATACTCAAGAGTTAGTAGTTTAAAAAAAGAATTTGCGTCATGTTTTACAATTTCTGATCTAGTATTACTATGTCCAATTTATCCTGCAGGTGAAAAAAAAGATAAAAATTATAAACCAAAAAATTTTGCAAAATTAATAGGAAAATTTTCAAAGGTACAGGTAGTTAATATCGAAGATGAAAAAGATTTAAAAATATATCTCCAAAGAAATTTAATTAATGATGAAATAGTAATAGGTATGGGTGCAGGATCTATTTCTAAATGGATATATAATTTAAAAAATATAATATGAATATTGAGTCAAGCTTAAAGAAAAGGTTTGGAGAAAAAGTATACTTTAGTGAAAAACTTTCAAAGTATAGTTGGTTTAACCTAGGAGGCCCAGCTGAAATATTTTTTAGACCAGATGATGTTGATCAACTATCTTCATTTTTAAAATTCTTTAAAGAAAAAAATAAAAAAATTAATATATTAGGGGCAGGATCTAATACTTTGATAAGAGAAGGAGGAGTTGAAGGGATCACAATTAAGTTGAGCTCTAAGTTTTCTTATACAAAATTATTAGAAAACAATATTATACTTGCTGGTTCAGCAACTTTGCAGAGAGTTCTTTCTGATTTCGCTACTAAAAATTCTTTAACCGGTTTTGAGTTTTTATCTTGTATTCCAGGCTCAGTTGGAGGCGGAATAATAATGAACAGCGGCTGTTATAACGAGGATATATCAAAGATTTTATTTTCCATAGAGGTAATGGATAGTTATGGAAATATAAAAGAGTTAACAAAAGATCAGATTAAGTTTTTTTATAGAGGATGTAATTTAGATAAAAATTTTCTTATTTTGAGTGCTAAATTTAAAGGCAGTCCATCTGAAAAAAAATATATTGAAGATAAGCAGTCTAAATTAATTCAAATGAAGAAAGAGTCTCAACCAAGCCAAATAAAGACTTGTGGTAGCACATTTAAAAATTTTAATGACAAAAAAGCATGGGAACTTATTAAAGAGTCTAATTGTGAAAAAATGTCAATTGGCAACGCAAAAATATCAGAAAAACACTGTAATTTTTTTGTTAATGAGGGAAAAGCAACATCAAGAGACATTGAAGAGCTAATCGAAAAAGTAAGGAAACAGGTTTTTAAAAAAACCAAAATAAATTTAGAATTAGAAATTAAAGTAATTGGAAAAAATTTATGAAAAAAAAAAGAAAGAATGTCTTAGTAGTTCTAGGAGGAAACTCTAAGGAAAGGGAAATTAGTCTTCAAAGTGGCAAAGCATGTTTAAAAGCAATAAAGAAATTAGGATATGCCGCAAAAACCTTTGATCCCGCTAAAAAATCATTAAATAAAATTGATAGTTCAAAAGTAGACACAATATTCAATGCACTGCATGGAAAAGGTGGAGAGGATGGAACTGCACAAAATTATTTTGAATATTTAAAAATTCCCTATACTCATTCAGGAATAACCTCTTCAATAAATGCAATGAACAAAATTATATCCAAAGAATTTTTTGAAAAGAACAATATATTATCCCCAAAATATTTTGTTTTAAGCTCAAAAAATATAACAAGTAGTAAAATTAAGAATAGTATAAAAAGATCCAAATTAAGTTATCCTATTGTTATAAAACCTTCAGACGAAGGATCGAGTATAGGAGTTGAAATTTGTAGGAATTTTAAAGCATTAAGTAAATCGGCTAACTCTCTAAAGAGAAAATATAAAAACTTAATTTTTGAAAAATATATTGGAGGTCAAGAAGTTCAAGTTGCAGTAATGAACGGTAAAGGAATTGGAGCGATAGAACTAAGACCTAAGAGAGGATTTTATGACTATAAAGCAAAATATTATAAGTCAGCAAATACCGCCCACATTATGCCCGCCGATCTTTCAAAAAAAGATTATAAAAAAGTTTTAAAAATTTCAGAGAAAGTTCATAAAATTTTAGGATGTAAAGGTATAACTAGATCTGATTTTAAATTTTTTAATAAAAAATTCTATTTACTTGAACTTAATACTCAACCAGGGATGACCGATTTGTCTTTAGTACCTGAGATAGCAAAATACAAGGGTATATCATTTAAAAAACTCGTTAAAAAAATGATCTTAGATGCAAGTGTCAATAGATGAACAAGTCAATCAAATTATCTAGCTTTTTAATATTATTCTTACTCTTATCAACCTACAATCCTACTTATAAATTTAAAGTTAAAAACTCTATATTTATAATAAAAGATATAAAGATAGAAAATAATAAGATCTTAAATACAAAAAATATTCTTGATGAATTAGAAAGTTTGAAGGGACAAAGCTTATTTTTTCTGGATAGCAAAATCATTAAATCAGCAATTAAACAATTTGATTTTGTATCAAGTTTTGAAGTAAAAAAAATATATCCTGGGACTATTAAAATAAAAATTTTTGAGAAAAAGCCTGTAGCTGTTTATGTTGATAAGGAGAACAAGTTTTATGTTTCAGAAAAAGGTGATCTGATTAAATACTTAGAGCATGAAAATTATAAAAATTTACCAATGTTGTTTGGAAAAATGAATAACTTTAACCAATTTTTTAAAGATTTAAAGAACATTAACTTTCCAATTAATAGTATAAAATCATTTCAATATTTTGAAATAGGAAGATGGGATATTGTTTTAAATAATGAAAAAATAATTAAATTACCTAAAGAAAATTATTTAAATATTTTAGAAAATTTTCTTCTTATAAATGATGATAAAAACTTTGATAACTATAAAATTTTTGACTATAGGATAAAGGATCAGCTAATTTTAAATTAAATTTTATGGAAATAGAAAAACCTCATTTACTTCTGGAAATCAATGAAAAGAATTTCATATTTTTAGCTATAAAATACGATGAAGATTTTAATTTCAAAGTAATTTATTCTATTTCCAAATCATCTGAGGGAGTATTAGATGGAAAAATTACAAATATAGACTCATCAGCAAAAATAATAAAAGATTGTCTAAAATTAGTTGAAAAAAAAATTGATTATATTTTTAAAGATATAACTGTAGTAAGCAATCAAGATAATTTTAACTGCATCAATATTTCTGGTTTTAAAAAATTAGGCGGATCTCAGATTTTAGATGAAGATATATCTTACTTATTAAACAATATAAAAAAACTGATTTTGGACAATCAGCCAGATAAATCTTTAATTCATTTATTTAATTCAAACTTTTTTTTAGATCACAATCCTTTAAAAAATCCTCCAATTGGTTTGCATGGAGAATTTTACAATCAACATTTAACATTTTTTTTGCTACCTAAAAATGATCTTAAAAATTTAAAAATACTTTTAAATAAATGTAATCTGAATATTGAGAGAATAATTTTGAAATCTTTTGCTCAAGGAGCAAAAAAAATAATTAAAGAAAATGTTAAAGAGTCATTTGCTCAAATAAATATTGGAAAAAGCAAAACCAACTTGTCAATTTTTATAAATTCATCATTTGTTTATTCAGAGACATTTTATTTTGGTACAGATATTATAATGAAAGATGTTTCAAAGGTTTGTTCCTTAAATAGCAAAAACGTTGAAAATATATTTTCCCAATTAACATTTGATCATTCTAAAGAAGAAAAATATTTAGATAAAATTTTTTTTAAGGATGAGACATTTAGAAAAATAAGCTTAAATCATATAAAAGATATAGTATCTGCAAGAGTTGAGGAGCTAACTAATTTAATTTATTTAAGCAATATTAATTTAAAGGATTTAAAAAAAGAGGTAAATCTAGTTTATTTTTCATTTGAAGATTCTAATATTTTTAAAAGTTTAAAGGAAATTTTCGAAAAAATTTTATTAGCAGAGAACAGAAATATTAAGTTTGAAGAAAGAAGCAAGGATGATCATTTAATCCCATGCTTAATGTCAGCAGAATTGATAGGAAAAGGATGGGAGAGAGAAGCAATACCAACGATTCAGACAAAAAAATCAATCATTTCAAGGATATTTTCTACTTTTTTTAATTAGATAAGTTTTTGTATTTTTTTGAAACATAAATTGTTTTTTGGTTATAAAAGCAATTTTGTATAAAATTTGTAACAAATACAAGTAAATGAAACAGAAAACTCTTAAAGATACCATAAAACTACAAGGGGTAGGTTTACACAATGGAAAGAATGTAAATTTACATTTGCATCCAGCAGGAATTGATCACGGTATTAAGTTTAAGAGAACTGACCTAGATATCAACAATATAATAGATGCTAATTACAAAAATGTAAAATCCCCAGTGCTTTGCACAAGGTTAGAAAATGCAAATTCAGTTTCTGTTTCTACCATCGAACATTTAATGGCATCTTTTTACGGAGAGGGAATTGATAATGTTTTAGTAGAGATTGATGCTCCAGAAATTCCAATTATGGATGGCTCAGCTTTAGATTTTGTGGAAGCTTTAAGACAAGTTGGTAGCGAGAGTCAAAATTCACTTAGAAAATTTATAAAGATTAAAGAGAAAATTGAAATTAAAAATGGACCCAAATATATTTCTATAGAACCTTTAGAAAAAGATTTAATTATTGATTTTGAAATAGTTTACAATAATCCTTTAATTAGAACTAGAAGAAAAGAGTTTGTATTAAGTAGTGGAGATTTAAATTCTATTTATAACTCAAGAACATTTTGTTTGTATAAAGACATAGATCAAATAAGAAGCCAAGGTTTAGCAAAGGGTGGATCTTTAGAAAATGCCATTGTAGTTAAAGAAAATGAAATATTAAATGAAGACGGTCTTAGAAATAGATATGAATTTGTTGGTCACAAGATACTAGACTGTTTAGGAGATTTAATGTTGTCTGGCTATAGAATTCATGGTCATGTAAAGACTTCTCAAGGAGGCCATCAGCTTACAAATCTTTTATTACGAGAATTGTTTTCAAAGGATTCTGCTTGGGAATTTGAAACTTTTAAAGCAAAAAAAGAAGATATCGATGATATTAAAGAAAAATCGTACCCCAGAGCAGCAGTAATTAACGCTTAGTAGAATCTAAAAATTTACCTAATTAATTTAATTTGATATTAGTCTTTAGGATGTATCGTAAATTAATTTATTTTTTTATAATTTCATTTTTCCTGTTTTCCTGCTCGAAAAAAGAACCTAAAATTAATACAGAAACTAATAATTTAGAGAAATCTTTTGAAATTTATAATGAAGCTGTAAAAGCTTTGGATGAAGGTCAATATTATTATGCATCAAATAAATTTTTAGAAGCTGAGAATATTTTACCTAAGGTAGAATTTTCTGCAAAAGCATCTCTTATGTCAAGTTACTGTCTATACTTAATAAATTTTTATCCTGAGGCAGAGGAAGGACTTGAAAGATTTATTAGAAAATATCCAGCTGATAAAAATATTACCTATGCGTATTATTTATTAGTTATAATCTATTATGAACAAATACTTGATGAGTCGAAAGATATAACTCCTTTATTAGTATCAAAAAAAAAGATTAAAGATTTTTTAGAAAGATATCCTAATACAGAATATGCGTTGGATTTAAAATTTAAAACTGATTTGATAAATAATCAACTTGCAGCAAAAGAACTTTATGTTGCAAAATATTATATAGAAACCAAAAAATGGATTCCCGCAATAAATCGACTAAAAATAATTATCAAAGATTATGATGAAACTGTTTTTATAGAAGAAGCATTACACAGACTAGTTGAAGTTTATTATATGATTGGTCTTGAAGATGAGGCTAAATCAACAGCAGCCTTATTAGGATATAATTATAATTCAAGTGAGTGGTATCAACAATCATATAAGCTTCTTAACAAAGATTATAAAATTCCAAAAAAAACTAACACCAAAAAAGATAAAGATACAGGGATAATAAAAAGGACTATTAAAAAAATATTAGGTTAACTAATGAGTAAAGAAAATAATGATTTAATTAAAAACTACCAAAGGAAGATCAAATTAATAAAAAGATATAATAAACTATATTATAATGATGACTCTCCCTCAGTTACAGACTCAGTTTATGATAAACTGAAAAAAGAAGTTGTTGAATTAGAGGATGAAAATAGTTTTTTAAAAAAATTTGGATCAGTAAAAAATATTATAGGCTCCCAACCTTCCAATAAATTTAAAAAAATTAAACATTTAAGGCCAATGCTTTCTTTATCTAATGCATTTGGCGAAGAAGATATGTTAAATTTTTTAAAAAAAATAAAAAATTATCTTAATAATAAAGAATTTGTTTTTGATTTTTTTTCAGAACCAAAAGTTGATGGAATTTCAGCATCATTAACCTATACAAATGGAATTTTAACAAAGGGAGTATCCAGAGGTGATGGAGAAACTGGTGAAGATATTTTGCAAAATTTAATGACTATAAACGAGATACCAAAAGAAATTAAAAAACATACGGATATTCCTAAAGTTTTAGAGGTTAGAGGTGAAGTTTATATAGGCAAAAAAGATTTTCAACTAATAAAAGATAATTTCGCTAATCCTAGAAATGCTGCAGGAGGATCTTTAAGGCAAAAAGATCCTAAAGATACTGCCAAAATACCTTTAAAATTCTTTGTACATGGATTTGGTATAATTGAACCAATGATTTTTAAAACCCAGTCTGAGTTTATCGATAAAATAGATAAGTGGGGTTTCTCCGTAAATAAAGATAATAAATTAGTTAAAAATATAAAAGAAATTCAAGAACAACATACATCAATTGAAAAGATTAGATCTTCTCTAGATTATGATATTGATGGTTTAGTTTATAAGATAAACAATTTAGAGCTTCAATCTAGATTAGGAAGCACTTCTAGTTCTCCAAGATGGGCTATAGCATATAAATTTTCTTCTGAAAAAGCTTCTACAAAAATAAATCATATCACTATTCAAGTTGGCAGAACAGGAGCTATAACCCCAGTGGCAAAAGTTGAACCTATCACAGTTGGAGGTGTAGTAGTTTCTAATGCCACTCTACACAACGAGGATGAAATTTTGAGAAAAGATATAAGAGTTGGAGATTACGTAACAATACAAAGAGCTGGAGATGTTATTCCTCAAGTTGTTTCAGTAGACAAAACTAAAAGAATTAAGAACAGTAAAAAATATGTCTTTCCAGAAAAATGTTTATGTGGTTTTCCTACCAAGAAAGAGATTAGTAAGACTACTAAAAAGATAGATGTAGTTAGAAGATGCACAAGAGGTTACGAATGTGATTTTACTGCCAGGGAAAAACTAAAACATATAGTTTCGAAAGAAGCTTTTAACATAGAAGGACTTGGTAAAAAAGTAGTGGACAATTTTTGGGATTTAAATTTTATTCGAATACCTTCTGATATATTTAATTTAGATTATTCTAAAATTGAAAAACTTGATGGTTGGGGAAAACTTTCTGTAAGCAACCTGAAAAAAGCTGTAGATGAGTCAAAAAGTATAGTCTTAGATAGATTTATTTATTCTATAGGAATAAGGCACATAGGACTAGAAAATGGAAAGATTTTAGCAAATTTTTTCAAGACTCCTGAGAAATTTTCAGAACTATTTATTTATAAAAAAAGAGCGAATATTTTGAAAAATTTAGAAGTATTAGATGGTATTGGAGATACTCAAATAAAATCCATAGATAGTTTTTTTTCAAATAATAAAAACTCTCAAATTATTCAATCTTTAATTTCAGTTCTTAATATTAGAAGTTTTAAGAAAATAACTAAAAAAGGTAAATTTAGTAACAAAAATATAATGTTTACTGGCGGCTTGGATAAAATGAGCAGATCAGAAGCTAAATCATTAGCTGAAAATAATGGGGCCAAAATTTTAGGCTCTGTAACAAAAAGATTGGACTATCTTGTAATAGGAAATTCAAAACCAACTAAGAAAAAAATTGAAAAAGCTAAAGAGCTTAAAATAAAAATAATGACCGAATCTGACTGGTATAAGATTTTAAATAGGTGAGCAGGCATTACGTAAGTCTATTTTTTCTTTAAAATTCATAAATCTGAATAAAGTTTTTTTAACTTTGTTGTGGTATTCATTAATCCAGTCTATTTCTTTTTTGCTAAGTAAATTTTTATTTATAAGTTCTTTTTCTATTGGAGCCAATGTCAACTCTTCAAACTTGTCTTTATTAATATAAATCAAATTTTCAATTCTAATACCAAATTGCCCTTCTTTGTAATATCCGGGTTCATTAGAAATAACCATTCCAGATTTCAAATTTACTTTATTATTTTTTGAAAAAGATTGAGGTCCTTCATGTACATTTAAAAAATATCCAACTCCATGACCAGTTCCATGGGGATAATCCAAATTTATTTGTTTTAAAAATTTTCTTGCATTTTTATCTATGTCAGATCCTGTAGAGTTTTTTTTAATTTTATAATCTGAGACAGCTATATGTCCTTTTAAAACACGTGTGTAAATTTCTTTTGTAAATCTAGATCTATTTTCTAAAGAAACAGTTCGAGTTACATCTGTAGTTCCAAAAGAGTATTGTCCACCGGAGTCTACGAGATATAGGTCACCTCTCTTAAGAACTCTATTTGATTTATTTGATGCTTTGTAATGGATAATTGCACTGTTTGGTCCTGTTCCTGAGATTGTGCTAAAGCTTGGAAATTTATAAGCCTTATTCATTTTTCTAAAATTTTCTAATTTATTTTGTGCAGATATTTCTGTTATTTTTCTATTTCGAAAATTTTTTTTCAACCAAAATAAAAATTTTGTTAAAGCTGCCCCATCAAATATATGACTTCTTTTCATATTGTTTATCTCAGTAAGATTTTTAATTGATTTAAAAAAGTAAATCGGATCTAATTTTTCTATTACTTTGTTCCTTTTTTTTAATAAGTTCTTGTAATGAATGGAACCTGAAATAGAATCAAGCAAAATACTTTTTTTACATAAATTCTTTAATCTTCTTTCAAGTACAGTTTCATTATGAAATCTTATTTTTTTAAAAAGAATTTTTTTTATTTTTTCAATCTTTTTTGGGTGCGAGTATAGATCAATATCTCCCTTGTTATTTATCAATAGTCTAGCATTCGGTGTAGGAGAGAATGCTGAGTCATAACCTCTTATATTAAGAACCCATGCTACATTTTCTGGTGCGGTAACCAATAAATAATCCATTTTATTTTTTAAAAGAAAATGTTTAACTTTTTTAATTTTTTCTTCAAAACTTTGCCCGGCATTTTTTTTTGAAATAGAAAAAAAAGGTTTTATCTTATCCTTTGGTTTTTCAGTCCAGATAATATCAATTAAATTTTTATCTATACTTTTAAGAGAAATATTATTAATCCCAAAGTAAAAATTTAATTGTTTTTCATTATGAAGATTTGAATCAAAACCAATTTTAAGTTTTTTTTTTAATACATCTTTAGGAAATTTTTGAGGTATTGTTATAACTTTAAATTTTGAACCTGATTGTATTCTGGCTTGTATTGTATATCTTCCATCAACAAATAAATAGTTTTGATTTTTTAAAATTAATGCGAATCCAGCAGAGCCAGAAAAGTTTGAAATAAATTTTAACCTATCTTTAGAAGGTGACACATATTCATTAAAATATTCATCATTTTTTGGAACTATATATCCATCAATTTTATGCTTTTCTAATAGTCTTTTTAATCTTTTTATCATTTAATTAATTTTTTTTTTAATCTTGCCCAACCAGGACTTCTATACTCTTCATTGGAGTCAAAACTTTGATCTTGATTAAAATCAAAATCTTCAACTATATCTTTTTCGATTTTTTGGTTTTTTTCAACACTTTCTTCAGGAATCTCGTTTATAAATCTAGATGGTAAGGCATCCATCCAGTCTCCATGATAAGCTCTCCTCATCACAAAAGATATGAATGACTCTTTTTTTGCCCTAGTGATACCAACGTAAGCTAATCTTCTTTCTTCTTCTAAAGCGAAGTCTCCATTTTCTTCCAAAGATTTTTGATGAGGGAACAAACCTTCTTCCCAACCAGGTAAAAAAACTGAGTCAAACTCCAATCCTTTAGCAGCATGAATTGTCATTAGATTAACTTTTTCACCTTCCCATTCTTGATCAGCAGAAGTAGCTAAAGCAACATGTTCTAGAAAACTTTGTAAGTTGTCGTAATCTTGCATAGCTCTTAAAAGCTCTTTTAAATTTTCTAATCTGTTTTCATTTTCAAGATCTTTTTTGTCTTTTAACATTTTAGAGTAACCAGATTCATCTAGAACTATTTTCAAAAGATCATAATGTTTATTTGTTTTTGAGTCTTTTCTCCATTTGTTAATCATGTTTAATAGCTGAGATAAACTAGTTTTAATTTTTGGCTTAAGCTTATTAGACTCAATCATTTTTAAAATTGAATCTTCAAGGCAGATTTTATTTTTATTTCCAAATGAATATAGTTGATTTATCGTACTTTCTCCTATCCCTCTTCTTGGAACACCTATAATTCTTTCTAAGGCCAAATCGTCAAATTTTTGATTAATAATTCTCAAATAAGAAACTGCATCTTTGACTTCTGCTCTTTCATAAAATTTAATTCCCCCAAGTATTCTGTAGCCGATTCCTATTTTTAAGAATCTTTCTTCAAATTCCCGTGTTTGGTAAATAGCCCTAACCAAGATAGAAATATTATTTAATGAATATTTTTTTTTTAATTTATGCTCAATTATATCAGAAATTCCTTCAGCTTCTTCTTTTCCATTTTGATAGCAGTTTAATTTAATTAACTCACCTTGTTGGCCTGATGACCATAGTTTTTTTCCAACTCGATCACTATTGTGTGCTATAAGAGCTGAGGCAGTTTCAAGAATATTTTTTGTTGATCTATAATTTTGTTGTAATTTAAAAATTTTACAATTTTTATATATCTTGTCAAAGTTCAAAAAGTTTTTTATTTCAGCACCCCTCCAACTATATATAGACTGATCATCATCTCCTACACAGCAAATATTTTCTTTATCGTTAACTAAAAGATTTAACCATTTATTTTGAATAAAATTTGTGTCTTGATATTCATCAACTAATATATATTTAAAATTTTTTCTGTATATTTCCCTAATATCTTTGTGATCTTCAAAAAGTTTAACACAGTAAAGTATAAGATCACCAAAATCACATGCATTTAGATCTTTGATTTTATTTTGATAAATTTTGTACACACTTAAAATTAATTTTTCGAGATTATCAGTTTTTTTTATTTTAACCTCAGCAGGTAAGAAACCTTTATTTTTCCACTTGTCTATAAAAGCTATAATAAATGAAGGAGATATTTTTTTTGCATCAATATTTTCTGCTTTACAAATCTTTTTTATTAATTTTTTCTGATCATCAGTATCTAGTATTGTAAAATTGCTTTTTAAACCTATTGCTTCAGCATGTCTTCTTAAGAATTTAACACTAATTGAGTGAAATGTTCCAAGCCAGGAAACCGAAGAAGATTTTTGATTAATAAATTTTAAAACTCTATCTTGCATTTCTTTTGCTGCTTTATTTGTAAATGTCACGCAAAGTATTTGGTTTGGCCAAGCTTTTTTTTCGTTAATGATATAAGCCAATCTAGTGGTTAAGACTCTAGTTTTTCCTGATCCGGCACCAGCCGCAACTAAACTTGGTCCTTCCGTATTTAGAACTGCTTCTTTTTGCTCTTTATTTAAGTTATCTAACAATTTATTTGTAGAATTCATAAAACTGAAAATGTTCAATTATATACTATAACTAAGGGAATTATATTAATCGATATTATTTTGGCTTAGTCATTAGCACTGGATTCATAATTTTGTTGTATTCTTTTTCATTTAAGACGCCAGACTTTACAACCTCTTGTTTTAAAGTAGTTCCATTTTTGTGAGCAGCTTTTGCAATTTTTGCTGCTTTATCATAACCAATTTTAGGAGATAGAGCTGTTACAAGCATAAGCGAATTATCTAAAAGAGATTTAATTCTTTTTTTGTCTGCTTTTAAACCTCTAATACAGTAAGAAGCAAATGCTTTAGATGAGTCAGACATAATATTTATTGATTGGAGAATGTTGTGAATAATTAAAGGTTTGAATACATTTAATTCAAAATGCCCATGGGACCCTGCCATCGTAATACCATTATGGTTTCCGATTACTTTTACGCAAACCATTGTAACAGCCTCACATTGAGTTGGATTTATCTTTCCAGGCATAATAGAAGAACCGGGTTCATTTTCAGGAAGTATTAGTTCTCCATAACCAGCTCTAGGACCTGATCCAAGAAATCTAATATCATTAGCTATCTTCATTAGACATACGGCTGTTGTATTCATAGTTCCAGAAAAATTTACTATTGAGTCATGTGCTGCAAGAGCAGCAAATTTGTTAGGAGCAATTTTAAATGGGAGTTTTGTAATTTTACTAATTTCTTTAACTACTTTTTTATCAAAATTTTTTCTAGTATTTAAACCTGTTCCAACCGCGGTTCCACCTTGGGCTAAGCAGTATATTTCTTTTAGGGCTCCTTCTATTCTTTCAATACATTTTTTTAACTGCGAATGATATCCTGAGAATTCTTGTCCTAAGGTTAAAGGAGTTGCATCTTGTAAATGAGTCCTCCCTACTTTAACTATCTTACCAAATTCTTTGACTTTCTTTTTAAGTTCTTTTTCTAATAGTTTAAGAGATGGTATTAACTTTTTTTTAGCTTTTAAAGCAATTGCAATATGCATTGCCGTAGGAAAAACATCATTTGTAGACTGAGATTTGTTTACGTGATCATTTGGATGTATTGGTTTTTTTGAACCTAATTTTCCCCCCATCATTTCTATTGCTCTGTTTGCAATAACTTCATTAACATTCATATTAGTTTGAGTTCCGGAACCTGTTTGCCACACTTTTAAAGGAAAATTATCTTTATGTTTACCTCGAATTATTTCATCAGCTGCTCTAATAATATATTTGCTTAATTTTTTATCTAGATCTTTATTTTTTGAATTAACTATAGCTGAAGCTTTCTTTACAACTGCAATTGATTGTATAAGTATTGGCCTTACAAGAAAATCACCTATATCAAAATATTTGTTTGATCTTTCAGTAGATGCGCCCCAATACTTATCACCAGGTACTTTAACTTTTCCCAAGCTGTCAAATTCCGTTCTGTATTTCATTAATGATTCTAGGGTATAATACACCCTATTTATTATAAAACAAATTAGAATTGAGGAAAAATGAGTAACTTTCAAAGTGTAAAAAAATTTATGCAAACTTTTGGTCAAGAAGTTAAAAATAAAGCTGAATTTCCAGAGGAAAAAATAGTTAATTTACGATTAGATTTAATCAGGGAAGAATTAGAAGAATTTAAGCAGGCAATTGAAAAGAAAGATATCAAAGAAGTCGCAGATGCTTTGACTGATATACTTTATGTTACGTATGGAGCCGGACATGCTTTTGGCATAGATCTAGATAAGTGTTTTGAAGAAGTTCAAAATTCAAATATGAGTAAGTTAGGAGATGATGGTAAACCAATTTTTAACGACAAAGGAAAAGTAATGAAAGGACCAAAATATTTTAAACCCAATCTTAGTAAATATATCTATTAAAATGAAAGAAATTTATTATTGGCTTCTCATAGGTATCGCAGTAGGTCTTTTGATTTATTTAGGAGACAAATATATTTTTTAGAATTTATTTTTAGTTATCCGCCATCGAGAACCTTCTCTAACAATAAAGCCAACACAATTTTCAGATCCACACTTACAAACATGATCTTTATAGTTACAATCATAACTAAATCCATAATCATATGATAATTCCTCATTTTTTTTGATATCTTTCATAGCGGTAATCCATATGACAGACTTACTTTCATCAAGAACTTCACAATTAGGATTGCACGAATGGTTCATCAGTCGAGCAACATTAAATTTAAAATCTCCATCTAAAAGATACTTTTTATTAAGTGTAAACAAATAAGTGATATCATATCTATACTTAGGATCCTCATCAGCTTTTTTGTGGGTGATTCTTTTTCCTTTGTATTGAATTATTCTTTCTCCTTTTTTTATATCACGAGCAGCACAAAGACCTTTTCGATGAATATTAGATTTAATTATTTTATATGCTTTCATTCTAAAGATTAAATTAAGAAAGGCGTTCTATTGCCAGGTGCCCTAGACTTTATACCATTATTTGGGAATAATTTGAATTAAAAACAGTATAATAAAATTTACAAAGAACTTATTATTTCTTCAGCGACTCTTTTTGATACACCGTAAAATTTAATTTTTTTAATTGCTTCTAGATTTGACTTGTCATTACCTACGACGACGAAACCTATCATCCCCATACTTTTGTGAGGCGTACACCAATAAGCATAAATTCCAGGAATTTTAAATGTATAGCTTGTATCCTTACTATATGGAGACTTGAATTTTTCCACACCAGCAGGAACCCCACCTTTTATGAATTCTACATTATGGCCAGGATTTACTGATTTCCAAAAAACAGTATTACCCACATTAACATTGACAAGTTTTTTGGAATAAACATTAATCTCTTTTCCCAATCTATTAACCATTTCTATGGTTTGATCTGCGCTGTGAGCAGGGTAAATAAAAAATAAGATTAATGTTATTTTTAAAATCAACTTATACATGCTCTAAAAATATTATTAAAAATTTATTAATTTAACCCTTTAGATTGTCACTGCGACCAAAAAAACTTAAAAGATTAGTTGATTTTTTAGGGGCGTTCTGTTGCTAGGTGCCTAATTTTTCTTAATAAAATAGATCCCCCATCCTATTGCTAAGGGTATCAAAGCTAACCAAATAAAAGCAGCTGTATCTTTAGAATAAGAACTACCAGTCATAGTTGCTGCATAAACAATCAAAAACCAAATAACAGAAACTAATCCCCAAATCTTAACTTTTCTTGAATTATTTTTTTTCATTATTTTAATTATCATAAGGGGCGTTCTGTTGCCAGGTGCCCCAAACCTTTTAACGTTATACAATAATTCTAGATCATAAAAAACGCCTATTTCTTTGCTGGGTGTGATCGTATTGTGATCGCCAGTGAGTCCGGATATGGTGTGATCATGAGAGAAGAACTTCAAAGCCTTTCAAAAGAGTGGCCTGCTTTTTTTAAAAATAAGACAAATAACGTAGATGAAATTTATAAAAAGATAACTAACATTCTCGGAGGTATTGTATCTAACTCCGATCACAAAGATTATATAAAGATTAAAGCTACTAAAGGAGTACAAAGGGTCCCATATGCTCCATGGATAAGCGCAAGAGATGTTAGATTAGCAGATAAACAAAGCGAAGGTTATTCTTTAGTCTATTTATATTCAGTTGATCTAAAAAAAGTTCACCTTTCAATTGCTTTTGGTACCGGGCAATTTTTAGAAGTTTTTTCTCCAAAAAAAGAAGCTTATTCTAAAATGAGAAAAGCAGCATCTCGTATTCAAAAGGTTTTTGAAAATGATCTTGATATTGAAAACTTAACGTTAGATCCTATTGATTTAACAGCCACTCCAAAAGAATTTAGACAAGAGGGCTATGAACAATCAGCAATATTCAGTTTGTCTTATGAAATAGATAATTTGCCTGAAGATAACGAACTTATTAATGATTTCAAAAAGATGTTAGAATTTTATGTTGAGATTCATGAAAATCCTCTAACACCATCCATTGATAGTTTAGTTAACGCAGTTGCAGACCCAATTAAGTTTCAAGATCAAGATTTAAAAATAAAGACTTTTGAAAATAGAACGCCGAAAAAAAAAACAAATGCTAAAACTAAAAAAAGCAAAAAAATAAAACAAAAAAAGAGGAGGAGCGATCGTTCAGCTTTTATAGGTCGAAAAGGTGAGAAAATTGTTTTTGAGTATGAAAAAGATAAATTAAATAAAATTGGTTTAAAAGACCTTTCAAATAAAGTTAAATGGCATGCAGAGTTAAACGAAAAACCAGGCTACGATATAACCTCATACAACGAAAAAGGAGAGGAGATATTCATTGAGGTTAAATCATCTTCGGGAAAAACGATTAATGATATCGACTTAACAAAAAATGAAATTATTGCAATGTTAAATAAAAAAAATAGAGAAAAATTCAACATATATTTAGTGACGAACGCACTAACTAAAGCAAAAATTGAAGTGATTAAAAACCCAAGTGAAAAGCTAAAAGATGTAGCTAATTTCGATAAAATTTTAAATTTATTTGAAAAAATGCAGGGAGAATTTAATATAGATTTAGTGACGTTGAATTTAGATTTTAGATCATGAAAAAAAGAAAAAACCAATACTCAACAAGAGATTATACTAAAAAGGTTTATTGGTCCGGAGATAAAAAAGATTTAAGACAATCATTCCCTAAATGGACAATGATAGCATGGGCGATTATCGATCTCATTCTTGGAGTAGGTCTGATTTGGCTCGCAATTAGCTGGGCTGAAAGTACTTGGGTATATTATTTGTTATTAATTGGTGGATTATTTTCTTTTAGAATGTGCTATGTTCATTTAAGTTATCTTTGGGGTGGAAAAATTTGGGGGCCAAGCAAATAATGGTTTTTGGAATATTTAGGAGTATAAAAAAATCAACTAAGTTAGTTAAGATCAGTCGAGTTCTATCTGATGTATCAATGGATTTTGATATGAATTCAATGTTTAAGAAATCTAGAGAAAAAGAAAAAGCAATAGATGATTTAATAGAATTAGCTTTTGAAGATAAAAATAATCAACCTATTATTAAAAAATACAAGATAACTAAAAAGATTATGAAGAAAAAGTACCATGATCTATCTGTTAACGGAGCCGGCCAAGTAGTTAGAAACCATTGGGTAGCTGCAAGTGCTTTAGTTTATCCTCAAACATTAAGTTTTGTTTTCGATAAAAAACATAAAATAAAAGGACAAAAGATGGCTTTTTTTTTAATAGATTATTTTGAACAAAATAAAACTGGCCAAGTTTTAGATTAAATTCCCCCGCACTCCAAGTTTGTCTTTCTTCAGTGTGATCGTATTGTGATCTAATTAAAAAAAGTTGTGAATTAATAAGTGTTAACGCCAATACGCAGGGGCGTTCTGTTGCCAGGTGCCCCAAACCCCGTTCACTTAATTAACAAGTTAATTAAGCAGCAAGTGCAAATTTATTATTTGCATTTATAAGTAGCCCGTTACGTCGGAACTATCTCGAACGAAAGAATAGCCTTTAGACACCCGTCGATCCTAGTTCACCCCCTCAAGTTGTAAATGGTGGAGGTGGTGGGTACTGCCCCCACGTCCGTAATGTTTATTACGAAATTCGTTTATCGTTATAGTTGGAAAACCAACGCTAATAATATAAAACTTGTTTTCAGAGATTCAATAAATTAATTCAAAATGAAGCTTACAAAAGAACAAAAACAAGAAATAATAGACCAACAATCTCAAGAAAACGTAACTAAAAGAGTTACATCCCCTGAATTAGAAAAAATTTTGTATGAAGCCTTGCCCGTGTTAGATCACGGTTTTGTCAGAGTAGTAGACTATATGGGCGATGATACTTCTATTGTTCAATCAGCCAGAGTTTCATATGGAAAAGGAACTAAGAAAGTTTCAACTGACAGTGGCTTAATTAAATATTTGATGAGGCATAGACACAGCACTCCTTTTGAAATGTGTGAAATAAAATATCATGTCAAACTTCCGATTTTTGTAGCACGACAATGGATAAGACATAGAACTGCTAATGTGAATGAATACTCAGCTAGATATTCTATCCTTGATAAAGAATTCTATATTCCAGAAAAAGAACACTTGGCAGCGCAATCAAAAGATAATCGTCAGGGACGAGGGGCATTAATTAACGGAAAGCAGGCAGATGAAATTCTCACTATGCTTAAAGAGGATGCCCAAAAAAATTATGATGATTACGAGAAGATGTTGAATGAAAAGTATGACGGTAGTGTAATAGACGAAAAAAAACAGGGATTAGCCAGAGAATTAGCTAGAATGAATTTGACATTGAATGCATATACACAATGGTACTGGAAAACTGATTTGTTAAATCTTCTCAACTTTTTATCATTAAGAGCGGATGGCCACGCTCAATACGAAATTAGAGCTTACGCCGATGTAATGACAGATTCTTTAAAAAGATGGGTTCCAACAACATATGAGGCTTTTATGGATTATAGAGTTGGAGCAATGGAACTATCCGCTAAAGGAAAGTCAGTAGTAAAGAAAATGATAAAAGGTGAAAATTGTAAGTTTGAAGATTCTGGACTTTCTAAACGAGAATGGAATGAGTTAATGGAATCATTAGGTTTTAAGGAAAATCTTCTCTAATTTTTGAGGCAATATTTAAAAAAACCTTCGATACTTCATGATCTGGTTTTTTGTAGACCAAAGGCAATCCTAAATCTGAAGCTTCTCTTAGCTCTATATTAATTGGAATTTTTCCTAAAAATCTTTTGTTAAATTCTTTAGCTGTTTTTTCCACTCCTCCTTCTCCAAATATATTATAATTTTTTCCATCATCTCCTTTAAAAAAGCTCATGTTATCAACTAAGCCAATAATTTTTACCTTAGTTTTGTCAAACATCTGAACACCTCTTTTAACATCCATTAATGCCAAATCTTGTGGTGTGGAAATAATTATTGATCCATCAACTTTTACTTCTTGAGCAAAGGTTAGTTGAGCATCACCAGTTCCAGGAGGCATATCCACAACTATGAAATCAAGATCTTTCCACATAACTCTTTGTGTTAAAGTTTTAATTGCACTTATTACCATTGGACCCCTCCAGATCATTGGAGTAACTTCATCTATCAAAAATCCCATAGAAATAAATTGAGCACCATATTTTTCTATAGGAATAAGAAATTTTCCGTCTTCCGTTTTTGGTTTTTCATTAATAGCGATCAATTTTGGAAGAGAAGGACCGTGAATGTCAGCATCTAAGAAGCCAACTTTACATCCCAAGTTTTGAAGAGCAAAAGCAATATTAATTGCAAAAGTGGACTTCCCAACACCTCCTTTTGCGCTTGAAACCATTATTGTATATTTTGTCCCCTTGATTGGATTTTTTACAAATTTCTTAGGTGAAAGCTTTGCTTTAATGTCTTTATTGGTTTCTGCTTCTTTTTCTCGCATAATAATGGCTTAACTTAACTTGTTTTTATACAAAAAGTAACTATATAAAGTGTCATGGTTAGCAAAGGAAGCATATTTAAAAATCAGTCTCCTTGGGGATCCTCACCAGGAGGCAGCAATAATGGAAATGGTTCAGGAACAAGAAGAGAGCCACCAAGTATTGATGATGTTATAAAAAATTTTCAAAAAATGATAAATAAATTTTTACCAGGTGGAAGATCTGGTGGAGGTAAATCAATTTTTTTACTATTATTATTTTTAATTGCAGTTTGGGCTGCCAGTGGACTTTACAGGGTTTTACCAGACGAACAAGGAGTCGTACTTAGATTTGGAAAATACGTAAAAACTACTCAACCTGGATTAAATTATCATTTACCTTTGCCTATAGAAAGAGCTCTAACTCCTAAAGTTACTAAAGTTAATCGAATTGATGTTGGTTTTAGACCTGCAAGTGATAGCGGTAGATCCACAGGAATAGCAGATGTTGACGAAGAAAGCTTAATGTTAACAGGTGATGAAAATATTGTTGATATTAATTATTCAGTATTTTGGGTTATTAAGGATGCACAAAAATTTTTATTTAATATTCAAAGCCCTGTAGAAACAGTCAAAGCAACTTCCGAAACGGCTATGAGAGAAGTTATAGCAAAAAGTCCCATTCAATCAATTCTAACTGAAGGTAGATCCAAAATAGAAGTTGAAGTTCAAGCGATTATGCAAGAAATTTTGGATGAGTATCAATCTGGAATTCAAATTACTCAGGTTCAAACTCAGCAAGCTGATCCTCCAAGTCAAGTAATAGATGCATTTAGAGATGTGCAAGCTGCAAGAGCAGATAGAGAAAGATCAAAAAATGAAGCTGAAGCTTACGCTAACGATGTTATTCCTAGAGCACGAGGTGAAGCTGAACAAATTTTACAAAAAGCCGAAGCATATAAAAAAGAAGTTGTTGCAAAAGCAGAAGGTGAAGCAAGTAGATTTTTAGCAATTTACAATGAATACAAAAATGCAAAACAAGTTACTCAGGAAAGAATGTACTTAGAAACAATGGAAAAAGTTTTAGCAGATATAGACAAAGTTATTATAGATAAAAAAACTGGTTCAGGTGTTGTTCCTTATTTACCATTACCTGAATTAAAAAAGAAAGCTAATTAATTATGAAAGCACCTAAATTTATACTTCCAGCTATAGTCGTTTTAGCAGTTCTTCTCTTTCAATCTATAATAATTGTTCAAGAGATTAACCAGGCTATTGTGCTGCAGTTTGGAGATCCAAAAAAGATTATTACAAAAGCAGGGTTAAATTTTAAAATACCTTTTATTCAAAATGTAGTTTATTTGGATAAAAGAATATTAAATTTAGATAATCCTCCAGAAGAGGTTATTGCTGCAGATCAAAAAAGATTAATAGTTGATGCCATTGCCAGATTTAAAATAGTTGATCCTTTAAAATTTTATATTTCAGTAGGCAACGAGAGAGTAGCAAGATCAAGACTTTCTACAATAATAAACTCAAGACTCAGAGGTGTTTTAGGTAAACAAGAATTAGCGACACTTCTTTCTACGGACCGAGTAAGACAAATGGAAATAATTCAAAATGATGTAAATGAGGAAGCAAAAAATTTTGGAATAACCATCGTTGACGTGAGAATCAAAAGAGCCGACCTTCCTCCTGCTAACAGTGAAGCAATTTATAAAAGAATGCAGACTGAACGTGAGAGAGAAGCTAAAGAATTTAGAGCTCAAGGAGCTGAAATAGCAGCAAAAATTACTTCTACAGCCGACAAAGATGTAACAGTAATTCTGGCAAATGCAAATAAACAATCAGAAATTATGAAAGGAGAAGGTGACGGAAAAAGAAATAAAATTTTTGCTAATGCTTTTGGCAGGGATCCTCAGTTCTTTGCATTTTATAGAGCGATGCAAGCTTATGAAAAAGCTTTAATAGGAGGCGAAACATCTTTAATTCTTTCTCCTGATAGTGAATTCTTTAAATTTTTTGGAAAAGTCAAATCTAAATCTCCTAAAAAACAATAGTTTATAATATGAGAGATCTTATAACGGCTATAGGATTAATCTTATTCATCGAGGGTCTTGTCATTGCCTTGTTTCCGTCAAAAATAAAAAATATGTTGAAATTGATTGAGAACACTCCTGAAAATAAACTAAGAGGTATAGGGAGTTTTTTTTTAATCGTAGGTTTTATAATTGTTTGGTATATAAAAAACTAAATGAAGAATTTTAAAAAAATATTTACGTACTTCTTATTCTTTTATTTCATTTTTAATATCCAGGGTAAAGCTAGAAATATTCCAGATTCATTTGCAGATTTAGCAGAAAAATTAATGCCTTCAGTAGTTAATATCTCTACTACTCAAACAATCAAAACATCTGGAAATCAATTTCCTTTTCAATTTCCTCCTGGATCACCTTTTGAGGAAATGTTTAAAGACTTTCAAAGACCAACTGAGAGAAAAGCCTCATCCCTAGGATCTGGTTTTATAATTAATAAAAATGGAACAGTAGTTACTAATAATCACGTTATTGCAGATGCTGAAGATATCGTGGTCAAGGTTAATTCCAAAGAATACAAAGCAAAAGTTATAGGTTCTGATCCTTATATGGATTTAGCTGTTTTAAAAATAGACTCTGGAGAAAATTTTATTCCAGTGAATTTTGGAGATTCTAATAAAGCAAGAGTTGGAGATTGGGTTATAGCCATAGGAAATCCATTTGGATTTAGTGGAACAGTTACATCAGGAATTATTTCTGCAAGAAATCGAGATATTAATTTAACTCGTTATGATGATTTTATTCAAACAGATGCATCTATTAATCAGGGAAATTCTGGAGGTCCTCTTTTTAATTTAAAAGGAGAGGTAATAGGAATAAACACAGCAATAATTGCTCCTGGTCAAACTGGTTCAATTGGAATTGGTTTTGCAATTCCATCTAATGCTGCATCAAAAGTTATTGATCAATTAATCAAGTATGGAGAAACAAGACGAGGATGGTTGGGAGTTCGTATCCAAGAGGTTACAAAAGAAATTGCTGAAGTAGAAGGTTTAAAAAAACCAGAAGGAGCTCTTGTTGCAAGCGTATCAGAAGGTAGTCCAGCGGACAAAGCGGGTTTAAAAGCTGGCGATATAATTTTAGAATTTGATGGCAAAAAAATTGAGTCTATGAGAAGACTTCCCAAAGAAGTTGGAAATACAGCAGTAGGAAAACAAGTTGTTGTTAAGATTTGGAGAAATAAGAAAAAAATATCTAAAAGACTAACACTTGGACGTCTTGAATCTTCAAAAGAATTCAAACAAGGAAATAAAAAACCTGAAACTGAGATAGAAACTTTAAAAATTAAAGTCAGAGAAGTTAACGAAGAAGATATTCAAAAAAGAGGTTTGTCAAAAAAATTAAAAGGTGTCGTGGTTGTTGAGATCTCGAATGACAGTCCACTTATTAGACTTCTTAGCGTGAATGACATTATTTTAGAAGTCCAGAAAAGACCAATTACATCAAATTCTTTAAATAGATTAGTTAATGAAATTATTAAAAAAGGTAAAAAAAATCTACTTTTAACAATTATTGATAGTAATAATAGAAGAAAATATCTTGGAGTTAAGATTAATTAATTTTTTTGACTAACAAATTGAATTTTCAAAAAAAGATAATACTCATTGCAGGCCCTACAGCTTCAGGCAAATCAAAATTAGCTTTAACTTTGGCAAAAAAAATTAATGGTGAGATAATTAATGCTGACAGCATGCAAATTTACAAGGAATTTTCTATTTTATCATCTAGACCTTCAAAATTTGATCTTAAAAAATCTAAGCATCATTTATACGGCATTTTGTCTGTCAAAAAATATTTTTCCACAGGAGAATGGTTAGCTTTAGCAAAAGAGAAAATAAATCTATGTATAAAGAAAGAAAAAATACCAATCTTGGTTGGAGGAACTGGCTTATATTTTAATGCAATAACAAAAGGTATTAGCAAAATTCCTGCAATAAAAAATGAGCTTAGAATGAATATTAGAAGTTTACATAAAAAGATGGGACAAAAAAAATTTTATCAAAAACTTATATCAATTGACCCAATGTCCAAGAGCAGAGTTTCTCCCACAGACACTCAAAGGACAATAAGGGCCTATGAAGTAAAAACATTAACAAAAAAATCTATCTACGAATGGTCATCTAACACTAAATCAGATTTTTTGGATTTTGATATAAGAAAGATATTTATAGACATACCAAGAGACAGGCTTTTGAGAAATATAGCTAAAAGAACTAACTTAATGTTTAGAAAAAATTGCGTTCAAGAGGTCAAAAAATTTTTAAAAATGAATATAGATAAATCTCTTTCTGCAAATAAAATTATTGGCGTTAGGGAAATAGAAGAATACTTTCATGGTTTAAAAAATATAGAAGAGATTACTGATCTTATTAATATCAGGACTAGACAATATGCCAAACGGCAAAATACTTGGTCCAGAGGCCACATGAAGACTTGGAAAAAGCTTTATTCTAAAGATTTCCCAGTTCTTGCAAGAAAAGCTTTAAAAGAAATAAGCTAAAACTTGACGCAATTCAATTCTCCGATAGATTGTATAAATGTCAAAATTATTAAGTGGGGCAGAAATTGTATTTAAGTGTCTTGAGGATCAAAAAGTAGAACATATTTTTGGTTATCCTGGAGGTGCTGTACTTCCTATTTATGATGAATTAAAAAATCATAAATCTATAAAACATATTTTAGTGAGACACGAACAAGGCGCAGGTCATGCCGCTGAAGGTTATGCTCGTTCCTCAGGAAAGCCAGGTGTGTTATTAGTAACTTCTGGACCTGGAGCAACCAATGCGGTTACTGCTTTGACAGATGCTTATATGGACTCCGTTCCTCTAGTTTGCATTTCAGGACAAGTTCCAACTCACTTAATAGGAACTGATGCATTCCAAGAAGCTGACACAACTGGAATTACTCGACCTTGTACGAAACATAATTGGTTAGTCAAAGATGTTAACGATTTAGCAAAAACTATACATAAAGCTTTTGAAGTAGCCACAACAGGAAGACCTGGACCAGTTTTAGTTGATATTCCTAAAGATGTTCAATTCAAAAAGGGGAATTATAAATTTACTAAAAATACTTTGAGTAAAAAACTTAATGGTAGAGCAAGTAAAAAAGTTAATTTTAAAGATATAGAAAAATTAATCAATATGATTAAAGAATCTTCAAAGCCAATATTTTATACTGGAGGTGGAGTCATTAATTCAGGACCTGAGGCTAGTAAATTATTAAGGGAATTAGTTTCTTTAACTGGTTTTCCTATTACATCAACGCTTCAAGGTTTAGGGGCTTACCCTGGAGATGATCCACAATTTTTAGGCATGCTTGGTATGCACGGAACTTATGAAGCAAACAATGCAATGCATGATTGTGACCTAATGATAAATATTGGAGCAAGATTTGATGATCGGATCACAGGGAAAGTTGATGAATTTTCTCCAAAATCAAAAAAAGTTCATATTGATATTGACCCTTCTTCAGTTGGAAAAAATATTAAAGTTGATCTTGCAATAATTAGCGATGTTTCAGATTTGCTTAAAAGTTTGATCAAGACTTTTAAAGAAAAAAATAAAGATTTTTTAAATTCTAATAAACAAAAAACTGCTAAGTGGTGGAATCAAATTGATAAATGGAGACAAAAAAAATCTTTAAATTTTAAGAATAGTGATACCCTAATTAAACCTCAGCATGCTGTTCAAAGGCTTTATGAATTAACGAAGAACAAAGACACCTATGTTACTACTGAAGTAGGACAACATCAAATGTGGGCAGCTCAGCACTACAAATTTGACAAACCTAACAGATGGATGACTTCTGGAGGATTAGGAACAATGGGATATGGTTTACCCGCAGCAGTTGGAGTGCAAATAGCTAATCCCGGAAAATTAGTTATAGATATTGCTGGAGAGGCCTCAGTGCTTATGACAATGCAAGAAATGTCGACAGCTGTTCAGTACAAACTGCCAATAAAGATTTTTATTCTTAACAATGAATATATGGGGATGGTTAGACAGTGGCAGGAACTATTACATGAAAAAAATTACTCAGAAAGTTATACAGCAGCTTTACCAGACTTTGTGAAATTAGCAGAAGCCTATGGATGTGTTGGAATAAGAGCAACAAAACCTAGTGAGCTTGATGAAAAAATTAATGAAATGATAAATATTGATAAACCAGTAATTTTTGATTGCGTGGTGGATAAAAATGAAAATTGTTTTCCAATGATTCCATCTGGCAAACCTCATAATCAGATGCTATTGGGCGAACAGGATGAAGAGGAGATTTCTGAAGAAGGGAAAGTATTAGTTTAATGACAAAATCCAAATCTGCTTATAGCGAACCAGGGAAAGTTGGAAAATCAGAACATCATATTATTGTGGTTTGGGTAGATAACGAAGCAGGAGTTTTAGCAAGAGTAGTCGGTTTATTTTCTGGAAGAGGATACAATATAGAGTCATTAGCTGTTGCAGAAGTAGACAAGAAAAGACATATCTCCAGAATTACAATTGTAACATCAGGTACTCCTCAAGTAATAGAGCAGATAAAGCTTCAGCTTAAAAAATTAATTCCAGTACACAAAGTAGCTGATTTTTCTAGAAATGATCCTAAAATCTTATTTAGAGAATTAGCTTTATTTAAAGTAGTCTCAGCTAAGAAAAATCAAGAAAAAGCAAAAAAAGCTTGTAAAAAATATAATTCTATTGTGATAGATAAATCAAAAAAGTCTTTAGTTATTCAAGTAACTGCATTAAGAAGAGAAATTGATAAATTAGTCGAAAACTTAAAGCCTCTCGGATTAGCAAGTGTGTCTAGGACAGGCGCTGTAGCCATGACAAGAGGAGCGGAAATTTTTAAATAAGTAGGAGAAAAGTATGAAAATGTATTATGAAAAAGATGCTGATGTTAATCTTATAAAAAATAAAAAAGTTGCAATATTTGGATATGGAAGCCAAGGACATGCTCATGCTTTAAATTTAAAAGATAGCGGAGTCAAAGAAGTTGTTGTGGCATTAAGAGAAAATTCTCCAAGCACTAAGAAGGCTGAAAGTGAAGGATTAAAGGTTATGTCTTTATCTGATGCAGCTGCATGGGCTGATGTTGTTATGGTTTTAACACCCGATGAACTTCAATCTCAAATTTACAAAAATCATATTGAGCAAAGAATGAGAGAGGGAACAAGTTTAGCCTTTGCACATGGTTTGAATATTCATTTTGATTTGATAAATGCTAGAAAAGATTTAGATGTTTTTATGGTTGCTCCAAAAGGACCAGGACATTTAGTTAGAAGCGAATATCAAAAAGGCGGAGGAGTTCCTTGCTTGATGGCAGTTCATAAAGACAGTTCTGGAAAGGCAAGAGATCTTGCAATGTCATATGCGTCAGCTATTGGTGGAGGTAAATCTGGAATTATTGAGACAACTTTTAAGGATGAATGTGAAACAGATTTGTTTGGAGAGCAAACTGTTTTATGTGGAGGTTTAGTTGAACTTATAAAAAATGGTTATGAAACTTTAACCGAGGCTGGTTATCCACCTGAGATGGCATATTTTGAATGCTTGCACGAAGTTAAACTAATTGTTGATTTAATTTATGAGGGTGGAATTGCTAATATGAATTATTCAATTTCTAATACAGCAGAGTACGGTGAATACGTATCAGGCAAAAAGATTATAGACAACAAAACCAAAGAAAGAATGAAAGAGGTTTTAAAAGACATTCAGTCAGGCAAATTTACGAAACAGTGGATGGAAGAGTGTAAATCAGGTCAAAAGAACTTCTTGAAAATGAGAAAAGAGTTGTCCGAACATGAAATTGAAAAGGTGGGCAAAAAGCTAAGGGATCTAATGCCTTGGATTGGAAAGAACAAATTAGTAGACAAAGATAAAAATTAACCCAAACTGATCAAAAAATTTTTACAAATTGCAAAAACATTTTGCAAATTCTACTTTTAATTGTAATATATACAATCTTAGAAATTATAAAATGAGCGATAAAAATAGAGTAATTATTTTCGACACAACGATGCGAGATGGAGAGCAGTCTCCTGGTGCATCAATGAGTTTAGAAGAAAAAATTCAGATTTCCAGAGTATTTGACGAACTTGGAATTGATATTATAGAAGCCGGATTTCCTATTGCTTCACCTGGAGATTTTGAGGCTGTATCAGCTATAAGTAAAATTTTAAAAAAATCAATTCCAGCAGGATTAGCAAGACATACAAAAAAAGATATTGATGCTTGCCACGAAGCTTTAAAAGCAGCTCAAAGATTTAGAATTCACACTTTTATTTCTACTAGTGATCTGCATATGAAACACAAGTTAAATAAATCTCCAGAAGAAGTAATAGAGTCAATCAAAGAACATGTTACTTACGCAAGAAAATTTACTGATGATGTTGAATGGTCTTGTGAAGATGGAACACGAACTGATATGGATTTCATGTGCAAAACAGTTGAACTTGCTATTAAGTGTGGAGCAAAAACAATAAATATACCAGATACAGTTGGCTATTCTGTTCCTTCAGAATTTAAAAAAATTATTGAAACATTAATTAATAAGGTACCAAATATTGACCAGGCAATTTTATCAACTCATTGTCACAATGATTTAGGTTTAGCTGTTGCAAATTCTTTAGCAGGAGTAGCAGCTGGAGCAAGACAAGTTGAATGTACAATAAACGGAATTGGGGAAAGAGCAGGAAACGCTGCCTTAGAAGAAATTGTGATGGCAATGAAAACAAGACCTGATTTGATGCCTTTTAATACTGGAATTAATACAAAATTATTGAGTAAGGCTTCTAAAGTTGTTTCAAATGCTACAGGTTTTCCAGTCCAATATAATAAGGCTATTGTTGGAAAAAATGCCTTCGCTCATGAATCAGGAATTCATCAAGACGGGATGCTAAAAAACAGAAATACTTACGAAATTATGACTCCTGAAAGTGTTGGAGTTAAAAAAACTTCTTTGGTGATGGGAAAACATTCTGGACGACATGCTTTTAAAGATAAACTAACTGACCTTGGCTACAGCAATATAACTGACGATGTAATTCAAACAGCTTTTGGCAAGTTCAAAGTTCTTGCTGATAAAAAGAAACATATTTATGATGAAGATATCGCTGCTTTAGTTGATGATAGTTTAATTAAAGAAGAAAATGTTATTAAATTAAAATCTCTCAAAGTATTCGCAGGAACTGGAGAACCTCAAAAAGCTGATATGACCCTGGAAGTCTATGGAGAAATTAAAAAAGCTTCAGAAACAGGCGATGGACCTGTTGATGCGATTTTTAAATGTATAAAAAGATTATACCCTCACGAAGTAAACCTTCAATTGTACCAAGTTCATGCTGTAACAGAAGGAACCGATGCACAGGCTACTGTTAGTGTTAGAATTGAAGAAAAGGGTAAAACAACAGTTGGACAAGCTGCCGATACAGATACTTTGGTGGCATCAGCAAACGCTTATCTAAATGCGTTAAATAAAATGATTATTAAAAGAAAAAAAACCGCTCCTCCTTCTTCAAGTTCTACTTCAAGTTATGGGGAGCATAAACTGAAAGGAATATAAAAAATGTTTAAATTTAAGGGTTTATCATCCATGTGGTCACAAGATATGGCCATTGACCTAGGCACAGCTAACACACTAGTAGTTTTAAAAGGGCAAGGTGTTGTGTTAAACGAACCATCTGTTGTTGCGGTAATAAATGAAGGTGGAAAAAAATCAGTCTTAGCTGTAGGAGATGAAGCTAAAACAATGTTGGGTCGTACACCTGGAAACATACAAGCTATAAGACCTTTGAAGGATGGTGTAATTGCAGATTTTATTGTGACTGAAGAAATGATCAAGCATTTTATTAAGAAAGTTCATAAAAAAGTAGCTTTTGCAAATCCTAGAATACTGATTTGTGTTCCTACAGGATCAACTCCTGTTGAAAGAAAAGCTATTCAAGACTCAGCCCTTGCAGCTGGGGCAAGAAAAGTGCAATTAATTGAAGAACCTATTGCTGCAGCAATAGGAGCAGGCTTGCCAATATCAGAGGCAACTGGCTCAATGGTAATCGACATAGGTGGAGGTACAACTGAAATAGCCATTATGTCATTAGGTGGTGTAGTTTACTCAAAATCCTTAAGGGTTGCTGGAGATGCTATGGACATATCTATTATTAATTATATGAGAAAAAAGTTTAATTTGTTAGTAGGTGACTCTACTGCCGAGAAAATTAAAAAAGAAATAGGAACTGCTGTACCAACAGGCAACAATACATTTTTAATGAAAGGTAGAGACATAAGATCAGGTACACCCAAAGAGATTGCCTTAACAGAAGAAGATGCGTGTGAAGCTTTAATGCCAATTTTAAGTCAGATGCTTGCAGGAATTAAAGAAGCTTTGGAAAATACACCTCCTGAACTTTCAGCAGACTTAGTAGATATGGGTCTAGTTTTAACTGGAGGAGGATCTTTGTTAAGAAATATTGATAAATTAATCTCTAGGGATACAGGCTTACCTGTAACTATCGCAGACGACCCTCTATCATGTGTAGCGGTAGGAACTGGAAAAGCATTAGAAAACGAAGAATTGTTTTCTACTATGTTGTCCGAGTATTAATTTGGTTAGTAGATTTATTAAATGTCTGCAAGCAGAGATGATTTTGGGATAGTCATACGTTCAGCTCTTTTACAAAGAGGGGCTAGGCAAAAATTTTCTTTATTTTTCTTAATTTGTTTATCTGGATTAATTTTTTTTCTGGATAGTTTTCCAAGTAAAGTCATGGACAAAGCAAGATCTGTACTAAATGATGGTATTTATGTAACTTCATCAGTAGCAACATCACCAATTAGAGGATTTTCTTATTTAAAAGAAAAAACCAAATTACATTTTTTCACCTATAGTGAAAATAAAATTCTTAAAGAAGAATTAAAAAAATTTAAAGAACAAGACTTTAAAAGTGAATATCTATCTACTGAGAATAAAAATTTAAAAAAAGCGATAGAATCCTCGCAAACAGCTATTGAAAACAATACTCAAGACAACATCTCAGCAAAAGTTTTATTAGATAAGGAAAGCCCTTTTTTAAAATCAATTATAGTATCAAAAGGTAGTCGTGCAGGAATAAAAAAAGGGATGCCAGTAATTAATGAAGGTTATTTAATAGGAAAGGTAGTAGAAGTTAACTATCTGTCTTCAAGAATTTTATTATTAGGTGATTTAAATAGTAAAATACCAATAATTATTGAAAAGTTTGGCATACACGCAATTCTATCTGGTTTTGGAGAAAAAAGACCAAGATTGGAGTATCTACCTGAGGGTTTCGAGCTATCAGAAGCTACTACAGTTTTTACATCAGGAAAAGATGGAATTTTTCCCCCAGGTATTCCTGTCGGTAAAACAATTATTGATAAAGGGCTTATCGAAGTAGATTTATTTGCTGATCCTGATCAGCTTTCGTTTGTTAATGTAATTCTAACAGAGTCATCGATAAAAGAACAATTTTAAAATGGCAATAATATTTAAAAATTTTAGATCAAAATTAATTAATTCAGTACCAATAATTTTTTTGTATTTTCTCTCAATAACAGAAATAGACACTCAATTTAGTAATTACTTTCAAATATTATCTTTCAATTTACAGTTTATTATAATTTATTATTGGGTTCTTAGAGATCCATCAGTACTTGGAAATGGCCATGTATTTTTTGCGGGAATCATAAATGATGTAATTATGGGTCTACCAATGGGTACGAGCCCGTTAACTTATTTAGTGGTATCCTTTATGGGCATATATATAAGAAATGTTACTGTGAAAATGACTCTATTTACGGACTGGTTTACTTTTATATTAGCAATTTTCTTTGCAAATTTAATTTATCTTATTCTTATATCTAATTTCTCAAATGTCGCTATTACTTATCTAGATCTTTTTTACAACTCTCTATTTACTTTTCTATTTTATCCATTGTTCTGGGTAATATTTAATTCTTATAGAGCATTATTAGGGGTGCGAATCCATGATTAGTACATCTTCTGGAACAGTAAATAAATCAAGAATGATCAGCAGAAGAATGTTTATCACATCAATTGCTAAAGCAGTCGTTCTTGTGGGTATTTTTGGTAGACTAGTTTCTCTACAAATTAATGAAAGCAAGAAATATAGAACTTTATCAGATAAAAATCGATTTAGGGAATGGAGGCTAGCACCAAAAAGAGGAACAATTACAGATTATTTCAATAAAGAAATAGCTTCTAATAAAAAGGTTTATCAACTTCACATAACTCCAGAAAATACCCAAGATATCGAACGTCTGTTTGTAAGACTTAAAAGTATTCTTAATTTGTCTAATAAAAGAATATTCGCTTTAAGAAGAAAAATAGCTAAACAAAAGCCGTGGGAGCCGATTATTGTATCAGATAATTTGACCTGGTCGGAATTTTCTAGAATAAATTTATTTTTACACGAACTTGATGGAGCTGAACCCCTGGTTTCAGTCGCAAGGATTTATCCTCACAATTCCACATCCCATATCGTTGGCTATGTTTCCCAGGCTAGCGTTAAAGATTTAGAGCAAAAAGAATATCTAAGAGAAATGTCGGTTACAGGAATTTCTGTTGGTAAAACTGGATTAGAAAGTAAGTTAGACAAAGATATTATCGGGGAAGTAGGTTTTCAGAGATATGAGGTTAATGCTTATGGCAAAAGAATTCGTCAGATAAAACTTGATAAAGGAAAATCTGGAAAAAATTACAAAACAACTATTGATCTAGAGGTTCAAAATTTTACATCAAAACTATTAGAAGAGGTTAGTGGTGCAGTTTGTGTAATGGATATTTACAATGGTGATATTATTACGATGGCATCATCTCCAGCATACGACCCTAATGCATTTGTCCACGGTATTGATAGAAAAACATGGAGCGCATTATTAAAACATAGAGACAAACCTTTAATCAATAAGGCGATATCAGGACTTTATCCTCCGGGATCCACAATAAAAACATTAGTAGCATTAAGTGCTTTGGAGAACGATATTATTAATCCAAATTTAGTAGTTCAATGTAAAGGCTATATAGATTTTTATGGAGAAAGATTTCACTGCTGGGAGAAAAAAGGACATGGGTTTATGAAAATGAAAGATGCTATTAAACGTTCTTGCGATATATACTTTTATGAAGTAGCGAGAAGACTGGGGGTAGATAGACTGTCTGAAACTTCAAAAAAATTTGGTTTAGGAAAAAAAGTTTTAGAAGGCTTTAAAGAAGAAAGGCCTGGAGTGGTTCCAAATACAAAATGGAAGAAAAAATACATAGGAAAAAATTGGTATTTAGGAGAAACTCTTCACTCAGGAATAGGTCAAGGATATTTTCAAAGCACGCCTATGCAACTCTGTCTAATGACTGCTCAATTAGCAAATGGAGGTTATGAAATTAAACCGAGATTGTTGACAGCATCAAATAAAGAAGGCAATAGACTTAAAGAATATATAAAATATAAAAATGAAAATCCAAACAGCCCTCTACCAATAGATATTTTGATTTCAAATTTTAATCTTAATCCTTTATTTAGAAATCAAGAAAATATAAATTTTGTGAAAGATGCAATGTTTGCTTCTACTAATGAGCCAGGAGGAACATCATATAAATCAAGACTTAAGGATAAAAAATTTATATTTGCTGGAAAAACAGGGTCATCACAAGTTAAAAGATTTACCGCAGAACAAAGAGAGCTAGAAGTTAAACAAAAAGATTTAGATTACAAAGATAGAGATCATGCTTTATTTATAGCGTTCGCGCCATATGACGATCCAAAGTATGCTATAAGTGTGGTTGTTGAGCATGGAGGTTCAGGAAGCAGTGCAGCGGCTCCGATAGCTAAAAAGGTTATTAAAAAATTCTTAGAAAGAGATAAGTTAAGAGAATCTCAATCAAATCTGGTTGGAAAGGAAATATAATGTTTACCTCTGGATCAATTCAATCAACTTTATCATTTAGGGAAAAGGTATACTCCATTGATTATATTTTAGTTTTTTCGATTTTGATTTTAGGAATTATTAGTATGTTTGCTATGTATTCTACAGGCAGAGGAACTTATGACTATCATACCAAAAGTCACATTCTGCGATTTGTAGTTTTCTTTTTCTTTTTTATTGCTATTTCTTTTTTTCAGTCAAAGTTTTGGTATCAAACTGCTACAGTTATATATATTGTTTTTTTTCTACTACTTTTGGGTGTTAAATATTTTGGATTAACGTCATCAGGGTCTCAAAGATGGATAAATCTTTATGTAATTAACTTGCAACCTTCGGAATTAATGAAAATTGGTCTAATAATGTTTTTAGCCAAATATTATCATCGAATGCCTACTACAGATGTAAACAAAATAAAGTTTTTATTTTTACCTATTGTTGTACTGATAGCTCCAGCATTATTAGTTGTAACCCAGCCTGACCTTGGAACGGCTCTTTTAATCGCAGCTGGAGGAGTAATTGTAGCATGGCTTGCAGGAGTAAGAATTAAATTTTTTGCCTATGCATCTATTATATTTTTGTCTTTAGCTCCAATTGCCATTTCTTTTTTAAAACCATATCAGAAGGCAAGAATTCTTACTTTTTTTAATCCTGATAAGGACCCTTTAGGAGCTGGATACCAAATTATTCAGTCAAAAATAGCTATAGGCTCTGGAGGTTTTTTTGGCAAAGGTTTTTTGAATGGTTCACAGAGTTATTTGGACTTTCTTCCTGAAAAGCATACAGATTTCATTTTTACATTATTTTCTGAAGAATTCGGATTTTTTGGTTCAGTTTTTATTCTTTTGCTGTACTACTTAATAATCTCAAGAATAGTCAAAATAGGACATATAACTAGGAGTAACTTTGGAAAACTTTATTGCTATAGTTTTGCCACTGCATTCTTTATATATGTAGTGGTTAATATGGGTATGGTACTAGGTTTATTACCCATAGTGGGCGCTCCACTACCTATTATGTCTTATGGCGGCTCCTCTATGCTTGCCATAATGTTTGGGTTAGGCGTGGCCATGTCATTTAGAATTTACAAGGACTCACCTGTAAATTAGATATTTTAGACCTGTTTTGGCTAATATTTCTCTAATTAAAGCTTGTTTATTTTGATTGTTGATGGTTAAATTTAGAAAAATTATAAAATGTTTGGATCAGATAAAAATAAAATTTTCAGCGAAAAAAGAAAAGATACAGAGAGATCTTTAATTAGTGAGACTGTAAGTATAGATGGAACAGTTAATAGTTCAGGATCAATCGATATTGCAGGGTTAATTAAAGGACCGGTACACTCTCAGGAAGTAGTTATCAAAGATACAGGTTCAATTTCTGGTGAAGTTGAAGCTGAGAAAGTAGAAATTTACGGACATTTAGATGGAAAAATATCAGCTGAAAATGTTGTTATTGGAAGCACAGGAGTAGTCAAAGGAGATATCGAATTTTCTCAAAATCTTAGAACAGAGGATGGGGCTGATATCGAAGGATATATTAAAAAGACAGCTTCTGCTGGCAAAAAAGAATCTAGATCAGCTGGAGATTTTTTATTTTCGAAGTCGTCAGAAGAAAAGAAATCAAAGAAAAACGGAAAACCGTCATCATCAGTAAACAAAGACTCCAAAGAAGCCTTAGTATAATTTAACACACTACAAATTAATCAGACTTTAGAATATAATTTTCTTATGGCAAATTATAAATGTAAGTCAGTAGGAATTATTGGTTCTGGGATTCAAGGAATTTGTAGCGGCCTTCAGTTAATTAAAAAAGGAATTCCCGTTACTGTATTTGATCGCTATGATCCACTATCTTCGGAATTTAAATCAGCTTCTTATGGGAACGCTGGCCATTTTTCACCTTATGCAGTTTTACAATTTAATCGACCTGATATTTTGTATGACGTTCCTAAGATGTTATTTAGTTCTAATGGACCTTTAGCACTTAAATGGGGTTATGTACCTAAAATGACCCAATGGTTTTTGCATTATTTAAAAAACTGTAATAAAAAATCTATGTTGTATACAGCTAAGTATATGCACCAAATACTAAATTTATCCATCGACTCATACGAAGAAATATTTAGAGAAATAGACACAACAAACTTAGTTGAAAAAAAAGGAATTATTTATGTGTGGACTAATCAAAATCTCAAAAGCAGAAATCTAGAGATAAAAGTTAGAAGAGATTTAGGTATAGAGCAAAAACTTTTAACACAAAAAGAAATTTTGGAATTGGAACCTAATTTAAGTCCAGTTTTTGACTCAGGAGTAATATTTGAAAGTGCTATGCATGCAAAAGATCCTCATGGAATTTTAAAAGAGATATTTAAACTTTTTTTAAAAAAAGGAGGAAAATTTATTAAAGAAGATATTAAAAGTTTAAAACAAATTAGTGAAAGTGAAACCGTCATTAAATCAGAAAATAGAGAATATAGTTTTGAAAAAACTGTTATTGCTTCAGGAGCTTTTTCAAAAAATTTAACAGATCAATTGGGTGAAAAAATTCCTTTAGATACTGAGAGAGGATACCATGTGCATTTTAAAGACATGGCTCATTTAATTTCTAGACCTGTAATTTTTTTGGACAGAGGATTTGGTATGACTCCTATGAACCAAGGATTAAGAGCGGTTGGAACAGTTGAGTTAGGGGGTCTCAAAAATCCTATCTCAAAAAAAAGAATTGGCTATGTTATTAAATGTGCAAAAGAACTTTTGCCACAACTTAAAGAGCATGAAGATGAATGGTTAGGGTTTAGACCAACATTACCTGACTTTCTTCCTATATTAGGTCCTTCACTAAAAAATAAAAATATCATTTATGCTTTTGGCCATCATCATTTGGGCTGGACATTAGGAGCAGTTACAGGCAAGATTGTTTCAGGAATCGTAGCAGATGAAAAAACTAATTTAGATTTGTCTCCTTACAGTTCTTCAAGATTTAAATAGGAATAAATTGCCAAAGAATTATTTAGCTTATATTTTGCTTATCCTTGCCACATTATTTTGGTCAGGAAATTTTATTGTAGGAAAATTTGCAACATTATTTCAAGTCCCTCCATTAACTTTGAACTTTTTTAGATGGGTAGTTGTTTGGTTAATATTAATGCCTTTTACTTTTAATGAAATTATTAAAAAGATAGATCACGTAAAAGAGAACTGGATTTTAATAAGTATTTTAGGAATATTAACTATTAGTACATTTAATTCAGTAGTTTATTTTTCTCTTAACTACACTCAAGTTATAAACGCTGTTTTAATGTTGGCAGCTATCCCAGCAGCAGTAATGGTTCTTTCTTCTTTGTTTAAAATTGAAAAAACCAATTTTTTCCAGTTATTAGGACTTTTTCTATCTATAATTGGAATATTAGTAATAATTTCTAAAGCTGATATTCAAAGAATTTTATCTTTAAGTTTTAATAAGGGCGATTTATCAATGCTGATTTGTATTTTTTCTTGGTCTCTTTATTCAACCTTGCTTAAAAAGAAAAAACTACCGTTTTCTCAGTTTACACTTATTCAATTGATGGCAACTGTGGGATTAATATTTTTAATTCCACAATATTATTATGAACACTCTGTCGGTTTAGAGTTAAATCCAAGCAAAGGTTTTTATATAATCTTAGTTTATGTTGTTCTTTTTCCAGCAATCGCTGCATATTATTGTTGGCAAAAAGCAATTCTACTTATTGGACCTAATCGTTCAAGTATGTTTATTCAGCTAATGCCTTTATTTAGTGCTTTGATGGCAATAGCTATATTTAATGAAAAATTTCAAATGTATCATTTTATTGGAGCAGGATTTATAATCTCAGCACTTTATTTTTCAAATAAAAAAACCAATGATTAAAGTAGCTGTATTAGACGATTATCAAAATATTTTCGAACAAATAATTGATTTAAATAGTCATAAAGACAAATTTGAATTTAAAGTTTTCAACGAAGCTTTTCAAAACGAGAAAGAAGCAAGTGTAGCACTTGAAGAATTTGATGCAGTATTTTTAATGCGAGAAAGAACTTCTATGACGAAATCTTTAATTAATAGTTTACCCAATTTAAAATACATAATGACTAGCGGGATGAGAAATAAGGCTATTGATCTTGAGTTTGCAAAAAGCAGAAAAATTTTAGTTTGTGGAACAGAAATTAATTCTAATCCTGCTGCTGAGTTAACGTGGACATTAATTTTGGGTCTTATGAGAAATATAAAACAAGAAATAGACAATATGTTTCAAGGTTACTGGCAAACAACTTTTGGGCTAGAACTTAAAGGAAAAATGTTGGGTTTGATAGGCCTTGGAAAAGTAGGTTCTCAAGTTGCAAAAATAGGTAAAGCTTTTGGCATGCAAGTAGTAGCTTGGAGTGAAAATTTGAATCTTACAGATGCTAATAATTTAGGGGTACTTCCTATGAGCAAAGAAGAACTAATTAAAAACTCTGACATTATTTCAATTCATGTTGTTTTAGGAGAAAGATATAAAGATTTAATCAAAAAAAAAGAATTTGAAATGATGAAAAAAAGTGCATTTCTAATTAACACATCTCGAGGACCTATCGTTAATGAAAAAGATTTAATCGAAGCTTTGGATGAAGAAAAAATTGCTGGTGTCGGATTAGATGTTTATGATAAAGAGCCATTGCCTCAAGATCACAAATTAAGATTTTTTTCTAACGCGCTATTATTGCCACACCTTGGATATGTGACAGCTGAAAACTATTATAAGTTTTATCCTCAAATGGTCGAAAACCTTATCTCTTGCATAGAAAAGAAGCCTATAAGAGTTTTATTAGAATAAATTGCTTACAATTTTAAGTTGATCTGATAAGCTCAAATTGAGCGGGTGATTTGTTTTATTGTTAGTGTATAAGTGCAATAAGACGATTCTAGGAAGGAAGTATGAGAAGAATATTTTGTTTTTTAACTTTAATTTTTCTGCTTAATGGTTGTGCAGAGTCGATGGCTTTGCTTGGCACTAGTGCGACGAACGGAAAAATTGTTCAATCAAGTTTTAATTCAGCTTTAAGCTATGGGGTAAAGCAAAAAACCGGAAAGACGCCTTTTCAACACGCTTTAAGTTATGCTGAAGAAAAGAAAATGGTAAAAGAAAAAGCAGAAAACAGAATACAACCTTGCGTAGAATTTTTAGAGCCTGTAAGTGAGGATATTTGTACAGCTCTTAAAAAAAGAATTCTTAAACTGTCTAAAGTCCAAAGTTTAAACTAAAATAAAAAATAAGAAACTAGCTGGCATCATTTTTTTTTGTTAATTTTCTCTGTGAAAAAAAAATACTCCATTTTTAATATTATAAAAAACACTTTGTCAAAAAATGAAAATTGGCAGAAGATGTGGAGAAGCCCTGAACCTAAAAAGTCTTATGAAGTTATTATTGTAGGAGGAGGAGGCCATGGACTGGGAACAGCTTACTATCTTGCAAAAGAACATGGTATAAAAAATATTGCTGTCATCGAAAAGGGCTGGCTTGGAAGTGGGAACACTGGTCGTAATACAACCATTATAAGATCTAACTATCTTTGGAATGAAAGTGCTTTTCTTTATGATCATTCGTTAAAAATTTGGGAAAATTTGTCTTCAGAGCTTAATTATAATGTCATGTTTAGTCAAAGAGGAGTTATGAATTTAGCTCATAACGAACATGACATAAAAGAAATGAGGAGAAGAATAAGTGCAAATAGACTTAATGGATTAGATTCTAGGTGGATAGATACTAATGAAATTAAAAAACTTGTTCCAATTATGAATACTGACAATTTAAGATATCCTGTTCTTGGTGCTGCATTTCAGCCAAGAGGTGGAGTCGCTCGTCACGATGCAGTTGCCTGGGGTTTTGCTATGAGAGCAGATGAGATGGGAGTAGACATAATTCAAAATTGTGAAGTAAAAAAAATAAAAACAGAAAATGGAAAAGTTTTAGGTGTCGAAACGTCTAAAGGATTTATAAATTCAGAAAAAGTAGGAGTAGTAGCTTCGGGTCACACTAGCGTTTTAGCTGCAACTGCTGGAATAAGACTTCCTCTGCAAAGCAGACCATTACAAGCATTGGTTTCTGAACCTATTAAACCAGTTATTAATACTGTTGTTATGTCTAATGCAGTTCATGCTTATGTTAGTCAATCTGACAAAGGCGAGCTTGTTATAGGAGCAGGTACTGATGGATATAACTCTTTCACTCAAAGAGGTGGATATGATGTTATTGAAGAAACTGTTAGAGCAATTGTTGAACTGTATCCAATATTTGGAAAAATGAAGATGTTACGTCAATGGGGTGGTATTGTTGATATATGTCCTGATGCTAGTCCTATAATTAGTAAATGTGATGTTAAAGGTTTGTATTTTAATTGTGGATGGGGAACTGGGGGATTTAAAGCAACACCTGGAAGCGCAAATGTTTTTGCTCATACCATTGCAAATGACAAACCTCACAAAATAAATGCTGCCTTTAGCTTAGATCGTTTTGTAACTGGCAGACTTGTAGATGAACATGGAGCTGCTGCAGTAGCACATTAAAATATGTTTTTAATAAATTGTCCATATTGCGGAGAGAGAGACCAGTCAGAGTTTTCTAACGGAGGTGAAGCTCATGTTAAAAGGCCAGAAAACCCAGATTCAATTAGTGACAAAGAATGGGCTGAGTATGTTTTTGTACGTTCGAATCCAAAAGGAATATTTTATGAACGTTGGGTTCATTCACATGGTTGCAGGAAATGGTTTAACGCGGTTAGAAATACTTCTACTGATGAAATACTAAAAATATATAAACTAGATGAAAAACCTCCATCTTTAGACGAATTTAAACATACTCTTCAAACTCCTTCTGGTGAACCTGAGCTAGGTTCAGGAAATTTCACGGTAAAAAAATGAGCGCAATAAACAACACAAAAAGTTTTCATTTAATTAGTAGCCAAAAAATTTCTTTTACTTTTGATGGAAAAAAATACACAGGTTTTAAAGGAGATACGGTTGCCTCTGCACTATTAAGAAATAATATAAAATTAATAGGAAGGAGCTTTAAATATCACAGACCTCGGGGCATTTATACATGTGGGATAGAAGAACCTAATGCTCTTATTCAAATCTTAAGTGAGCACAGCGAACCAAATACAAGAGCCACAGTTAAAAGAATTTATGAAGGGATGGTAATAGTAAGCCAAAATCGTTGGCCATCTTTAAAAATGGACATCGGATCAATTAATAATCTTTTGTCTCCAATATTTTCTGCAGGATTTTATTACAAAACTTTTATGGGTCCAAAAGGATTTTGGAAAAAAGTTTATGAGCCCATAATCAGAAGAACAGCCGGTCTTGGAAAACCCCCTAAAGATTTTAGGTCTAAAAGCGTTCATCATTATCATAATGTTGACATTGTAATTGTGGGAGGAGGACTTAACGGGTTAATAGCCGCAAAGAAACTAATAAATACTGATTATGATGTTTTGTTAATTGAGCAAGATAGTTTTTTGGGAGGAGTTTTAAATAATTCTAAAAAAATAAAAGATATTGATGGTCAAGAAAATGTAGAGTGGTTAAAAAATACGGAAGATTTGATTAGAAAATCAAAAAACATAAAGATTTTAAAAGATACCTTAGTTACAACGTATAATTTTAAAGATCATTTAATTGCTATTGAAGATAAAGCGGTTGAAAGCGCCCCAACATCATATAAATCTGAACTTGCTCTTCACAAAATTAGAACAAAACATACAATTTTAGCAAACGGTCATATTGAAAGATTTATTTCTTTCAGAAACAATGATCTTCCAGGAGTAATGCTTGCCTCTTCTTTTGAAAAATATATTCACAGATATGGTGTTGTTCCAGACTCTAACCCTATTATTTTTACAAATAACTCCTCTACATTTAGTTTGTTAAAATCATTGGTTGATCTTGGTTGCAAACCATTAGCTTATATAGATTATAGAAATAACTCTTCAATTGAAAAAAACATATTAGATTTTTTAAAAAATAATAATATTCAAACCTATACAAGTTCTGAAATCGAAGGTTGCGATGGAACTAATATCCTAAAGGAAGTTTCTATAAGGGATGATAAAAAAAATATTATAAAGATAAAAACTTCAATGCTGTGTGTTTCGGGAGGAATTAATCCAGATGTGCATTTGTTCACTCAGTCAAAAGGCCTTATTAAGTGGGATTCAAAATATCTAACTTTTAAACCTGATAAACCATTTCAAAATACTATTACCCTTGGATCAGCGAGTGGAAATTTTAATTATCAAAGCCTTAATGAAGAAGTGAATGATAAATTATCTTTTTTAAAAGGCGCAAAAGAAATAAAGATTAAATTAAATTTAAATACTGCTGATGATTTAAATATTAGAGAAATTTGGGAAACAAAACATGAAAAAGAAACTTTATGGTCAAAATCTTTTATAGATCTTCAAAATGATGTGACTACCAAGGATCTTAGCCAAGCAGTATCAGAAGGATTTGATCGTATCGAACACCTGAAACGTTTTACCACAAATAGTATGGGAACTGATCAAGGAAAAATAAGTAGTATTAATTCTCTAGGCATTGTATCAAAAATATTAAACAAAAATATTTCAGATGTAGGTACAACAATCTATAGACCACCTTATTCACCATTAAGCTTTTCGGCGATTGCTGGAAGAAATACTTATGAATTTTATGATCCAAAAAGAAAAACCGCTATTCATTCTTGGCATATAAAAAATAACGCTGTGTTTGAAGATGTGGGACAATGGAAAAGACCATGGTATTTCAAGTTAAACCAAAGTGAAACTATGCATCAAGCGGTTCAAAGAGAGTCAAGACAGCTCAGAGAGACAGCGGGAATTTTAGATGGGAGCACACTTGGAAAGATAGAAGTAAAAGGAAAAGATGCTCTAGAATTTATGAATCTTATGTACACCAACGCTTTTACAAAAATGAAACCTATGACTTCTAGATATGTTCTTATGTTAGGTGAAGACGGCATGGTCAAAGATGATGGAATTGTCAGTAAAATTAATGATCAACACTTTATAGCCACAACAACAACAGGGGGTGCACCAAAAGTTTTAGGCGATATGGAAGAGTATGCTCAAACTGAATGGCCACATCTAAAAGTATATATGAACTCAATTACTGAACAATTTTCTACATTTAATATAAGTGGTCCTAAATCAAGAGCTATAATGAGGAAAGTTTTTAGCGAAGTTGATTTCAGTAATGAAAAGTTTCCTTTCATGACTTTTAATACATTTAATTATTTAGACACAAAGGTAAGAATTATGCGTGCAAGCTTTACAGGTGAATTAGGTTATGAAATTTATGTTCCTCCAAAATACGCTCTAGAACTTTGGGAAAAAATATTTCGAAATGGAAAAAATTTGGGACTTATACCTTATGGAACAGAAACCATGCATCTTTTAAGGGCTGAAAAAGGTTATGTAGTTGTTGGACAAGATACAGACGGTACTGTGACCCCAGTGGATCTTAATCTTAATTGGATGATTGGTAAAAAGAAAAAAGATTTTATAGGCAAAAGATCTTTAAGTAGAAGCGACACTTCTAAAAAAAATAGAAAGCAATTAGTTGGAATTATTCCGATAGATAAGAATAAAAATATAGAAGAAGGACAACACATAGTAGAAATTAAGTCACTACCCAGTAATATAAAAGAGCCCATAGAATATCTTGGTCACATTACCTCAAGTTATCATAGTCCTGCTCTTAAACATTGTATAGCAATGGCTTTAGTTAAAGGTGGAAATCAGCTAATGGGAAAAAAAATATTTGTGTCCAAATCAAACAGTTCAGAAACTGTTGAGTCAGAAATTGTGAATCCAGTATTTCTTGACCCAAATAATAGAAGGCTATTGTCATGAAAGAAATATTTTCAATAAGAGGATTAGATATTTTTCAAAAAAATTTTCAACAGGTTGTTCTTAGAAGTAAAGGGGGAGACAAATTTAATGAAATTGTTAACAAAGAAACATCACTTTTGCCACCATCTTCCAATTTGGCAATTACAAATAATGAAAATTTTTTATTTGCCAAACAATCTTTTGATCAGTGGAATCTTTTTTATTTGAAAGAAAAGAAACATGAAGAGGTATTAAAATTCATTTCAACAGTTAATTCAGATGAAGAAATATTGGCATCCGACTATTCATATGGCCAAGTATATTTTGAAATCTCAGGAGAAAAAAGAAATTATTATTTAAATAAATTAACTCATTTTGATTTACGTGAAAAAAAATTTCCAGTGTTTACAATGGCTCAAACATTAATAGCTAAGATTGACTGTTCAGTTTATAACCTAAAAGACAAATATCTTATTACTTGTAATAGTTCTTTTGAGGAATATTTCAGAGAACGTCTTTTAGACTCCGTAAATGTATAATGGAAAGTTTAATATTAGGTTTTTTAACTGGAGGAAGCCTAATTTTAGCTATAGGACCTCAGAATCTTTTTGTAATTGAGCAAGGATTAAAAAGAAATTTTATATTTACTGTCACTACGATTTGTGCTTTTTCAGATATATTACTAATCTTTCTAGGCATTTTCATTTATCATATTTTCAATTTTATATCTTCAGAAGTAGAAATAATTTTAAATATTGTTTTAATTTTATTTTTGGTAAAATTTATCAAAGACAAAATTGAAAATTTAAAAAAAAATCACAAAGTTAAACAAACTAAAAAATTACAAGATCTTAAAAGTATAATCTTAAAAACTTTAGGATTTACTTATTTAAATCCCCATGTTTATTCAGATACAGTTTTTATTTTAGGAAATTTATCAAAAAATTTTACATTACTTAACAAATTTAATTTTGCTTTTGGAGCATCATTTGCTTCTATTATATTTTTTTACTCTTTGGGCTATATGTCCAGCCTATTTGCAAATTTTATTAAAATGAGAAGTACTTGGAAGTATATAAATACTTTTATAATAGGCTTTATGTCGGTTTTAGTATTTTATATTATTTATGACATGTATACACGAATATTTTAACTTATAATTACTTTAACTCGTAATCATTAATTTTGCCTGAGCAGCTTATTTCATTTTTATTAATTGGATGGAATACTGTAACTTTTACAAACATGTTATTTATTAAAAAGTTAATTTCTTTTTCGGTAAAACGAACATCTTGAAAAAAATTTGCTTTAAAACGACGATTCATTAAATCTGTAGAAAGATCTGCACTTCTTTTCTGTCTGAAAAGAGAATAACCAGTTCTTCCATAGAACATTAAATTTCTAACTTGATTACAATCTGTTATTTTTTGGTTATATTTTTTTTTAGAATATCTATTTTTATCCATAATTGCATATAATTCTGTATGAATTTCATTCTTTTTACTTAAGTATTTAACTCTAACTCCAATATTAGAATATTGAACTCTAGTAGGAAACATTTGTGCCGACAAAACGCCTGCTTTTCTCATAAGAGCACTTTCATATTTTAATAAGAAAAAATCTAAATAAGAAACTTTTTTATTTTCCAAATTATTAAAATTGATATCTGCAAAACTCACACTAAACAAAAAAATAAAAGAAATTAAACTTGATAAGAAAAGCAATTTATCTCGCATACCTAAACATAAAACTTTTGGTGTTTAAACCGTAGAAGATTATTGCAAAAGTAATTATAACTCCTCCAATTAAGCTATTAGTACTAGGAATTTCATTAATTCCAAATAATGGTAACCAAACCCAGAAAATTCCACCCAAAACTTCTGTAAGTGAAAGAAGTGTTAAATCAGTAGCTGGTAAATATCTTGATCTTGAAGAATACAAAATAAGACCTGAACAAACTAAAAATCCATGCAATGCTGATAGCGAAGAATTCTTTAAAGATATTAATATACTGCTCTCATTAAATATAAGAACTAAAATAGCTACTATCGAGCAGAAAATTCCTGCAATAGCTACTGTGGTAAATTTTGGAGTCTTTTTTCTCCATCTAAGAGAAACGGTAAATCCTGCAAAACCTAACGATGAAAGCAATCCGTTTAATAAACCAAATAAAGTACCTTCCATTTTACTATCAAATGACATAAAAATTATTCCGCCTGCTGCAACTGTTATAGCTATCAATGTTGTTTTTGAGATTTTTTCCTTTAAGAAAACATATGCTAAAATTGCTGCTACAAAAGGTTGGGTAGCTAGCATCATCATTGTAATGGCTGCCGTTGTTGATGTTATAGAAAGAATAAAAGAAATGTTAGCAATACCAAGACTTATTCCACCAATAAATCCAGACAAACCTATTCTATTATAATTATCTGTAAATTTTATTCCCTCAACTAAGAATAGATAAATATTTAAAACTAGAAAGATTACTGAACCTCTAAAAAAAAGATATTGCCATGGAATTAATTGAGCATTGTCTATGTTTCTAACCACTAATGGTCCAAATGACCAAAATAGTCCAGCAATTAAAACAACAACTATTGCTGAGGCAGCTCTATCTTTTGACATTACATATTACCATATTTAGGACCGCCACCACCTTCAGGTGCGACCCAGGTAATATTTTGAGATGGTTCTTTAATATCACATGTTTTGCAGTGAATGCAGTTTTGAGAGTTAATAACAAATTTTTCTTGTTGTACTTCGTACACTCCAACAGGACAGTACCTTTGAGCAGGTTCATCATATTCTTTTAACGTGTAACTAATAGGCAAATTAGGATCTTTTAATTTAAGATGTACTGGCTGATTTTCTGTGTGATTAGTTCCAGTTAAATAAACTGAGCTTGTCTTATCAAAAGTAAGTTTACCATCTGGTTTAGGATATTCTATTTTGGGCATTTGATTAGCTGGTTTTAGAGACTCGTGGTCAGCATGTTTATGTTTTAAAGTAAAAGGTAATTTTCCTCTAAATAAAATTTGATCCAAACCTGTGAAAATAATTCCAAGTATTAAACCCCAGCTAAAGCTTGGTTTTACATTTCTTGCAGCATGAAGCTCTTTATAAATCCAGCTTTTTTTAAATAGTTCTTCGTAGAAAGATAATTTTCTTTTATTTTTCATATGTTCAATAATAGTTTCAGCGGCAATCATTCCACTTTTCATTGCAGTATGAGAACCTTTTATTTTTGGCATATTTAAAGTTCCAGCATCGCAACCAATCAATAATCCTCCTGGCATATGCATTTTAGGTAAACTTTGAATTCCACCTTCAATCAAAGCTCTTGCTCCAAAAGCAATTCGTTTTCCACCTTCCAACATTTTTCTAATTGCTTTATGAGTTTTAAATCTTTGAAACTCATCAAAAGGTGACAAATGAGGATTTTGATAATCTAACCCGATCACATAACCAATATAAATTTGTTTTTTTTCTGCATGATAAACAAAACTTCCTCCATAAGTTTTACTATCTAATGGCCATCCAGCTGTATGCATAACCAAACCTTCTTGGTGTTGTTCTTCACTAACTTCCCATATTTCTTTAAAACCAATACCGTATTGTTGAGGATTTTTACCTTCATCAAGATTAAATTTTTTAATTAATTCTTTACCTAAATGGCCTCTGCAACCTTCAGAAAATACAGTAACTTTGGCATGAAGTTCCATTCCTTCTTGGTAGCCTTCTTTCTTGTTTCCATCTTTATCTAAACCCATATCTAAAGTGGCTACACCTTTTATAGATCCATCTTCATTATAAAGAACCTCACTAGCTGGAAATCCTGGAAATATTTCAACACCAAGCTTTTCAGCTTGTTCAGCTAACCAACGGCAAAGATTAGCAAGACTAATAATATAATTTTTATGATTTTTTTGTACCGAAGGTAAAAGCCAAGTTGGCCAACTCAAAGAGGAATTTTTTCCTAAAAATAAGAATTTTTCTTTAGAAACTTTTGTTTTAACAGGTGCTCCTTCTTCTTTCCATTTAGGTAATAATTCATCAAGCGCCTTAGTTTCAAATACATTTCCGCTTAAAATATGAGCTCCAACTTCTGATCCTTTTTCAAGAATACAAACATTCAATTTAGGATCGAGCTGTTTTAATTTAATAGCCGTAGATAATCCTGCTGGTCCTGCGCCAACTATCACCACATCATATTGCATTGATTCTCTAGACATGTAAAAACTTATATCATAGAATTTTTATTATGAAAAAGTTTCTAACAATCATAGTTATAACTTTATTTTTTTATAGCCCCTCACTACATTCCAGGGAAATCTTTGTTTATGATCAAACCTATGAGGGAGACGTAAGGATCATGGGAAAGAATCATACTTTACCCGAAGGACTATGGACTTATATTGGAGAACTGACATGGGAAGTTTATGGAATCGTATATCATGCAAGAGCATTTGCCCAAATTGAAGACGGAAAGCTTAAGGGAGCTATAGAAATAGGAGATGTTTCCATAGGTAGCAGTGCTCTTATGGAAGTGGTAGCGCCTTGGCTAAGATCAAACTTTATTGAGAATCCATATGATGGTTGTTATGAAACAGAAGATAAATATTATATAAAATCTTACATTAAAGGCACCACTATTAACTGTTTAGTAGTTAGATATACTGATGTGAGAAAAAAAATGAATACAAGAATAGTTCTGGAATATCCCTGGACTTTACTTCAAGATGCAAAATTTAAATCAAGAGCTGGCAAAATGTTTGAAGCTCCCAAAATATTAGTTTCTAGAGAACATCTTTACTTTTCAACTTTAGCTGGTGGAAGATTGTCTATGTTTATTCATTATATGAACCCAGAATTTTATGGAGCTGGCAAAACAATAACTGGAGATGAAAATAATACTGAATACAACAAAGTAAATTTAGACAAATATCCGAAAAAAAAAGAATTTGTAAACAAATTTATAAAAGAAGCTGAACAAGAACATATCAAGTTTGAAGATTTTATGAGAGCAAAAAAACATCATAGATTGGAACTTCAAAGGGAAGAAATTAAACAAACTAATGTTGATAAAGATGTCTTGAAAAAGTTAAAAGATTTAAACGAACTATATAAGTCTGGAGTTCTTACAAAAGAAGAATTTGAAAAGGCTAAAGCCAAAGTACTTAACTAAATTATTTTTGGATAGTATTGAGTTTATTTAATTCTGCTAAAAATTCAGGAAGAGCTTTAAACAAGTCTGCCTCTAAACCATAATCAGCAACGCTAAAAATTGGAGCTTCACCATCTTTGTTAATTGCGACAATTATTTTACTCTCTTTCATACCTGCTAAGTGTTGAATTGCCCCAGAGATTCCAACAGCAATATATAAATCTGGAACAACTACTTTTCCTGTTTGTCCAACTTGATGGTCGTTGCTTATGTATCCTGCATCTACAGCTGCACGAGATGCACCAACCGCAGCATTTAGTTTATCGGCTATCGCAGTTATGAGTTTAAAATTATCTGCATTTTCCATTCCTCTTCCACCAGAAATTACTACTCTAGCAGTTCCAAGCTCAGGTCTTTCAGATTTTGTTTCTTCTCTTTTAATAAATTTTGAAACATTGGGTACAGCTACTGCCTCAACTTTTTCAACTTGTGCCGATCCTCCTGTTTTTGGAGCAGGATCAAAAGAAGTTGGTCTAATCGTTACACACTTCTTTTTGTCATTACTTTTGACTGTTGCAAATGCATTACCAGCATAAATAGGTCTAAGAAAAGTATCTGGACTATTAACTTTAATAACATCACTTACTTGGGAAACATCTAATGCAGCAGCCACTCTTGGCATAAAGTTTTTTCCGAAAGTATTAGCTGATGCAACGATATGATCATATTTCTCAGCAAGTTTTGATACTAACGGAGCTAAGTTTTCAGGCAAATAATCTTTATAATTGGGTGAGTCACAAATTAAAACTTTTTTTACCAAAGGAACTGCGGCAACTTCTTTTGAAACATTTTCACATCCGCTTCCAGCAACTAAAACATGGATATCTGCATCCATTTTTGAAGCTGCGCTAATAGCATTTAATGTAAATACTTTTAAAGTTGAATTATCGTGCTCTGCTATTAACAAGACGGACATTATATTACCTTCGCTTCATTTTTAAGTTTGCTTACTAATTCTGCTACGCTTGAAACTTTGACTCCACCTTTTCTCCTAGGCGGTTCTTCTACTTTTAACTGTTGAATTCTATTTGCAATATCTACACCTAAATCTTTTGCAATCATTTGATCTATAGGTTTTTTCTTTGCTTTCATAATGTTTGGTAAAGATGCAAAACGGGGCTCATTAAGTCTTAAATCACAAGTAACTACAGCAGGTAAATTCACCTCTAAAGTTTCTAAACCTTCATCAATCTCCCTCACTATCTCCATAGCTTTATCTTTTAAATTAACTTTGGATGTAAAAGTTGCTTGTGGCCAATTTAACATCGCAGCCAACATTTGACCTGTCTGATTACAGTCATCATCTATAGCTTGCTTGCCTAGAAAAACCATATCTGGTTTTTCTTTTTCTACTACTTTTTTTAAAATTTTTGCAATGCCTAGAGGTTCAATATAGCTATCAGCTTTAACATGAATTCCTCTATCTGCGCCTACAGCTAAAGCTTTTCTAACAGTTTCTTGTGCTTTTTCTTCACCTACTGTAACTGCAACAACTTCTTTAACTTTGCCTGACTCTTTAAGTTTTACTGCTTCCTCGATTGCATTATCATCAGGAGGATTAGTTGACATTTTAACGTTATCTGTGTGAACACCCGAGCCATCTTCTTTAACTCTAATTTGAACGTTGTAATCAATAACTCTTTTAACGGCGACTAAGATTTTCATTTAAGCTCTTAGTAATTTGTTTTCTGAGTCGTATGGAGAATCTTCAATAATAGAAACTTTGTGCATTTTACCTAGTATATCAATTTCTAATTTTTGTCCAACTTTTGCCAGTTCAGGTTTTACCATTCCTAAAGCCAAAGATTTATTTAATCTAAAACCAAAGTCTCCGCCAGTAGCTCTACCGACCACTTTTCCATTATCATAAATAGGATTGTTTCCTAGGACATCAGCATTTGAAATATCATGTATTTCCATAGTCACCAATTTATTTGAAAATCCTTTTGCTCTCCATTTATCTAATGCCGCACGTCCAATAAAATCTCCTTTATTTGGATGTATAAATCTATCTAGGCCGGACTCATAAGGAGAATATTCGATTGATAGTTCTGTTCCGACTAATTTATAAGATTTTTCTACTCTTAAACTATTCATAGCTCTAATACCAAATGGTTTAAGACCTAAATCTTTACCCGCTTCCATTAATTTATCAAATATATGATTTTGGTATTCAATAGGATGATGTAATTCCCACCCTAGCTCTCCAACAAAGTTTACCCTCATCGCATTACAAGGAGCTAAACCAATATTAATATTTTGTGCACTTAACCATTTAAATTTATCATTGGAAAAATCTGCTTTAGAAACTTTTTGCATTAACTGTCTTGCTTTTGGTCCAGAAACCACAAGAACACCCATACTATTAGTTAAATTTTCAAATTGAACTGTTCCATCTTTCGGCATCCATTTATGTATCCAATCATGATCTAATCTTTGAAAAGCACCAGCAGAAACTAAATAAAAGCTATCTTCTGCCTCTCTCATAATTGTAAATTCAGAATGAACTCCGCCTTTTGTATTTAGTGCATGACAGAGATTTATACGTCCAATTTTTTTTGGAAGTTTGTTAGCCACCAATTTATCCAAAAATTCTTCTGCTCCTGGACCTTTAATTCTACATTTGCCAAAAGCCGTCATATCTAACAGACCAACATTTTCTCTAACATTTTTGCATTCATCTTCGATATTTTTAAACCATTTAGATCTTCTAAATGACCAATCATCTTCTTGTTTCTCTCCTTTTTTTGCAAAAAAATTAGCTCTTTCCCATCCAAATTTTGCACCAAAAACTGCTCCTAATTTTTTTAAACGATCGTAACAAGGAGCTTGTCTTAGTGGCCGACCCGCTTCTCTTTCTTCATCAGGATAATGAACGGTAAAAACATTTGCATAAGCTTCTTCATTTTTTTCTTTTAAATATGACTTAGTTGCGTAAGAACCATATCTTCTAGGTTCTACACCAAGCATGTCAATCGTTGGTTCGCCATCAATAATCCATTCAGCAAGCTGCCATCCCGCACCACCTGCAGCTGTAATTCCAAAACTATGTCCTTCATTTATCCAAAAATTTTTAAGTCCCCATGCCGGACCTACAATAGGATTCCCGTCAGGTGTATAGGCTATTGCACCGTTATAAACTTTTTTAACTCCTACTTCCCCAAAAGCAGGAACTCTTTTTATAGCTCCTTCTATATGTGGAGCTAATCTATCTAAATCTTCTTGAAATAATTCATACTCACTATCTTTTGAAGGGCCATCTACATAACAACATGGTGCTCCTTTTTCATAAGGACCAAGTAAAAGACCTCCAGCTTCTTCTCTCATATACCATGAGTAGTCACTATCTCTAAGCACACCCATTTCTGGTTTGCCTTCTTTTTTTCTTTTTTGAATTTCTGGATGAGGTTCAGTAACAATGAACTGATGTTCTACAGGGATAACTGGTATTTCTAATCCAACCATACGACCAGTTTGTCTAGCAAAGTTTCCACTGCATGAGATCACATGCTCACAAGTAATGTCACCCTTATCAGTTTGTACAACCCAACCATCTTTAGTTTGTTTAATACCTGTGACTGTTGTATTTCTATAAATTTCTGCTCCTCTGCTTCTCGCGCCTGCTGCTAAAGACTGAGTTAGATCCGCAGGCTGAATGTAACCATCTTCAGGATGCTGAATAGCTCCAACCAAACCTTCAATATTACACAAAGGCCAAATTTCTTTTACTTGTTCTGGTTTTAAAAATTTTACATTTACTCCGATCGTTTTTGCAACACCAGCATACTGATGGTATTCATCCATACGATCTTTTGTTTGAGCTAAACGAATATTTGATACCACACTAAATCCGACTTTTTTTCCTGTTTCTTCTTCTAATGACTTGTAAAGCTTAACCGCGTATCTATGAAGTTGACCCACAGAATAACTCATGTTGAAAAGAGGCAATAAACCTGCTGCGTGCCACGTTGAACCTGATGTTAATTCTTTTCTTTCAACCAAAACAACATCTGACCAACCTTTTTTAGCCAAGTGGTAAAGTGCGCTTACTCCAACTACACCTCCACCTACAACAACTACTTTAGCTTTTGATTTCATATATTTTAATAATTAGAATATGATAATTTAATCCAGATTTAAATGATTAAAATATTTATATAGACGCTCCCATAGGCACTGGTTGCGACACAACTGTTGTCAGCCAACAGTTTTCAAGAGGGCCGTTATTTAAATATTTTTCAACCTGCCATTTAAATTTAAAATATTTCTTATCTATATCCATAATGATTACTTCAAAAACAACTACCTCATTGTTAGAAAAAATTTGTTTAACCTCATGATTTTCATGATCTATAAGCATCTTATAAGAATCACCTTTTATCATTTCTTTAAATTTATTTAGCGGACCTGTAAACTTTTTATTATTTGGATGGGCAAACTCCCAAGTTTGTTCAATACCCTTATCCTTGTAAGGTGAGTCATTTTTCATTAATCCAGTCAGCTGTATTTTAACAACTTGCGTAGGGTCAATTTCAATACTCGGTTTAATTATTTCTGCTTTTAAAAAACTCAGTTTTAAAAAAAATATTATTATTGAAAGTTTTAATAATTTAATCATAATTTATTTGCAGTTTTTTTAACATCTTCTAAAAACTCTTTTCTTTTTTTTTCACTAACAAACGGAACAGCAAAATATCTTCTATAATTAATATTTCTTATTCCGCATATGTGAAAAACTCCTCTTTTTAATCTCCTTATTGGTAAATTTAAAAAAAATGTAGTTACCGCTAATCTTGGCGAGCCATAAGTGCAAAATATTATGGCTTTTTTGTCTTTTAAATTTCCTAGAGGATATCCATAATTACCAACTAACCTTTTAAACCTAAAAGCCCAAGGTGGAGCTAAAACTTTATCAATCCATCCCTCAACAATTGCAGGCATTCTAAAATTCCAAATTGGAGCAATCAAAACTATTGTGCCACATTTTTCAATTCTTTTTCTATGATCTAAAACATCAGGAGTAGGATCTTCACCAGCATAAACGGGATCAAATTTTTCTTTATACAGGTCTACACAGTCTATCTCATGACCTTTTTGTTTTGCAGTTTCTATAAAAGTTTCTTTTATAGCAGCATTAAAAGATTTGTCGTTATAGTGACCATAGACTAAAAATACTCTACTCATTTAGATTCTTTTTAATACATCGTTTTGATACGTCAAGTTAAGTGCTTGACGTATCAACATGTAAATTAGTTTATGCAGCTAAAGCTTGCTTAATATCTCCAATAATATCGTCAGGATGTTCGATACCTATAGAAAGTCTTACATAACCTGGGGTTACACCAGCTGCTAACAACTCTTTATCGTTAAGTTGACTATGAGTTGTAGTTGCAGGATGAATTGCTAAACTTCTAGCGTCTCCAATATTTGCAACATGATAAAGCATTTTTAAATTGTCTATGAACTTAGAACCAGCTTCTCTAGTTCCAACATCCATTCCAACTAATGAGCCATATCCACCCTTCATATATTTTTTAGCTCTATCCTTAATCTCACCTTGATGGTTTGTAGGATAGATTACATTTTTAACTTTTTTCTGTGTCTCTAAAAATTTAACAACTTTTTCTGCATTACTGCAATGTTGTTTCATTCTTATAGCTACAGTTTCCAAGCCTTGTATAATTTGGAAAGCATTGAACGGACTAAGTGGTGCTCCTAAATCTCTAAGTAAAACCACTCTAGCTCTAATAGCAAAAGCAACATTAGCTCCAGTCAGTTTAGGAACATCTCTTCCCCAAACAGCTCCTTTATAACTCGGATCTTCTTGGTTAAATAAAGGTTGTCTTTTTGGATTCGCAGTCCAGTCAAAATTTCCTCCATCAACAATAATTCCACCAATAGAAGTTCCATGACCTCCGATGTATTTTGTTAAAGAATGCATCACAACAGCAGCACCATGTTCTATGGGTTTGCAAATTACTGGAGAAGCAGTGTTATCAATTATTAGTGGGATACCACGCTTTCTTCCAATGTCAGCAACTTCTTTAATTGGAAATACTCTTAGGTAGGGATTAGGACAAGACTCTCCGTAATAAGCTCTTGTTTTTTCATCCGTTAACTTTTCAAAGTTTCTAGGATCAGAAGGGTCAGCAAACCTAACTTCAATACCTTGCATACCTAAAGTATTTTTAAATAAGTTTACCGTTCCACCATATAAGTCAGTTGATGAAACTATGTTATCACCAGCTTGACAAACGTTCTGTACACAAAATGCAGATGCAGCTTGGCCTGAACCAACTGCTACCGCAGCTAATCCACCTTCTAAAGCGGCAACTCTTTTTTCAAGAACATCACATGTTGGATTCATGATCCTCGTGTAAATATTACCAAATTCTTTCAAACCAAATAAATTTGCAGCAGTTTCTGCATCTTTAAATTGATAAGAAGATGTCTGGTAAATTGGAACCGCTACTGCTGTTGTAGCTGGATCGCTTCTGTACTCACCTCCGTGTAAACCAATAGTTTCCGGATGTTTAAAGTTAGCCATTTTTCTCCTCCTTTTTAGTACTTCGACAAAATGTCAGGCGTACAATACAGTTCAAATGCCCGGTTAAATTTTGAAAATTCAAAAAAAAACCACCGACTAAAGCGGTGGTCAAAGACTTAGTCGCTTTAGCGGATTTTATAAAGCGCTCGCAATTTGTTTTAAATCAGCGCTACAGCAGGAATTATATTAGACTTGAAACCTATAAGTCAATAACAATTTGCTTCATTTTAAAGCGGCTATAAGTGATATAAATTAAGACAATGGATAAAAAGTTAACGTCAGAACAAAAATATATACTTTATGAAGAGGGCACTGAAGCTCCTGGTTCAAGTTCTTTAAATCATGAAAAGAGGGAAGGTTCTTATTATTGTGTAGGCTGTGGAACTAAACTTTTTGAGTCTAAAACTAAGTATGAAAGTGGATCAGGTTGGCCATCTTTTTATCAGTCTTTACCTAATGTTTTTGAAACAAAAACTGACACTCTCATTGGTTATCCAAGAACAGAATATCATTGTAAAAAATGTGGCGGACATCACGGACATATATTTGATGATGGACCACAACCTACAGGCAAAAGATACTGTAATAACGGTATTTGTCTTACTTTTAAGCCAAAAAAATAAATAGAACTTTATATTGATCTAGTTGTTTAAAGAAATTAACTTTAAATTAATGAAAAAACTTTTATTAACTTTACTCTGTTTAGTTTTTAGCTCTAGTTTTCTTTATGGAGAATCAAGATTTGGCGATCTAACAGAGATGCGTGATGAAAGGATGCGAGGCAAAGATGGTAAGTGGGTTAGACCTCATCCTGGACCCTTTATTTGGAATGGAATTGAAAAAGAACAAGGAGTTTTCTCTTGGGAAGAAACAGATAAATATGTTTCTTACGCACAAGATCACAATCAAAAGATTTTAGCAACTATTTGGCCGCATGCAAACTGGGAACAAAAATCATGCAAGAGAAAAAAGGCTAGAAGTCCATTTGGAAAAAGATTTACAAAATATTTAAGCAAACCTTGTTCAATGGAAAATTATAAAAATTTTCTTATAAAATTAGTAGACCGTTATGATGGTGACGGTAAAAATGATATGCCAGGCTTAACTAAGCCAATTAAACATTGGCAAATAATGAACGAGCCTGAGTTTAAAATGTTTTTTAAAGGCAAAGAAGAGGATTTTGTTGAAATTTTTAATTTTTCTTCAGAAATAATAAAATCAAAACAAAAAGACGCTGTGATTGTTATGGCTGGTGCTGCCGGAATGTTTCCGGAAAACAAAAGATATTGGAAATCAGCTTTACCAAAAATCAAAGATCATTTTGATATAGCCGCTATACACCACATAACTCCTCCTGAGGGACAATGTGATAAAGAATTTTGGGTAGATGAATTCTTAGATTTATTAAAAAGCTTAAACATTAACAAACCTATTTGGGTAACAGAAGCTATGTTAGGGAAATGCAGAGTTATACCAACTTATATTAATGCTTTTGCAAATGGAGCAGAAGTAATCATAGATGTAGGTGTTAACGCGCCAGGAATGAAAATGGGCAAGGGCGCAAGAAAAAAACTAAATGAATTTATAGAAGAAGTTGATGGATTTAATTCTATGAAGTTAATTTCAGAGAAAAAAGCCGAATTTACTATGGCTGACGGTTCTAAAAAAACAATAGATTTTTAAAGAGTTAAATAAAAATATAATAAACAATTAAAGTAATAATTAAGTACTCTGCTACAGTTTTTATTTTCAGCAATTTTTCATCATCATTTATTTTATCTTTGATGTATGTAGCAAGCTTATTAAAAACTAAATGAACAGCAATTATGCTAAACGCTATGCCTCCAAGAGCATAATAAAAAGAAAAGTTTTTTATTCCATAGTAGCAGGCGATTATGAAAGTAATCCAAGAAATTTTAGAGATAAAGATTGTAAAAAGAATTCCAGCCTTTTTACCAAAAATTCCCTGAGCTCTAATGAAAGTATAAGCCCAAAGTAGAGTGAATATAAATCCGATATATTTAAAGACCATGACATTATTGTAATTGCCACTAGTAACAAAGGCAAATATAAAGGTTACATGATTGCTAAATTGTTCATTGCATTTGGTGCTGGGCTTATAAGCTTCTTATCTCCCTGTGTACTTCCAATTATTCCTGGATATATTTCTTATATCACTGGAAAAAAATTAGATGAAATAGAGAAAGATAAAAGAGTTGTTTTAATAAAAACTATTCTTTTTTGTTTAGGATTTTCATCAATTTTTATATCTCTTGGAGTTGCTGCATCATTCATTGGAAATGTATTATTATTTTTCTCAAACGAACTAAGAATAGTTGCTGGTTTAATTATAATACTCTTTTCACTTCAATTACTTGGAGTTTTAAACTTAAGTTTACTTAATCAAGAAAAAAAAATTCAGACTAAATCTTACAAGGACAATTATGCTTTCCCTTTTATAGTGGGCGCAGCTTTTGCATTTGGATGGACACCTTGCATTGGTCCAGTTTTAGGATCAATTCTTGCTTTGTCAGCAACCGAAGCAACAGTTAACAAAGGCTTTATCTTACTTTTATTTTACTCACTAGGACTTGCTATTCCATTTATTTTGTCAGGTTATTTTATGAGTGTATTTTTAAATTCAAAAAAAGGCTTCAGTAAATATTACGGCAGAGTAACAAAGATGGGTGGAATAATTTTGCTTATTACAGGAGTTTTAATTTTAACTAATCAAATTCAGGTAATTAGTTATTTTATTTTGACAAATTTTCCTTTTCTTACAACTTTAGGCTAAAAGTTTATCTAACTCTCCACTTCTATTAGCGGCTTGAAGTTGGTCGTTTCCACCAATGTAGTGGTCCCCAATAAATATTTGAGGAATAGTTCTTGCGCCATTTGTTCTTTGCAGCATCTCTTTTGCTTTATCTTTACTTTTCCAAACGTCAATTTCGTCAAAGGGAATATTTTTACTTTTAAGCAAAGCTTTTGCAGCTTCACAATATGAGCATGGTGTTCCAGAATACATTGTTACCTTTTTCATATCTAATACATATGATCTATTTTAATTTTTTCAACCATTTTTTTTCTAGACAATTTAAATTTCTTTCTATGTTTAATACTCTTATTATGAATTCTTTTTCTCCAAAGTCTGAACGAAGAAGGCTTTAAACTTCTTCGCATTATTTTTATAACCTCGGACTCTGATTTTCCTGTTTTTTCTTTGATCTCTTCAAATGTAATTCGATCAGCCCAAGCGGCCCAAATAATCCAACCGTCTTGTTTTTTTTTTGGCTCAGGATTTTTAACTCTTGTTTCTGGAATAAGACTTCTTTTCTTCATAAAAAAATATATACTCTACATTATGTTCCCCGAAAATTACTTTATATATGTCCAGTTGTTGCTGTTTCTTTTTATCACACCTGGACCTCCAAGAGTTGTGATTGTTTCAAATACTATTAATTATGGTTTAAAAAAATCTGTTTGGACTGCTTTTGGAGATATTTCTGCAAACGCTGTTCAAGCAACTTTGGTTACATTTGTTATTGGCACTTTGCTTATTGAAAAACCAGAAATTTATGTATTTTTAAAATGGGCAGGGATTCTGTATATTTTGTATCTTGCTTATGAAACTGTTACTTTAAAGATCAAAGATTTGGGTTCAGAAAAAAAAGAACTAAAAAGTAATTTAGCAATGTATAGGGATGGATTTTTAGTAGCAGGATTAAGCCCGAAAGCTTTAGTTTTTTTTTCTACTGTTTTTATTCAATTTATTAATTTTGATAATAATGTTATCTCACAATTTTTAATTCTAACAATCACCTGGCTTGTTTTAGATTTTCTAAGTTTAATGATTTATGGTCTTGCCGCTGGAAGAATATCTGAATGGTTAAAAGGGAATCCGAGAACATTAAATACAATCTCAGCGTGTGTTCTTGTAATCATTGCCGTTACCGTGGCATTTAGAACCTAATTTTATTTTTTAACCTGTTGTTAAAAAAGCCAAAAGTTGCTTTAATAAATTATTAATTAATTAATTAACAAAGGGGAATAAAAATGAATAAATTAACAAAACTATTTATTACATTTCTTTCTGCTATCACTTTATCACTAGCTAGTATCTCTTCTTCTTTTGCAAAAGTTGAAGGCGAATACATAGTGTTAGGATCTGCGATATCTCTTACAGGAAAATATTCTTCTAATGGAGTACACACTCAAAATGGTTACAATATGGCCGTTGAAAGAATTAATAAAATGGGTGGTGTAAAAGTTGGAGGAAAAAGTTATAAATTTGAAATCATTTATTATGACGATGAATCAAATCCTAAAAGAGCTGCTCAGTTAGCTGAAAGATTAATCAAACAAGATGGTGTTCATTATATGCTTGGACCATACAGTTCAGGTTTAACGAAGGCCATTGCACCAGTAACCGAGAAATATAAAATTCCTATGGTAGAAGCAAATGGTGCATCAAGATCTTTATTTACAAAAGGATATAAATATTTATTTGCGGTTTTATCACCTGCAAACCAATACCTTGAAGTAGCAATCGATCTTGCTGTTGAAAAAAATGGTGGTAAGCCAGTTAAAATTGCGCAAGCATTTGAACAAGATGCTTTCTCACAAGACGTGAGACTTGGAATCTTAGATGCTGCAAAAAGAACTGGATCTAAAATCATTATTGATGACAAATTGCCAAAAGAGTTAAATGATATGGCCGCTACATTGGCTAAAGTTAAAGCAACTAAGCCTGATGTACTTGTTGTATCTGGTCACACTAAAGGAGCATTAACTGCAATCAGACAAATTTCTGAAATGAAAGTAGATGTTCCTATGTTAGCAATGACACACTGTGATGCTGCAAAACTTTCTAAACAACACGGAAAGAAGTCAGAGTATGCACTATGTGCCTCTCAGTGGCATAAAAACTTAAGCTATAAAGATAAGTTTTTTGGTAGTGGTAAAAAGTATGACAAAGACTTTAAAAAAGAATTTGGTTATGCTCCACCATATCAATCAGCTGAGTCATCTGCAGCTTTGTTAGTGTTTAAAGATGCGTTCGAAAGAGCAAATTCTTTTGACAGAGACAAAGTAAGAGATGCTTTAAAGACTACTGAAATGCAAACTTTCTATGGAAATATTAAATTTGGACCTGGTGGTCAAAACACTGCTAAGCCAATGATCTTGTTCCAAGTAAGATGTAAAGGTGATGTGTGTGAGAATAAAGTTGTTGCTCCAACAAAATGGGCTTCTGACAAATTCTTTCACCCGATCCCTAAGTGGTCTGAAAGAGGCTAATACTTTATAAGTATTTTATTAAATGCCCCCTAAATTTTAGGGGGCATTTTTTTTAAAGATTTTTTATGGATTTTTTGATTTTTCAGGCTCCGATTTTAATGGTCCAAGCTTCCTTGGATGGAATCTTGTTAGGAATTTTATTTGCATTAATCGCATATGGCATGGCTCTTCAATGGGGCGTAATGAATATAATAAATATTGCTCAAGGTGATTTAGTAATTTTAGGAGGATATATTGCTTACAGCATGTATCTCGCTGGAATTCATCCTGGCTGGGGAGTAATTGTTTCGCCTATCATAATGTATTTTGTTGGCTGGGGTTTATACAAACTTGTCATTAACAAAGTAGTGGATAGAGACCTTTTCATTTCAATTTTAGCAACTTTTGGTATTGCAATTGTATTTCAACAATTAATGAATTTTATATTTGGTGCAGACGTAGTAGTTGCACAATCAGAATATGGAACAACAATGTTATTTGACAATTCTGTTACCTTGCCAAATTCAAAAATATTTTCAGCTTTTATAAGTCTTTTATATGCAGTGATATTAGTTATTTATATGAAGAAATCAAAATTGGGTAGAGCTATTAGAGCTACAGCACAAAATGCTAGAGCAGCAAAGATCTTAGGTGTTGATACTGAAAAAGTTTATGCAGCAACATTTGGAATTAACGCTGCACTTTGTGGTGTTGCTGGCGCTTTAATCGCAATCACCTTTACACTCCATCCATATGTTGGATTACCATATACGGTAAGATCTTTCATGATTGTAATTGTAGCTGGATTAGGAAATTTACCTGCAGTTGCTCTTTCAGGTATGGGACTTGGAGTTTTTGAGGAATTTGCTGATTATATTTTAGGTACAGAATTCAGAATAGGTTCTGTGTTCATGCTTCTAGTTTTAATACTTGTTTATAGAAGATTTAAACTTTCAAGAAAAAGGGAGTATTTAAAATAAATGAAGCAAAAAGATTTAATTTTGTATGTTGGTTTAATTATTTTAGGTTTAGCAGCACCCTATATATTTCCTGCATTTAAAGTTCAGTTAACAATACTTTGCGTTTTAATAGTATTGGCAATGACTTGGAACCTACAAGGTGGAGAAATGGGTTACAATTCTTTTGGAAATATTCTTTTCTATGGTCTTGGAATGTATTTATGCGCATCTGTTCAGGTTGGTATGTTTTTCCCTTTAGCAGAATGGACAGAAAGTGGTGGAGAAAAAACATTTGAGCATACAACAACACAATTTTTTCAAGGTATGGGTTTTGGTTTGTTAGTTGCAGCTATCATACCAACAATTGTTGCAGGTTTAATTGGATATGCAATTTTAGGATTAAGAGGACATTACTTTGCAATTTGTACTTTAGGTTTAGGTATCGCAGCAGGTGAAATTGCTGGAGGAATAGAAATCATTGGAGCAGGCCAAGGTTTTACTACTCCACCGTTTCCAAAAGATATAGTTGACCCTGAAGCTAGAGGAAAGTTTTTTTACTTTCTAAGTTTTATTATGCTAATTGCAACTTTTATTTTTGTTAAATGGATTTATGGATCAAGATTTAAATTAATTTTAAACGCAATTAGAGATAATGAGGACAAAGCTGAAGCCATGGGTATTCAGACAATGAAATATAAAATTGTTGGCTGGATGGTATCCGCATTTTTCTGTGGTCTTGCCGGAGGAATTATGGGCGGACTTATTGGTTATATAGACTCTACTGATGTTGCTTTTGATGGAAGAGAGATGGGAGTGTTCATGGTTTTAATGGCAATCCTTGGAGGCAAAGGAACTTTATGGGGACCTGTAATTGGAGCTACTTTATTTCATTTTTTAAAAGAGGGTTTCTGGACTTTCATATTAGGTTGGCAGTACGTTGCATTAGGAGTTTTAATTGTTGTGATAGTAATTTATTTCCCAGAAGGGCTAATGGGTTGGTTAAGAGAAAAGTACCCTGAAAGATTTGGGGAAGTTGTTGATGAAAAAGATCGTAAAGCACAGGTGGAATTAAAATGAGTATTTTAGAAGTAAAAAATGTCAGTAAATCTTTTGGCGGTGTTCAAGCTAACGTTGATATCTCTTTGAATGTTAAACAAGGATCAATCGTGGGATTAATAGGACCAAATGGATCAGGCAAAACTACTTTATTTAATTCAATTGTTGGAACACACCCGATTGATAAAGGTTCTATTAAATTTGATAACAAAGAGGTTTCAGAATTACCGGTACCCGTAGTTGCTAAATTAGGCTTACTAAGAACTTTCCAACAAACTAGAATTTATAGCAAATTAAATTGCGTAGAAAATATGCTAATAAGTCATAAGGCGAGCGATCAAGGATTTACAAAAATATTTTCTAAAATTCCTTCTGAATTAACAGAAAGAGCTGAAAATCTTTTAAATTTTGTAGGCCTTTATCAAAAAAGAAAATTAAGAGCTGGAGATTTGTCATTTGGCCAACAAAAACTTTTGGAATTAGCAATGGCATTAATGAATGAACCGAAAATGCTTTTATTAGACGAACCAACAGCTGGTATAAACCCTACTTTAATTAATGGAATTATAGATAGATTGATAAAGATTAATAAAGATTACGGAATAACTTTGCTAGTAATAGAACACAATATGAAAGTTATAATGAGTTTAGCTCAAAGTATTTTTTGTTTAGCTCACGGCAAACTTTTAGCAGAAGGCTCACCTGATCAAATAAAAAATGATAAGCGAGTTGTGGACGCTTATCTAGGAGCACAATAATGGCTAACCAATATGAAGTTTTAGGAAAAGCACCAGGTTCAGAAGAGTTAAAAAAACTATCTCCAAAAGATGTTCATTTAACTATAAGAGGACTATCAGCGGGATACGGTAAAATGGAAATTTTGCACAACTTTGATTTAACAGTAAGTCGAGCTCAGTCATTATGCTTAATTGGTCCAAATGGAGCAGGCAAATCTACAATACTTCATTCTATTTACGGATTCACAAACATTTTTTCTGGGAAGATCGAAATTGATGGGAAAGAAATTACAAACTTAACACCAGCTGAAAAGTTACAATCTGTTGGTATCGCCTATATTTTACAAGACAATTCTGTTTTTCCAGACATGACAGTTGAGGAAAATTTATTAATGGGCGGATTTATTAAAGAAAAACAAGACGAAGCTTACGAAGAAGCTGAAAGAATTTTTAAAAAATATGAAAGATTAAGAAACAGAAGAAGTCAACCAGCTAAAGTTTTATCGGGAGGCGAAAGAAGATTATTAGAAATATCAAGGGCATTAGTAATGAAACCTTCAATTCTTTTGGTTGATGAACCATCAATTGGTTTAGAGCCAAGATATATCGATATGGTTTTCGAGATACTTAATGATCTTCAGAAAAATGAAAAAAAAACAATTATTATGGTTGAACAGAATGCAAAAAAAGGTCTTGAATTTGCAGACATCGGCTATGTATTAGTTTCTGGACAAACTGCTATTGCGGGAAAAGGAGACGATCTTCTTAAAAATCCTGATGTTGGTAGATTGTTTCTAGGAGGCTAATGATTAATCAAAAAATTTTTTTTCAAGGTTTAAGAGCACTTAGTGGTGTCAGAAGTCCTGCAATCCCTTTAGCTGCATGTTTTATTGCTTTAGGAGCTTTACTCAGAGATGCCGGGTTCAATCTTGAACAAAGTGTTGCCTCAAGTTTCTTTACTTATGCATTACCTGGTCAATTAGTAATGGCAGAGTCATTTTTAATAGGCGCTTCTCTGATTAATATTTTTTTAGCAGTTTGGTTAGTTAATTTTAGACTTTATCCTATGACAGTTTCATTGTTCCCTTTATTAAAACACAAATCCCAACCTAAATGGAAATACTATTTGTCATGTCATTTTTTAGCAATTTCATCTTGGTTAATAGCAAAAGATGGTTATAAAAAAATAGATAAAAAATACCGTATAGACTATTGGATGGGAATTGGAATGGGAACATGGTCTACAGCAGTTCTCACAACATTTTTTGGTTACCTAATTGCTGACTTTTTAAACAAAGATATGTTGATAGGTCTAGCAATCGTTAATCCAGTTTACTTTTTTTGTATGATAGTTGGTTCGATGAAAACCTTAAGAATAATTATTGCAGTAGGAGGCGGTGTGATTTTGGGACCTGTTTTTTATTTATTTTCTGCAGAATGGTCCATACTTCTTGCTGGTTTAACAGCTGGAACAATAGCATTTTTGTTTGGAGAGAAAAATGGAAATTAATTACTCAATTTTTTTAGTTATAACAGTTACTTCTTTAGCAACTTTTTTATCTAGATTTTTAGGAGCTCTAACTTCGGAGCAACTAAATGCAAATTCTAAGATTTTTCATTGGTTTAACTGCATTGCTTATTCTGTACTAGCGGCGCTTTTAAGCAGATTAATAATATTTCCAGCAGGAATTTTGTCTGAATCCGATATATTTATTAGATTCTTAGTTTTGGTGATTTGTTTAACAATTTTTTTATTTAGTAAAAAAAATTTGGTTATCCCTACAATCCTTTCAGCTGTAATTTTAAGCTTTTTAAGCGGAATCAATTAAAGAAGAAAATTTGTCCAATATAGGTTTTTTTTAAAAAAACTTAGATAAACAGGACCTTCTTTAACCTTTTAATTGTCAAAAAAAAACTTAAAGTTTTAATCAACATAGGAGATATGTATGAACTCAAAAAAACTCTATAATAAAGATTTAGCTCCAACTCCAAGTTCTCAAAAGAAATGGGGATGGTTTGAAATCTTTAACGTTTGGGCCAATGATGTGCAAAGTTTGTTTGGATACACTTTAGCTGCATCTTTGTTTTTGGCCTCAGGGCTTAATGGTTGGGCTGTGTTTCTAGCTTTAATTTTAGCTGGATTCTTTATCATGTGGCTTGTCAACCTTTCAGGTAAACCAAGTGTTATACACGGAATTCCATACCCAGTATTTGCAAGAGTTAGTATGGGAGTTTTCGGTGCGAACTTTCCAGCAATGGCCAGAGGTCTTGTTGCAATGTTCTGGTATGGTGCACAAACTTACGCAGCATCTACAGCGGTAGCGCTTCTTATTTCAGCAATAACAGGCAATCCAGGCACAGAAATGTTTCTTGGCATGACTGGAGTAATGTGGATTTCTTTCATATTTGTTTCAGTATTCCAAGTTTACTTATTCTGGCAAGGTATTGATCTAGTTAGAAAATTCTTGAACTTTGCTGGACCGGCAGTTTATGTAGTTATGATTCTTTTAATGATAGCTATTTGGGCTAAAGCTGGTGGCGGACTTTTGTCTGAAGTTGGAAATATATTTTCTAGCGGACAACGTTCAGGTGGTTTTGAAGGACTGGGATCATTTGGAGCTTTCCTAGCTGTATTTTCAATTATGGTAGGATATTTTGCTGCTGTTGTAATTAACTTCGGTGACTTTGCGAGATTCGTAAAAAATGAAGAAGAAATGAAAAAAGGAAACCTATGGGGTTTAGTAGGTAACGTAATTTTCTTCTCTTTCATTACACTTATGATTACAGGTGGAACGATCGCGCTTTTTGGTGAGTATGTTGCTCAGCCAACAGATATGGTTGCAAAAGTTGATAACATGGTACTAACAATTGTTGCTGCATTTGCATTCTTTGCTGCAACAGTGGGTATAAACATGGTTGCAAACTTTATCCCTCCAGCTTATGACTTGGCTAACTTGATACCGAGTAAAATTGATTTCAGAATGGGCGGTTTAATTACTGCTATTTGTGGATTCATCATTGGCGGTATGTGGGTTGCAGTTATTACCAAAATGGGAATATTTCCATTTGTTAATACGCTTGGAGCAATACTTGCACCTGTATTTGGTATAATGATTACAGACTACTATATAATCAAACAGCAGAAAATAGATGTAAATGCTTTATTCAGCGAAGATCCTCGTGGAAAATACCACTACAATGGTGGTTTCAACATGAAAGGAATGATAGCTTGGATACTTTCAGGTTACATTGCTATTGGTTCTGTTTGGCCAAATATTTTACCTGGTGCATTAGGTGATTTCTTTGCTAACTTAGGTGGCGGCGGAGGCTATGCTTGGATGATTGGAGCAGCTCTTGGTGCTATAGTACATTTAGCAATTTCATCAGGAAGCAAAAGATAATTAAAAATTAATTTATAAAAAGCTCGCCGTAGAAATACGGCGGGCTTTAGTATTTTAGGACAATTTGATCTTTATCAAAATTTTCAATTTTAAGATTATTTCCTGATCCTTTTCTATCTATAACTAAAAAATTCATATCTTCGGTAGATATAAGCGGAAAATGCCATGTTCCAGTTTTGTAGTTGATACCTATACCAGGTGGAATTATAAATGACTCAATTTTATTTAAATCTGGCTTATCACTCTTAGGAGCAACTAAAACTAAAAAGGTAGTTTCTTTCATTGGTATAAAAGCCTGGCTTCCCAAAGGGTGTTGTTCCATCATGTCAATTTTCATTGGAAAAGTTCTTTTTACAGCCGAAAAAATACTAATAGTTGTTTCACCTCTATCTTGACGAGTGTCTAACTTTACCGCTTCATCAAATCTTTTTGCATAACCGTTGTTAATATTAATAGATTTTAAGCCTTCTGTGGAAACCAATTCTCCATACTTAGAGAAATTTTCTTTATTTATAGGTTTAGGTTCAATTGTAATTTCCATTAATCTGCCTTTCCAAAAACTCTTATTCTTGAAATACCTCCATCTGGATAAATATTTATTCTTATGTAATTAATTTTTTTATTTTTCATAAGCCTATTGCTAAAGTTGTGCTTTTTATGTGGATTTAATTTTACTTTATTTAACAAAAGCTTCCAATTTTTTGATTTATTAATTATGTTTTTTGTAGAAATTTTACCATTTAAATTTGCTGCTTGAAGCGAACATTTATTTGGATAGTTACCTTTAAAATGATGAGTATCAATTTGAATCTTTCCAATTTTACCTGAAGTAGCACACTTTAAAATTAGCCAATCATAATTTTTTCCTCTACTTCTCCTTGTTTCCCAACCATCTCCCATATTTTTTCCAGATCCTGGGGCTAAAATATTTTCCGCTCTTCCAAAATGTTCATTATTACAAGCTATAGGCGTTGATCCATTTAAAACAGAAGTAAGATTTATAGTTTTTTTACCAAACTTTTTATTTACAATCATTTCTCCATAAATTCTTAACCTTGCAACACCTCCATCAGGAAAAATGTTTAGTCTGACATGAGTGAAAACAGATCTGTTTTTAATAGTAAAAAAATGATGACTATTAGGCTTGGTAGATTTTTTTTTCAAAATGTTTATCCATTTTGAATTTTTATTAGGAGATTTTGTTCTACTAAAACAGGCATCAAGAGAAACTTTACTAGGCTGATTACCATTAAAGTAAGATGTATCAATATCTACTTTATGTATTTTTCCAGGCTTTCCTAATTTTAAAACTAAATAGTCATGACCCTTAGTTCTCTTTCTTCTTGTTTCCCATCCATCCATCCACTTGCCATGTTTGTCAAAAACCCCTTCTTTAAATACTGGAGGCCAAGGATTGATAATTCTTTTTGCTGGAGCAAAAAATTCATCGGTCTTATAAATAATTTTTGAGCCTAAGCGTGATTGAGCTAAATCAACCAAACCATTTAAAAAAATGTATTTATTTTTGTTCATAAGAAATTATATATTTGAATAATTTTTTATCCAATGTTTAGCAATATCTAGTCTTTTACAAATCCAGATATCATCATGCTTTAAAACATAATCTAAAAATCTTTTTAATGATTGAATTCTTCCAGGCCTGCCAATTAGTCTGCAGTGCAATCCCACAGACATCATTTTAGGAGACTGTTTTCCTTCAGCATAAAGAGAATCAAAACTATCCTTGAGATAACTATAAAATTGGTCTCCACTATTGAAACCTTGGTTAGTTGCAAATCTCATATCATTATTATCTAGAGTATAAGGTATAATTAATTGTTTTTTTTTATTTCTAATCTCCCAATATGGAAGATCATCACTATAAGAGTCACTATCATATAGAAAACCACCTTCGCTAATAACTAGATCTCTAGTATTTGGACTACATCTACCCGTGTACCAACCTAAAGGCCTTTTACCAAATATTTTTTTAATTGATTTAATTGCAAGATCCATATGTTTTTTTTCAACAGACTTACTTATATTTTGATAATCGATCCATCGCCAACCATGACTTGCAACTTCATAATCTCCCTCGATAATCGCTTTACAGATTTCAGGATTTCTTTCTAGAGCCATAGCAACTCCAAAAATAGTAATTGGTATTTTTTTTTCTTGGAACAATTCATGAAGTCTCCAAAAACCTCTTTTAGAGCCATATTCATAAATTGTTTCCATATTAATATTTCTTCCTTTAATTGGTTTTGCGCCTATTATTTCAGATAGAAAAGTTTCAGAATATTTATCTCCATGCAAAACTGAGTTTTCAGCACCTTCTTCATAATTCAAAACTATTTGAAGAGCTAAACGTGCATTATTTGGCCAATTTATTTTTAGTTTTTTTGACCCATAACCAATCATATCTCTTGGATATTTTTTAACCATGGTATTATTATATTTTAAAATATTATGTATAACAACTTCTTAAAGATCGAAGACCACAAAGAGTCAAATCGAATTCAGGTAATTCATATCGGAGAAGAAGCTTTAGATAAATTAATTTTTCCTTTTAACAAATTTAATATAACTTCCTTGGAATACAAACCTTTTACCAGATTTTCATTAGCCAAAAGCTTAGATGAGGTTTTTGAGAATAAACTAAGCACAATTTTATTAGATATATTAAACAGCAGAAAAACTGGAACAGCTATAATTCAACCTGAAATGAGAAATAAAAAAATTGATAAAGATTTTCTTGTTAAACTTTCTACTGGATTAGCATATCTAATTGGGATTCCTAATTTTGACTCAATGTCAGAAAAATACTACGCAAGATTTTATGTCAAACACCAAGACAGCAGCGACTCTTATTTAAGAAAAGCTTATACAAATCTAGATCTTCATACCGATGGAACCTACGTAAAAGAAAAAACAGATTGGCTTGTAATGACTAAATTAGAAGAAAAAAATGTTTCTGGAGGAGAGAGCGTTTTGTTGCATTTAGATGACTGGGAACATCTAGATGATTTATACAAAGATCCAATTGGAAAAGAAAATTTTGTCTGGGGATCTCCAAAAAGTAAGAAAGTTGATTACAAAGTTGAACATCCTGTGTTTTCAGAGGACAAAAATAAAAAACCTACTATTTCTTATATTGACCAATTTCCAGAACCTAAAAATATGAAACAAGGTTTATTTTTACAAAAACTTTCTGACTCACTAGAAGAAAGTAAGAATAAAATTACATTCCCTTTACCAGTTGGCTCAACAATATTTTCAAACAATTATTTTTGGTTACATGGAAGAAAATCATTTAAAGAACATACTGGTCTTAGTAGAGAGTTATTGAGAATTCGAGGAACTTTTTTTAGTAACAAATCTTAAAATTATTGGTACAAAAAATAAAATCATTAGCAATCTTATTATGTGGTGAAAGGATACAAATTCTGGATCTAAATCAAAAAAAATGGCTATCACAGCAACTTCATAAATACCCCCAGGACAATAAGAGAGCAATAAAGTAAAAAAATTTTTTTCAATAACAAGTCCTGCAACAAAGGCTGCCACCAAACCAAGGATAACTAAAAAAAAAGTGGCAACAAAACTATGTAATGCATTTTTTGCCACTTCATTAAAAGTTTTATCAGCAAATCTACATCCAACTGAGGAACCAAGAATTAGTAGACAGTAATCAATTATATTTGGGGGAAGTTTATAAGATGCAATTTCGGTTATTTGTAAAAAACCACTAGCAATTAGAGTTCCAGACAATAGAGCTGCAGGAATTTTTAATTTATCAAAAAGAATAATTAAAACTATTGATAACGCAATAAGTATTAACAAATGAGAAATATTTTGATTTTCAACTATTACATCAGCTAGTTTAATATTTTCAGTATCATGGAAGCTATTAACAATAAAAGGAAAAACAGTAATAATAATTATGAGTCTTATAAGGTGTGAGGTAGCAACCTGACTTAGATCAGATTTTTCATCTTCTGCCAAAATTAATAAAGGCCCTAACGCACCGGGTGCGGCTGAAAATATTGAAGTTTTTTCCCCGTACCCTGAAAATTTTTGTAAATATTTTGAAACCAATAAAACGCTAATGATAATGTAAGCCAGCATAATTAAAGAAGTCCAAGCCCATTGATGCATTTGAGAAAATAAATTTTTATCTACATAGTTACCTATATAGAGACCCAGAAGAATTAAAACTGTGCTTAAAATTAGTTTTGGCATTTTTGTTTTAATTCCTGCCAGAGATATAATAGACGTAATTAACATAGGCCCTAAAAACCAGGCTAATGGAATATTAAAATAACTAGCAACAATAGCAGCCGGTATTGAAACGATTATTACTAATGCAAATTCTTTAGACAAGACCTGCTTAAAATTCTCTTTATTAAATGGGATGGCTTGGTTATTGTGCATGATTAATGAATCTAGGTTTTATAGGAACAGGGCACATTGCTTCTTCAGTTATTGAAGGTATTTTTAAATCTAAATTAAAAATCAAAAAAATTTATATCTCCCCTCGTAATAGAACAATAGCAAAAAAACTAAGCAAAAGATTTAAAAAAATAACTATCTCAAAGAACAATCAACAATTAATAGATAAATCAAATTGGGTATTTTTAGCCGTTACTCCAAAAGTTGGAGGTAAAATTTTAAAAAAACTTAATTTTAAAAAAAATCAAAAAGTTGTGAGCTTTATTTCTACAATTAATTTAGCACAGTTAAGAAATTTTATAGGTAAAAAAGTTAAAATTGTAAGAGCTATTCCACTTCCTCCTATTTCGATTAGAAAAGGACCAGTACCAATTTGTCCTCCAGACAAACAGGTAAAAAGTTTTTTTGATAAAATAGGAACAACTGTTGAAATAAAAAATGAAAAATTATCAAAAAATTTTTGGGCAACATCAGGAATGATGGCCCCTTTTTATGAATTGCTAAAAGTACTATCCGACTGGTTAATTAAAAGAGGCGTCAAAAGAAGTGAGTCCCAAAAATATATTACTTCTCTTTTTGTGGCATTATCAGAGGATTCGGCAATTAATTCAAAAAAAGATTTAAAACATCTGGTCAAAGACTCTCAAACGCCAAAAGGATTGAACGAACAAGCATTAAAACAATTAAGAAAAGCTGGTTTCTATAGACATTTAGAAAAATCTTTGAATAGTATCCTTAAAAGACTAAACAAAGTATAATTTTCTATGCAGCCAGATACAAATATTCTGCAGGTTAATAATCTTTCTAAATTTTTTGGAGGATTAGCCGCGGTTTCAAATTGCTCTTTAAAAATCAAAAGAGGCTCTATAACAGGAATTATCGGGCCTAATGGATCGGGCAAAACAACATTATTTAATTTAATCTCAGGAAATTTAAAATCATCTCAAGGCTCAGTTTTATTTAATAATGAAGACATCACTAATATTCCTTCTTACGAACTATTTTCAAGAGGTGTTTTAAGAACCTTTCAAATTGCACACGAATTTACAAATCTTACAGTGTTAGAAAATTTAATGATGGTTCCAGGAAAACAGTCAGGTGAAAATTTAGTTAATGCTTTATTTAATCCAACACTTGTTAAAAAGGAAGAAATTAAGGTTAAAGAAAAAGCTTTAGAAGTAATTGACTTTTTAAATTTAAAAAATCTTTCAAATGAACTTGCTGGAAATTTATCTGGAGGACAAAAAAAATTGTTAGAACTTGGTAGAACCATGATGGTTGATGCTAAGTTGGTTTTGTTAGATGAAGTTGGCGCAGGGGTTAATAGAACTCTCTTAAAAGATATTGGAAGCGCAATTTTAAGATTAAATAAAGAGCAAGGGTATACATTTTGTATGATTGAGCACGATATGGAATTTATTAGTCGATTGTGTAATCCGGTAATTGTAATGGCAGAAGGCTCTGTTTTATTTGAAGGAACTTCTGATGAAGTTAAAAAGAACGAACAAGTTATTGAAAGTTATTTAGGAAGAGGATCAAAATCAGAGGACAGAAGTTAATGGCTTTTTTTGAAGGTATAAAGATGACAGGAGGTTATGGCGGGGGTCCTGATATAATTTCTTCTTGTTCAGTAAATGTTAATCAGGGTGAAATAGTTTCAATACTTGGTCCAAATGGAGCTGGAAAATCCACAGCTATGAAAGCCATGCTTGGACTACTAAATCTTAAATCAGGTAAAGTTATTATAGATGGCAAAGATATTTCACATTTGACTCCACAAGATAGAGTTAAGCAAGGCATAGCGTTTGTTCCACAAAATCGAAACGTGTTCGCTGGATTAAGTGTTGAGGAAAATTTAGAGATGGGTGCTTTTTTAAGAGATGAAAGTCTTCAGAAAATTATTGAGGAAATTTATGAGCTATTTCCTATTTTAAAAGAAAAAAAATCTCAGCTAGTTGGTGAGTTATCTGGCGGACAAAGACAACAAGTGGCACTGGGAAGAGCATTAATGATAAAACCATCTGTTTTAATGCTTGATGAACCTACGGCTGGAGTTTCACCAATTGTCATGGACGAACTTTTTGATCATATTATAAAAGTAAAAAAAACAAACGTAGCTATTTTAATGGTTGAGCAGAATGCAAAACAAGCTCTAAGCATATCAGACAGAGGATACGTTTTAGTTACTGGGGAAAACAGATATTCTGGAACAGGGAAAGAATTATTGAACGATCCAAGAGTAAGAAGTTCTTTTTTGGGAGGTTGATATGGATTTTATAAATGCAATAGTTTTACTTTTAAATTATTTATTTGTACCTGCTTTATCTTATGGCTCTCAGCTAGCATTAGGCGCTATTTTTGTTTCCTTAATTTATGGGATATTACGATTTGCTTATTTTACAGCCGGAGACCTCATGTCGTTCGGTACGATGTTTACAATTTTATTTACATGGTACTTTCAATCTCTTGGAATTAATCTAGGTTTTCTTCCTACAGCATTGCTTGCTATACCTTTTGGAATTATTGTTACTGTATTATATGTTCTCATCAAGGATAAGTTAGTATTCAGTTATTACCGAACGAAAAAAAGTCCTCCAGTTATGCTCGCAATGGTAAGCATAGGAACAATGTTTGTTACGCAAGCAATCGTAAGAATAATTATTGGACCATCTGATAGAAGGTTTTTTGATGGAGAAAAATTTATTTTAAAAGCAAATGAGTTTAAGGAAATAACGGGTTTAAATGAGGGACTAACAGTAAAATCAACACAAGTAATTACTTTGTTAGTTACAATTATTGTTGTTTCCATCTTATTTTGGTTTTTAAATAAAACAAAAACTGGAAAAAGTATGCGAGCATATTCGGACAATGAAGATTTAGCACTTTTGTCTGGAATAGATCCTAAAAAAGTAGTTATGATCACTTGGGTAATAGCAGCAATCCTAGCAACAATTGGCGGAGCACTTTATGGTTTAGATAAAAGTTTTAAACCATTTACTTACTTTAACAACATGCTTCCAATATTTGCAGCAGCAATAGTAGGGGGTATTGGAAATCCTTTTGGGGCTTTTTTGGGAGGATATGTTATTGCATTTTCAGAAATACTTATAACATATGCCTACAGGAAATTTTTTGTTTACATTCTTCCAGAAAGTTTAGAGCCTGATGGCCTTTTACAATTACTCTCAACAGATTATAAATTTGCAGTTTCATTTTCTATTTTAGTAATAGTTTTGCTCTTTAGACCTTCTGGAATTTTTAAAGGAAAAATTTTATGAGAAAAAATTTAGATGTAATAAGTGCTTATACAATAATGTTGGCACTTATAATTTTGGTGGGATTTTTACAATCTTGGAGCATGGCATTATCAATTTTGTGTCTTTGTTTAATTTCTGCGGTAATGACAATGGGAGCTAATATTCAGTGGGGTTATGCTGGGCTAATAAACTTTGGAATAATGGGCTACACAGCTCTTGGAGGATTAGCTGCTGTTTTGGTTTCGGTTCCCCCCGTAAGAGAAGCATGGCAAGTTGGTGGTTTTAGTATGATATTGAGTGCATTTTTAATTGCTTTCATGGTATTTGGTATTCGCTTTATCATAAAAAAATATAAGAAATCACCCAAAGCAAATTATGGAATTGCCGCAGTAATAATAGTTGGATTAATACTTTTAAGACTAATATCTGGACCGGCGATAGAGTCAATTGAGGCTGTCAATCCAGCAACTACAGGTTTTTTGGGCGGAATGGGTCTTCCAATATTATTTTCTTGGATAGTAGGAGCTTTTTTTGCTGGTGGTTTAGCATACGTTATAGGAAAAATTGCTTTAGGTCTTAGAGCAGATTATTTAGCGATAGCAACACTATTAATATCTGAAATTGTAATTGCAGTAATAAAACATGAGGATTGGTTATCTCGTGGAGTTAAAAATGTGATAGGTTTAAAAAGACCAGTCCCCTACGAAATTGATTTACAAAAGAAAGAATGGTTTATTAATTTAGTTGAGAAATTTAATCAAGGTACTCTGAATTTAATTACAAATGCAGCTGAGAAACAACAATTATTAAATCAGCTGGTTATTGAATCCTCAACAGTATTTGTGAAACTTTGTTTTGCAGGACTTTTTACTTTTGTAGTAATAGTTCTTTTAATTGTAACTCAAAAAGCCCTTTATTCTCCTTGGGGAAGAATGATGAGAGCAATCAGGGACAACGAAGAAGCTGCTAACGCAATGGGAAAGAATGTTGTTAAACAACATCTTTTAATATTTGTTCTTGGTTCAGCAATTGTTGGCATAGCAGGTGCAATGCTAGTTACATATGATGGCCTATTTACACCGGGAAGCTATAGACCAATGCGGTATACATTTTTAATTTGGGTTATGGTTATTGTTGGAGGAAGCGGAAATAATTTTGGAGCAATCTTAGGAGGTTTTGCAGTTTGGTTTTTATGGATTGAGGCCGCTCCTATCGCGTTATTCTTAATTAATTTTTTTACTAGTGGTTTGGAAGAAACCAACGCTCTTAGGGTACATTTAATAAATAGCATTCCTTATTTTAGATTTTTAATGATGGGAGTTGGTTTATTATTAATTATGCGATATAGACCACGAGGAATTTTACCTGAGAAAATAAAACATATATAAAAAAACCTCAGCAGTTTTCACCGCTGAGGTTTGTAAGATTAAATTTTATCTTTGTTTTTTGTTTTTAAATTTACCGCCCTTAATTTCTTTTTCAATGAAATTACCAACGTGTTCTCCAACATCTGTAAATTTAACTGCAGTTGCTCCCTCGTAATCAATTGCTTTTCCTTTAGCTAAAAGGTCTAAACCTTTTTTAAGTTGACCTGGATAAATTTTCTTTCCAGGTGCATTAGCTACGGACATAACATTTTTTGCAATTGAACCACGATCAGCAGAACCACCAGCTTGCATTGCAAGAACGATTAAAGCTGCTGCGTCATAAGACTCACCAGTATATGGACCAGATGGATCAATTCCAGCTCCTTTAGCTACTTTTGCAAATACTCCTGCGCCTTTACCTAAAGAACCTGGTAAAGAACCAAAAGATTTGTTTAAGCTTTTACCAAAAGTATCAGTAAGTGAATCACCTATCATACCATCTGATAATATAAATGTATCAAAGGCACCAGAATCCAAAGATCCTTGAATAATTCCTTTACCACCTTGGTCAAGGTATCCAATTACAGCAACCGCATCTCCACCAGCTGATGCTAGTGTAGAAACTTCTGAACTGTAGTCAGCTTTACCATCTTCATGAGCAGTTACAGTTGTAACTTTTATACCATGAGCTTTAACTGCAGCTGAATAAACATCAGCTAAACCTTTACCATAGTCGTTATTAGTGTATGTAACAGCAACACTTTTAACGCCTCTATCTTTTGTAATGTCAGCAAGGATTTGTCCACCACGAGCATCCGATGGAGCCGTACGGAAAAACAAACCTTTGTCTTTCAAAGTTGTTAAACCAGGAGACGTTGCTGAAGGGGATATTATAGTAATCCCATTAGGAACTGCTACGTTAGACGCAACTGCTCCAGTAACTCCAGAACAATCTGCCCCCATAATAGCAACTATACCTTGAGCAACTAAACCTTCAGCAGCTGTTGTTGCTGCAGCTGAGTCAACACAAGTTGAATCTGCTCTTATAGGTTTAATTTTTTCTCCACCAAGCAATGAACCTGAGTCAGAAGCTTCTTTAAAAGCTAATTCTGCTGAAGCCGCCATAGCTGGAGTTAGAGATTCAATAGGACCAGTAAATCCTAAAATTATACCCATTTTAATTTCTGCATATGTGCTAGTTGTCAGGATAGACAAAGACATAATTGCAGCAATAAATACTTTTTTCATATTACTCCTCTTATTTAGTATTGTTAATTTGTAATAGTATTGACTTTTAAAAACTAATTTTCAATGGCAAAATTTCTTTTATTTACCTTGCAGATTTAAGCTTTAACTCATTATATACTGATAAAAAAAAGAAAAATCATATATACGAATGTTTAAAAATAAAGATAATCAATTTGACCATGAAAAAAGAAATTACATATGAAGACTACAACAAAATTCAGATCTTAGTTGGAACAGTTTTAAAAGTATCTAAAAATGAAAAAGCACGAAAACCATCACTGGTAGTAGAAGTTGATTTTGGACCAGAAATCGGTGTTAAAAAATCATCAGCACAAATTACCCATTATTATAATTCTGACAATTTAGTTGGCAAACAGGTAATAGGTGTTTGTAACTTTCCAAAAAAAAATATTGCGGGAATTGTATCTGAAGTTTTAATTTTGGGTGCTATTGAAAAAGATGGAAAAGTAGTTTTGGTTCATCCATCACAAAAAACTGAAAATGGTTTGGATATCGCCTAGTAGATGTATCCTCAACTTCTTACTTTAATATTATTTGGAATAGCCACAGCCTTTACTCCTGGACCAAACAATATAATGGCTTCACATTCAGGGTTTAATTTTGGTTTTAGAAAAACAGCACCTTTAATGTTAGGTGTGATTTTTGGTTGGACATCACTTTTAATTTCAATGGAGGCAGGGTTAATATTTATTTTTCTAAAATTTGAAATATTGCAATCAATAATTAAGATATTAGGAAGTTTTTTTCTGGTTTACTTAGCTTATAAAATAGCTTTTTCAAAAAATAGTGGTGGTGGAGCTATTAAACAGCCGATAGGATTTTTTGAAACTTTTTTCTTTCAATTCATAAATCCAAAAGGTGTAGTTGTTGCTATGATTACGGTTTCAACTTTTGTAGATGCTCAATCAAATTATTTAAGAGACTCAATTGTTGTCACAACAGTTTATTTCTTCATGGCGACGGGCAGCATCACTACCTGGTGTTTAATTGGAAAATATTTAAGAAAATTTGCCACAAGTGAAAAATTTATAAAGAATTTTAACTATACCATGTCTTTTTTGCTTATAGTTTGTGTAATTTTGTTCTATGTATAGTGAATGAAATTTAATAGTAAAAATTCTTTTAAATCTTTAGACACCATTTCTTCATCAGGAAAAGAATATAAGATTTTTAATTTAAAAATTGCTGAAAAAAATGGATTAGATGGTATTTCTAAATTACCAAAATCTCTTAAAGTTCTTTTAGAAAATTTACTGAGATATGAAGATGAGCTTACTGTTAATAAAACACAAATTTTAGCTGTTAAAGAATGGTTAAAGAATAAAAGATCTGATACTGAAATTGCATATAGGCCTGCTCGAACTTTATTGCAAGATTATACTGGTATTCCTGCCATAGCGGATTTAGCTGCTATGAGAGATGCTGTTAAACTAAAGAACAAAGATCCAAAAAAAATTAATCCTCTTTCCACCGTAGATTTAGTTATTGACCATTCAGTAATGGTAGATGACTATGCATCTGGCAAATCTTTTGAAAAAAATGTTGAAAGAGAATTTTCAAGAAATGGAGAAAGATATTCTTTTCTAAAATGGGGACAAAAAGCTTTTGATAATTTTAGAGTTGTTCCACCAGGAACAGGAATATGTCACCAAGTCAATTTAGAATATTTAGCGAAAGTAGTTTGGTCATCTAAAAGTGAAGAAGACCTTTATGCTTACCCAGATACATTGGTTGGAACTGACAGTCATACCACAATGGTAAATGGTCTATCAGTTTTAGGATGGGGGGTAGGTGGAATCGAAGCGGAAGCCGCAATGTTGGGTCAACCAATTTCAATGTTAATTCCAGAAGTAATTGGAGTTGAAATTAAAGGCAAATTAATTGAGGGAACAACGGCAACAGATTTAGTTTTAACAATTGTTGAAATGTTAAGAAAAAAAGGAGTTGTTGGAAAATTTGTAGAGTTTTATGGCGAAGGTTTAAAAAATCTAACTTTGGCTGATCGAGCAACAATTGCTAATATGGCTCCAGAGTATGGGGCAACTTGTGGTTTTTTTCCAGTTGATAATGAAACTTTAAAATATCTAAAACTATCAGGACGAGATAATGAGACAATATCTCTCGTGGAAAAATACTCTAAAGAACAAGGTTTATGGGCTAGTCAAGACGTAGAATTCACTGATAAATTATCTCTAGATCTAAATACTGTTGTGCCAAGTATATCTGGTCCTAAAAGACCCCAAGATAAAGTTTTATTGACAAAGGCCTCACTATCATTTGCAAAAGTTTATAAAGAAAATACTAAAAGAGATAAAATAGCAGAGGCAAAAGTAGAAGGAACAAACTTTAAATTAAAGGATGGAGATATTGTTATTGCAGCAATTACATCTTGTACAAATACATCTAATCCAAGTGTATTAATTGGAGCTGGTCTACTAGCAAAAAAGGCTCATAAAAAAGGTTTGAGAGTAAAACCTTGGGTTAAAACTTCCTTGGCTCCTGGATCTCAAGTCGTCACCGATTATTTGGAGAAGGCAGGTTTAAATAAATACTTAGATGAATTAGGATTTAATTTAGTAGGATATGGATGCACTACTTGTATTGGTAATTCTGGGCCACTAAACAAAAATATTTCAGATGCGATAAACAAAGAGGATTTATACGCAGTATCAGTCCTATCTGGTAATAGAAATTTTGAAGGAAGGATTAATCCAGATGTGAAAGCAAATTATTTAGCTTCACCTCCGTTAGTAGTTGCTTATGCATTGGCTGGAAATATGAATTTTGATTTATATAAAACTCCTTTAGGTAAAGATAACGAAGGAAAAGATGTTTTTTTGAAAGATATTTGGCCTAGTAATAAGGAAATTGAAGATTTAATTTTAAGCTCAGTAAATTCTGACATGTTTACTAAACGTTATTCAAATATTTCTAAAGGACCTAAAGAATGGAGTTCAATTGATACTGTTGATAGTAGTATTTATAATTGGGAATCAAACTCTACTTATGTAAAAAAACCTCCTTTTTTTGATAATCTTACGGATGAACCGGAGGGATTTAAACCAATTAATGATGCAAGAATTTTATTATTGTTGGCAGACACTGTAACAACAGATCATATTTCTCCAGCAGGAAGTATTAAAAAAGATAGTCCTACTGGCGATTATTTCATGAAACATCAAATTCAACAAAAAGATTTTAACTCATATGGAGCTCGAAGGGGCAATCACGAGGTAATGATGAGAGGAACATTTGGAAATATTAAGATAAGAAATGAAATGGCTCCTGGTACAGAAGGGGGTTTTACTACATTGCAACCAGATGGAAAAGTAATGAGTGTTTATGATGCAGCAATTGAATACAAAAAAAGAAAAAATGATTTAATCGTTATTGCAGGTAAAGAATATGGAACAGGATCCTCAAGAGATTGGGCAGCAAAAGGAACCAAATTATTAGGAATAAAAGCTGTAATAGCTGAAAGTTTTGAGAGAATTCATAGATCTAATTTAGTAGGAATGGGCATTCTGCCTTTACAATTCAAAGAAGGGTTTGATAGAAAAAAATTAAATATAACTGGAGCAGAATTAATTACTGTAGTTGATATCAATAAAGGTGTTAAACCTAGACAAGAAGTATCTTGTGAAATTAAATATAAAGATGGCACAAGCAAAACAATTAAAGTACTTTGTAGAATTGATACTGAAAATGAAGTTGAATATTATAAAAACGGCGGAATTCTCCAATACGTACTTCGAAATATGATAAATTAATGAGAAGCATTTTAGTTAAAGTTCATCCATCAAAATCTAATTTAAAAAAAGAAGATCAGTTGGCTTGGAAAATAGCTGAAATTGCTTCTGACAAATCAAGACCCGGAGGAGATTCTATTGAAATGGTTATAAATAGAATTATTGATAATGCATCTGTAGCCATTGCTTCTTTTAACAGAAAACCTGTAGTTTCAGCTAGACAGATGGCTCTTGCACATCCTAGGAAAAATGGTTCAACTATTTTTGGTTTAAGTCCAAAAATAAAAGTTCATTGTGAATGGGCAGCCTGGGCAAACGGAACTGCGGTTAGAGAATTAGATTTTCATGATACCTTTTTAGCAGCAGATTATAGCCATCCAGGCGATAACATTCCTCCAATTTTTGCTGTAGCTCAACAAAAAGGGTGTAACGGAATGGATTTAATAAAAGGGATTCTTACTGGTTACGAAGTACAAGTGAATTTAGTAAAAGGAATATGTCTTCATGAACATAAAATAGATCATATTGCACATTTGGGACCAAGTGTTGCCGCTGGCATTGGCACGTTGTTAAAATTAAAAACAGAAACCATATATCAATCTATTCAACAGGCACTTCACACGACTGTTTCTACACGACAATCTAGAAAAGGAGAAATTTCAAGTTGGAAAGCTTTTGCCCCATCTCATGCAGGAAAATTAGCGATAGAAGGGGTTGATCGTTGCATGAGAGGAGAAGGTGCCCCTAGCCCAATTTATGAGGGCGAAGACAGTATAATTGCGTATGTTTTGTCAGGGCCTGGTAAAGAATATACTGTTCCACTTCCTAACCTTAATGATGAAAAAAAAGCGATTTTAGAAACTTACACAAAAGAACATTCAGCGGAATATCAAGCCCAAGCTTTGATCGATTTAGCAAGAGGCTTAAACAAAAAAATTAAAAATGTAGCAGACATCAAAAAAATTAATATATACACAAGCCATCACACGCACTATGTTATAGGAACTGGAGCAAATGATCCTCAAAAAATGGACCCAAAGGCAAGCAGAGAAACTTTGGATCATTCTATAATGTACATATTCGCTGTAGCGCTAGAGGACGGAAATTGGCATCACATAAAATCTTATACACCTGAGAGAGCTAGCAGAAAAAGCACTGTGGAGTTATGGAATAAAATTGAAACGTTTGAAGATAACGAATGGACAAAAAAATACCATGATCCAGATCCACAAAAAAAATGTTTTGGAGGCAAGGCTGTTATTTTAATGAAAGATGGATCTAAAATAGAAGAAGAGCTGGCTATAGCAGATGCCCATCCAAACGGGAAAAGACCTTTTTCTAGATCCCATTATATCGAAAAATTTAAATCTCTTACTGACGGAATGATTAACGAAAAAGAGTCAAAAAAATTTTTAAAACTTGTTCAAAACTTAAAGGCTCTAAAGCCAAAAGATCTTAAGAATCTTAATATTCAAATTCTTCCTAAAAAGAAAAAGCAAGAATCGAGAAAAATAGCCATTTTTTAAAAAACCTTAATTTTTATAAATTGTTGCAAAAATACAACTATAAAAACCTTATTTTAAAAGGATTTTTGATTATTAGAATTTATTAGTCCACTATTTTTTTAAAGACTCAGAGGCTTAAATTATGTAGATTCCTGTCACTATTAATTGCAATTAATAATAATAAGTTAAGATACTTAAGGAGATTTATGAATAAAAAATTGTTTGGAATATTAAGTTCCTTACTGTTTGCGTTTTTTGTGACATCTAATGCAAATGCTTTTAGCGTTGGTATTGGTATTGCTCAATGGGACGTTGATGGTTCAGGTACGGAGAATGTTCAAGGTGTAAATGACAACACAGGAACTCATAGCGAGACTATAACTGGAGTTCCGTCTATTTTCGTAGAATCAGAACCTAACAATGGTTGGGTTTTTGGATTGGACTTCATACCGGTTGGAGCTGAGTTTATTTCCTCAAGCAAAACTCAAACTAACGTTACTAGTGGAGCTGGAGCTACTGAGTCGAAAACTCAAAAAGTTGAAGGTGATTTAGATAATCACTTAACTTTTTATGTTGAGAAAGAAGTTGTCTCAAACGTTTACCTAAAAGGTGGAGTGATATCTGTTGACGTAACTTCAAATGAAAGTATTGGAACTGGATCAGAATACGGTAACGATACTATATTCGGTTGGACAGCTGGATTAGGATATAAATACGATATGGGTTCTATGTTCATTAAAGCTGAAGTAACTTTTAATGAATACGAAACTATAGAGTTATCATCTACCAACACTACCAACTCGGTTGAAGGTGACATCGACGCAACTACAGGTAAGATAGCTGTTGGATATAAATTTTAATTCGATCCAATAATATTTAAAAATTTAAAACCCGTTTGATTTATTTTGAACGGGTTTTTTTTATTCGTTAGAAAAAATAATAAAACAAAAGTCTTTCGTTGACTATCGGCAATATTTGAACTTTAATCTTAATACAAAAATAATATAGGGGAGGTATAATGTTTAGTAAACTTAGAAAAATAATTAGTTTAGTGTTTGCTGCTGTTCTTTTCTCTTCAATTTCAAGCACATCATTTGCTATCGACAAATTACATTTTGTAATTGGTGGCGGTGCTGGCGGTGGTTGGGATGGAACTGCTAGAGGAACTGGAGAAGCATTAACTAAGTCAGGGATGTTAAAAAGTGCATCTTACGAAAATATGTCAGGTGGAGGAGGAGGAAAAGCTCTTGCATTTATGATTAATACAAAACCAGAAGGTACAGTTTTAGTTCAATCAACACCTTTGGTTTTAAGATCAATCACTAGACACAAAGGTTATGTTAAAGGTAGCGGCGTTCTTTCATATAAAGATGTTGTGCCTATAGCTGGAGTAATTGGTGACTACGGTGCAATTGCTGTTGCAAAAAACTCACCTTTCAAAAGCTTTAAAGATGTTGTTGCGGCTTACAAAGCTAATCCATCATCTGTAAAAATGGCTGGCGGATCAGTAAGAGGAAGTATGGATCATTTAATTGGGGCTTTGGCTTTTCAAGAAGCAGGAGCTGACCCAAATAAAGTAGTTTATGTTCCTTACGATGCTGGCGGAAAAGCTTTAGCAGGATTACTATCTGGAGAAACTCAAATTCTTTCAACTGGTTTGGGAGAAGTAATGGGAGCAAGAGACCAAGTTAGAATTATTGGAATAACTGCGCCGAAAAGAGTTTCAGATGCTCCTGATGTTCCAACATTGAAAGAACAAGGTTTTGATGTTCAGTTCGTAAACTGGAGAGGATTCTTTGGACCTCCTAATATGGATAGTGCAACTAAAAAGAAAATTGCAAAAATGTTAGGTGACGTTCAAAAAACTCCAGAATGGGAAGCTGTTAGAAAAAGAAATGCTTGGGTTAATATTTATAATCCAGATAAAAAGTTTGTTAAGTTCTTAAAACAACAAACTAAAGAAATGACAGCTCTTATGAAAAAATTAGGAGTAATTTAATCCTAAAGGATTATTTAGAAAGGAAGAGCAGTGAGGATAAGTATAGATAAAATTATCTCGCTGCTCTTTTTTATTTTATCAGCTTTTTATCTTTACCAAACACATCAAATTGAGGTGTTTTCATTTGATGAAAATGCACCATTTAATGCAAAGACTTTTCCAACTTTTATAGCATATATCGGAATGTTTCTTTCGATATTATATTTGGCGTTGCCAGAGAGAGCTCCCTCTAAAGTTGACCACAAAGTGTTAGATTACAAAAGTACATTATCATTAGTTATCATTACAATTATTTATGGTTTTGTAATTTTAAAAGTGGGTTTCTTTTTTTCGACTTCATTATTCTTATTGCTTTCATACTATTTTTTAGGAGAAAGAAGATGGATTTGGATGTTTGTTTTATCATTTCCATTTGTAGCTACATTTATGTTTTTATTACATGGACTGTTGGATATCTATTTAAGAGATCCAATTTTAAAAATGATTGGGATTATAGGATGATTGAAGGAATATTAATAGGCTTACAAACTGCCCTAAGCTTCAAAAATATTTTAATGGTAATGATGGGTTGTTTTTTTGGAACCATTATTGGAATGCTTCCTGGACTTGGCCCAATGACAGCTATAGCTTTGATGATTACAATTACTTATGGCTTTGAACCTGCCACAGGTTTAATTTTAATGGCTGGAGTGTATTACGGTGCAGTATTTGGAGGATCGACTTCATCAATTTTAATTAATGCACCAGGTGTTCCGGGAACTGTTGCTACGTCCTTCGATGGGTACCCAATGGCACAACAAGGTAAAGCAGGAAAGGCTTTAGCAATAGCTGCTTACAGTTCTTTTGCCGGAGGAACAATTTCTGCAATATTTTTACTGTTTGCTGCACCGAGTCTATCAAAAGTCAGTTTAGCTTTTAGATCACCAGACTATTTTGCATTAATGGTTTTAGGTTTGACTGCTGTATCAGCATTTTCTTCAAAAGGTCAATTTTTAAAAGCTATGATGATGGTTATTTTAGGATTAATGCTAGCAACTGTAGGACAAGATTCTTTGTCAGATATAACAAGATTTACTTTTAACAATATGAATTTAACAGATGGAATTAGCTTCGTATTGGTAGTTATGGCAACATTTGCAATGAGCGAAGCCCTAACAATTATTTTGAAAGGAAAAGATCCAAGCCGTGCTACTGAACAAATTTCTCTTTCTAAACTAGGTTCAATTAAATTAGACAAAGATGAAAGAAATAAAATGTTAAAATCTATTCCCAGATCTTCTGTATTAGGTTTTTTAATAGGTGTTTTACCTGGTGCTGGTGCAACTATTGCATCATTTTTAGCATATGGAATGGAAAGAAATTATGTAAAAGAAGATGAAAAAAAACTTTTTGGAAAAGGAAGTGTTCACGGTTTAGCAGCGCCAGAAACAGCAAATAATGCAGCATGCTCTGGATCATTTGTTCCTCTATTAACTTTAGGAATACCAGGAAGCGGAACTACTGCAGTTATGTTAGGTGCTCTCTTAGGTTTTGGTATCCAGCCAGGACCAAGACTTTATATGACTAATCCAGAAATATTTTGGTCTGTTATAATGTCAATGTATATAGGAATGGTTATATTACTTATTCTTAATCTTCCTCTTATTCCTTATATTGCTAGGGTTCTTGCAACACCTAAAAATTTTTTAATTCCATTAATTTTATTTTTTTCAGTCACAGGAATTTATCTAATGTCATTTAATAATTTTGATATTTTTTTAATGATAGGGATTGCAGTTTTAGCTACCTTTTTAAGACTTTATAATTTTCCTATGCCACCTCTTATACTGGCTTTCGTACTGGGAGGATTAATGGAAGAGAATCTAAGAAGATCTTTATTAATAAGCAACGGATCTTTTAATTTTTTGTGGGATAGACCACTTACTGCTGTAATACTTGTTTTTACTATTTCAATAATTAGTTGGCAAATCTATTCAAGTTTTAAAAAGAAAAAATAAAATTATTTATATATTAAAAAGAAATTCAAATTTTTCATTAATTGAAAGGATTTCAAGATTAATTAGACCTCCAATTATTAATTGTAGTGCAACTATCATAATTACAAATAAACCAACATAAGCAAGCCACTTATGATCTTTAATGTAGTTTGCGAAGTAAGAAGCTAATGTTGCAACCAAAAGTACAGAAAGCAGAAGTCCACCTATCATTAAATAATAGTAATCTTTAGCAGCTCCAACTACTCCTAAAACATTGTCTAAACTTAAAGTCATATCAGCAACTAAAACTCTGTAAACACCTTGAGAAAATGATAAATTTTCTTTAGACTTTAAATCTGGAGATCTAATCTTTTTATTTTCAAGAAAATCTGTTCTTAAATTATTTACAATCCATAATAATAATAAACCCCCAAGAATTTTTAGCCAAGCAAACTCTAAGATATAAGTTGCTCCAAAAGCAAAAATAACTCTAAAAATAAAAGCTGCAGCTACACCCCAGGCAATAATTCTTTTGCGGTTTTGTTTAGCAAAACCGGACGCGATCAAACCTATAATGATCGCATTATCTGCAGCCATAACTATATCAATAATAATAATTTGAATTGAAATTACGAATTGTTCTAACATTGTTGTCTTTATTTTATATAATTACACTTTAATAAGATAAATGATAAATTATTGCAATATTTGAAAATGAAACACCCTTCAAAAATTTCTAAAAAATACTTGTTAAAACTGTCTATACCCATTTTTTTTGCAAATTTAGCAATTCCATTGGTCGGTTTAGTTGATACAGGGTTAATGGGTCATTTATCTAGTACAAAATATTTAGTAGCTGTAAGTATCTCAAGTTCAGTAATTAGTATGGTTTTTTGGAGTTTTGGTTTTTTGAGAATGGGAACCGTAGGGCTGGTCGCTCAAGCCCAAGGAAGAGGAGATTATAGAGATATAGTTGGAACTACTTTAAGAAATATAATATTGGCACTATTCTTTGCTTTGATAATAATTTCATTAAGAGATTTTATTGTTTCACTTATAAAAACTTTTTTTGAAACATCAGAAGATACTCAAAACTTAATAAGAAAATATATATTTATAAGAATACTATCAGCCCCAGCGGAACTAGTTATGTATGTTTTAATTGGATTATATCTTGGTTTGCAAAAAACATTTACATCTAGTCTAATAGTTACATTTTTTTCTATTACTAATATAATTTTTAGTACTTTTTTTGTAATAAGTTTGAATTTAGAAGTCGATGGAGTAGCTTGGGGTACTGTTTTATCAGCATATCTAACTGTTTTTATTTTTTTAACTAGTACTTATTTTTTTATAAAAAAACAATTTAAGATTATACCTAGAGTTAGTAGAATAATTGTAACAAAAAAAATTACTAAATTATTCAGTATTAATTTTGATATTTTCATAAGAACCCTTCTTTTAACTTTTGCGTTTCTTTGGATTCCTTATCAAGGAGCAAAACTAGGAGAAGATTATTTAGCAGCCAATAGTATTTTGATACAGTTCGTTATGCTTGCCTCATTTTTTTTAGATGCTTATGCTTTTAGCACAGAAGGGGTCATCGGTTATACAATTGGAAGAAAGACCAGAAAATCTTTTTTTCTAGCTGTTTCTAATTCATTCAAGTTAAGTTTTTTTACAGGATTAATTATCTCAGTTGTTTATTTATTTTTCTTTAAAGATATTATCAGTACATTGACTAATATCGAATATTTAAGATTTTTATCTTTTGGCTTTGTATTTTGGATTATTTTAATTCCCCCAATATCTTCTTTTTGTTATCAATTTGATGGAATTTTTATTGGAGCCTCTCAAACAGCCGAACTTCGTAATAGCATGATCATTTCAGTTACTTTATTCATTTTATTTTCTATTTATTTGATTGATAATTTAGGAAACCACGGTTTGTGGCTTTCATTACTGTTTTTTATGGCTATCAGAGCGCTAACTCTTAATTTTTATTTCCCTAAAATCTTGAGAAAATTTTAAAATTTTCCTTGATTTTTACTAAAGCAACTAGTCAAATAACAAAATTAATACATTTCATAGGAGGAAAAATGAGAATATTAAAAAAGATTGGTATAATAATAACATCCTTACTTATTAGCGCAGGAGCTTCTAATGCCGAGACATGGAATATGGCTTTAGCTTATGGAGCTGGTAATTTTCATTCAGCAAATGCTGCTGAATTTGCAAAAGCTGTTACTGAAAAGTCAGGTGGAAAGCTTACAATTAAAACTCACCCAGGTGGATCTTTGTTTAAAGGCGGAGCTATTTTAAGAGCTGTGCAAACTGGACAAACACAAATAGGTGAGAGATTTATGTCTGCTCACGGAAAGTTTGATCCATTGTTAGAAATAGATTCAATTCCTTTTGTTGCTCAGAGTTATTCTGATGCACAAAAACTTTACAATGCTTCAAAAGCTGAACTAGTAAAAGGACTTGATGAAAAAGGATTAGTATTCCTTTACGCAGTTCCTTGGCCAGCACAAGGTTTATATAGCAAAAAAGCTATTAATTCTGTAAATGATCTAAAAGGACTGAAGTTCAGAGCTTACAATTCAGCAACAATTAGAATTGCGGAATTGACAGGTATGAAACCAACTAAATTAGAAGCAGTTGCAATCAGCCAAGCATTTTCAACTGGAATGGTTGAGAGTATGATTACCTCTCCTACAACAGGAAAAAACAGTAAAATTTGGGAAAATGGTGTTAAATATTTTTATGATATTGCAGCTTGGTTTCCAAAAAATATGGTTGTTGTAAACAAAAAAGCTTGGAATAAACTTGATAGTTCTACTCAAAAATTAGTTATGAAACAGGCAGCTTTGGCTGAAAGAAAAGGTTGGCAATTATCTAAAATGGGTAATGTTGCAGACAAAAAAGCTTTAGCCGATGCCGGAATGGTAGTTGGTAAAGTTAATTCAGCTTTACAAAGTCATTTTGAGAAAACTGGTGCTACTATGGCTAAAGAATGGGCAGATAGAGCGGGTTCAAGAGGACAAGCTGTTTTATCAGCATATAAATAAATTTTATTTAGGCAAAAAGGCCGTATAATGGGATACGGCCTTTTATGTTTTCTAAGATAGAAAAATTTTTAAATTCTCTTTATAAATATTCTGGATATGTTGCGTCCTTTTTTTTAATTCTTATATTAGTTTCTATAGTTATAGGGATAACATCTAGAATTTTTGGATTTTATATTCGTGGTTTAACTGAATATTCTGGTTATAGCCTGGCAACTGCTTCTTTTTTGGCATTAGCCTATACATTCAATGAGAATGGCCATATCAGAATCACTTTATTTCTTGAGAAAGCTAAAGGAAAACTATTAAGATTTTTAACTATTTGGTCTTTAGCAGTCTCTACTTTCTTTTCAGCTTTTTTAGCTTTTTATTTTATTAAAATGTGGATTGTATCTATTCAACTTGCTGAGAGAAGCCAAGGAGCAGATGAGATTCTACTTTGGATACCTCAAACTGGAGTTGCCTTAGGTTCTATAATATTTTTTATTTGTATTTTGCATAACTTTTTAAAACTATTTTTTAAACAAAATGATTGAAGTTTATTTAACAATATTTTTTATCAGTGTCTTATTAATTTTACTTGGATCAGGAGTTTGGGTTGGCATAAGCATGATTGGAGTTTCTACTATAGGAATGCTGATGTTTACAACGCGGCCAGTTGGAGATGCAATGGCAACAACTATGTGGAGTATGGGCTCATCATGGTCTTTAACAGCCTTACCTCTTTTTGTTTGGATGGGGGAAATTTTATTTAGGACAAAATTATCAGAGAATTTATTCAAAGGATTGTCACCGTGGCTTGCAAAATTACCTGGAGGTTTAATTCACGTTAACGTTTTGGGATGCGCGATCTTTGCAGCAATTTCTGGTTCTTCAGCAGCTACAGTTGCTACTGTTGGGAAAATGTCAATACCAGAACTTAGAAAAAGAAATTATCCTGAAAGGTTTCTTTTAGGAACTTTAGCAGGATCAGGAACTTTGGGTCTTTTAATTCCACCATCAATTATTTTGATTATTTACGGTGTTACCGTTGAAGAGTCTATAGCAAAACTTTTTATTGCTGGCATTATTCCTGGTATTGGATTGGCTATATTGTTTATGACTTATGTAGTTATTTGGTCTTTAAAAAACAAAAAGATTATGCCCGTTATAAGCCAGGACTTTTCATTTTTAGAAAAGATAAAACAATCAGGACAGTTGTTACCTGTTATTCTTTTAATATTAGCAGTAATTGGATCTATTTACGCTGGTATTGCTACAGCTACAGAAGCTGCCTCACTTGGAGTTTTAGGAGCGTTAGTATTATCTTATTTTCAAAATAGCTTAACAAAAGAGTCTTTTAGCAAATCTTTATTAGGAGCAACAAAAACTTCTTGTATGATTGCTTTTATACTAGCTGGATCTTCTTTTTTGACTTTAGCTATGGCTTTTACTGGTCTCCCAAAAAATTTAGCAGTTTTTATTGATACTTTGCATCTGTCACCTTACATGCTTCTTTTAGTTCTAACATTGTTTTATATAATTCTAGGTATGTTTTTAGACGGTATATCTGCAGTGGTTTTAACTATGGCAATTATCGAGCCTATGATACGTCAAGCAGGTTTTGACATGATTTGGTTTGGTATTTATTTGGTCATAGTTGTGGAAATGGCCCAGATTACCCCACCAGTTGGATTTAATTTGTTTGTTTTACAGGGGATGGCAAAAAAAGATATGGGTTTTATCGCTAGAAGTGCTTTTCCACTTTTTCTTTTAATGATCTTGGCCGTGATTATTATTATAGCTTTCCCTCAATTAGCTCTTTGGTTGCCTGAGCAAATGATTCAGCCTCTTAAATAAAAGGATCGTAAGCCCATTGAAGTATTGCTTGTCTCTGTCTTCTTCTACAAAACAAATCACCTTCTTCACAATTTTTTTTTATAGCTTTTACATGTCGTGTGAAATTTATCCATCTTTGTATTTGAATTTCATCAATATTTGCAATTCGTCTTCCATTTGTGTATCTGCAGTACCATTGAAACCATCCAAGGGGATCTTCTCTAAAAATCCATCCTTTTTTAATCCATTCTTGTCTAGATAAACCAGATTTAATTTTAAATCGATTTAATTTTACATCAAATCTTTTACTCAATTTTGCTTTTTCAAACCAAGATTTAGGAAATTCTTTCATCTGCTCTTTATTAAAATAAGAACCCCCAAACACTCCTAACTCAAGCATTTTTTTTGGTGTAACCTGAGGTTTGAATAACTTATAAAGTTGACTTTTACTTTTTGGCAAAATCAATTACCTTTTTTTTGACTCCAAATAATAATCTATACTACAAACTTGCGGTTTATTAGCAACAACTACCATTAACCCACCCATTATTGCAATATTTTTTAGTACAGTCGTTAGCTGCGAACCATCAGCCATTATATGATGAGTGTGAAAAATTAAAGTAACTACAAGTACGAAAAATGCTAAAATTAAAGCTACTATTCTAGTTTTATAACCCACAATTAATAATAAAGGAAATATTAACTCAAAAGCAACAGAGGGATAAAAAAGGAACTCAGGAACATGGTGGTCTGACATGTATATCATGCTTAAATCTGGATTTAAAATTTTTCTTACTGCCTCAACCAGAAAAAGCGCTGATATAAAAACCCTTCCAAAAACATCTACAATATGCATTTAATTTTTTTCAATAACCTCTTTTAATTCTTCGTATTCTTCACAATTACAATTTTTTAAAACTGCCAATCTTTCCTTAGCCAACTCCATTCGACCCGTTTTAACATATAGTTCTCCCAAATATTCATTTATTCCATTATGTTTAGGATCAATTTTTAAACCTGCTAAATAATACTTCTCAGCTTCTTTTAATTTTCCAGTTTTTCTTAGAGTAAAACCTAGATAATTTAATATGTCTGGATTTTTTTTATCTGACTTATATGCATTTTTTAATTTTTCTAAAGCTTTAGAGTATAATTTTGTTGCTCTTTCTATTTTATTTTTTTCTTCTAATTTCTTTGCTCTCAAAACAAATTTTTCTGCATCTTTATATTCTTTTATATAACTATCTGAACTTCCACTATCAGTAGCTGCGCCATAAGAGGCATCTAAATACTGCACGAATATAAATACTGCTATTAAAATTATAAAAATTTTTTTAAACATCTTGCTTTTCTAAGCAAATTTTTTTAACTGATCCAATGGTCGAAGAGTCACACCATTTTTTAAAAGACCTTCTCTTATTTCTTTTGCAGTTAATACTGCGCTTTTTCCATCTCCATGAACACATACTGAGTCAATGTCGCAGGGAATTTTTTTTCCAGAAAAACAGTTTATAGCTTGATTCTTAACCATCTTAATCACATGTTCTTTTGCCACTTCTGGGTCTGTAATTAATGCATTAGATTTTGATCTAGAAACTAAATTGCCATCATCTTCATAATTTCTATCAGCAAATATTTCAGCTGCAACTTTCATTTTGAGTTTTTTTCCAGCTTTTTCCATTTGAGAGCCTGTAGGAACTAAAAAAATTAAATCCTTGTTTGCTTGAATAATAGATTTAGCAATAACGCTCGCTAATTCAAAATTTTCACATGCCATATTATTTAATGCACCATGTGGCTTAACATGAGTAACTTTTGAAGATTTTTTTTCTGCTATCTCAGATAAAATATTAATTTGATCAATAATTAATTTAGTAATCTCTTTAGTAGGCAAATTTAATCTTTTTCTTCCAAAATTTTCAGGGTCATTAAAAGAAGGATGGGCTCCAATACTTACTCCATTTTTTTTAGAAATTTCCACTGTTTTATTCATAGTGAGTTCATCACCTGCGTGATAACCACACGCGATATTTGCAGAATTAACTACACCTAACAACAAAGGGTCGTTTTCTGTAGAACAGAATTTTGAAGTTTCTCCCAGATCACAATTAATATTAATTTCCATATTTTATACGATTATATAATATCAATTATAACAACTTATGTTAAAAAAAATAAGCAATATCGGAGACTGCGGCATCACGTGTGATTTTGGTGATGAGGTTGATAAAAAAACCAATAAAGAAGTAATTAAGCTTTTTAATTTTATAAAATTATCTGTAAAAGATAAAAAGATTAAAGGGATATTAAATTACACACCCTCTTATAATAAATTAATTATCAATTTTGATTTAGGAGAAGTAAAATCTAAAGAAGTAATAGAATTTATTAAAAATAACGATTATTCCAAAACAATTTTTTCTGAGAAAAACAAACTTGTAGAAATTCCAATTTGTTACGATGAAGAATTTGCTCTAGATATAAAAAGATTAGAAGAAAAAACCAAATTAAATTTTGATGAAATAGTTAAGGAGCATCTTAATACAGATTTTTTTGTCTATATGATAGGTTTTGTTCCTGGCCAACCCTTTCTTGGTGATTTAAAGAAAAATTTATATCATGATCGATTAGACACGCCTCGAGTTAAGATTAATAGAGGATCTGTTGGTATAGTAGAAAAATTTTGTACTATTTATACTTTTGAAAGTCCAGGTGGTTGGAATATTATTGGAAAAACTCCATTAAATTTATTTGATATAAAAAAAAACCAACCAAGCATACTTTCACCTGGTGATTCAGTGAAATTTAAATCTATAACCAAGAAAGAGTTATTAACTTTCAAAAATGCCTAATTACTTCAAAATATTAAGACCTGGTATTAATTCTACCTTTCAAGATTTAGGCAGATTTGGTTTGCAGCATCTTGGTATAGTACCAAGCGGGTGCATGGATAAATCTCTATTTTATCTTTCAAATAAATTAGTAGGAAACAAAATCTCTCAAGGCGCTTTAGAGTTTGCTTACCAAGGTCCACTACTAGAACTTACAGGTGAGTCTGTCTTAGCAGCAGTCTCAGGAAAAGTTAATTTTAATATCATTAATAAAAATGGAGAAATAAAAAAAGGAGCTTCAAATGAAAGTTTTATTTTGTTTAGTGGAGATAAGATCGATATTATTTCAACAATAAATTCTGTTTATGGCTATTTTTCAATTTTTGGAGGTTTTCGATTAGAAGAAACAAAAGAAAGTATCTCTACTCTTGTAAGAGCAAAAATTGGGTCAAATAATGGAGAAAAATTAAAAACTAATGAAAAAATATTTTTTAATACATCTAAAAGAGAGTCAAAAAAAAATAAGTTTGAATTTAATTTTGAAGACAACAATACAATTAGAGTTATGCAAGGACTACAATTTGATTATTTTTCAAAAAAAAGCCAAGGAGATTTTTTTTCAAAAGAATATAAAGTTACTAGGTTAACTGATCGAATGGGAATGAGACTGGAGGGTGAAAAAATTGAAAATATAAAAAGTAAGAATATAAAATCAGAAGGTATTACAAAAGGTTCAATCCAAGTTCCTGGAGATGGTCAACCCATAGTTCTTTTGTCAGACCACCCAACAATTGGAGGTTATCCAAAAATAGCTAATGTTATTACAGCTGATTATGATAAATTAGTTCAAAAAACTCCAGAATCTAAATTAAAATTCAAATTGGTCGATCTATCTGTAGCAGAAAGCGCATTTCAACTTTATACTAAAAAAATTAATTCTTTTTAAATGCAATCTATCTATAAAATACCTGGTTATATACTTATACTATTTGGAGGCTTCTGCTTAAGTTGGGGAGGTTTTATTGTAAGATTATTTGAAACTTCAAATGCTTGGGATATTTTATTGTTAAGATCTATTTTCTTTTTCATAGGAGTTTCTATTTTTTTATTTATAATTTACAAAAAAGACTCTGTTAAAACAGTAAAAGATGCTGGACTTATTGGATTGCTAGGCGGTTTTGTTATGTCTTTTAGCTATGCTGCTTTTGTATTTGCTATGTTGAATACAACAGTAGCTAACGTTCTTTTTATAATAAGCACACAAACAATTTTTTTAGCACTCTTTGGTTTTTTTTATCTTAAAGAAAAAGTTTCATTAATAGGTTTTTTTTCAATTGTTTTGGCCATGTCTGGAATCGGTGTAATGATTGGAGATTCTATATCCTCAGGCACTTTGTTTGGTAATCTAGTAGCTTTAATTATACCAATTAGTTTTTCAACACTAATAATGATAATTAGAAAAAATCCTAATTTGGATATGGTTCCAGCTATTTGGTATGCTTCTATTTTTTCAATAATTTATGGAGCAATAATGTCTCAATCTTTTCATTTTTCTAACAATGATATTTTAATGGGTTTTTTTTTAGGAGTTCCTCAACTAGCCTTTGGTTTTATTTGCATAACTATTGGTTCTAGAACAACTCGATCAGTGACTATCGGTTTATTGATGTTGACAGAAACAACATTTGGCCCTCTTTGGGTATGGATTTTTCTAAATGAAATTCCACCTTTGAGTGTGTTTATTGGTGGTTTAGTCATAATTTTAGCTCTAATTTTAAAAAGCTTTGATAAAATTAAAGCTGAGCAAAACTAATTGAGTTTGACTTTTAATTATATTTAGAAGAAACTCTACAATGTAACGGGAGAGACTACTTTAAAGTAGCGCCGAAGGAGCAACGTTAACCCCGGAAACTCTCAGGCAAAAGGACCGTTACCGTAATAACTCTGGAAAGCAGGCTTTGCCTCACCGAAGGAGTAAATCTCTCAGGTACTTAGACAGATGGGGATGGGCAGAGTTATTATTTATGGGAGTACAAAAAACAACTTTATACGATTTTCACAAAAACTTAGGGGCAAAATTTGTTCCTTTCGCTGGTTATGAAATGCCTATTCAGTATAGGGACGGCATAGTAAAAGAACATATAAATACCAGACAATCATCAGGTTTTTTTGATGTTTCTCATATGGGTCAACTTTTTCTATCTAAAAACAAATCTCTGGAAGAATGCTTAGAAAAAATTATCCCTTTAGATTTTAAAGAAATTAAAATCAATCAGTCTAAATATTCTTTTTTAATAAATGATAAAGGTGGAGTAATAGATGATTTAATTATCACTCGGGTAGAAGGAGGTTTCAATATAATATTGAATGCAGCTTGTAAGGAAAATGATATCAAAGAAATAGCAAAATGCTTAAATTCAGAAAATAAATATGAATTAAGAAATGATCTCTCTCTTATAGCTCTACAGGGACCAAAATCTGAAACTATTCTAGAGTCTATTTTTGAAGGAGTGAGTCAGCTTAAATTCATGAATGGTGGTTCCTTTGAATTTCAAGGGAGGAAAATTTATATAACTAGATCTGGTTATACGGGAGAAGATGGTTTTGAAATTTCAGTACCAAATAAAAATGTAGAAAATTTTACTAAACTTCTTTCAAATGAGGGGGCTAAACCAGTAGGCTTAGGAGCAAGGGATACGTTGAGACTAGAAGCTGGTCTGTGTTTATATGGTCATGAGTTAAACCAAGACATTAACCCTATACAGGCAAATTTAAAATGGGCCATTTCTAAAAGAAGAAGAGAAGAGGGTGGTTTTAAGGGTTGGGAAAAGATAAAAAACGATTTACAAAATGGAGTTTCCAAAATTAGAGTTGGAATCAAACCTACTGGCAGAATCATAGCCAGAGAAGGCACAAAAATATTTTCATCATCAGGTGAAGAGATAGGTGTTATTACTAGCGGAACATTTGGTCCTAGCGTCAACAGTCCAGTTGCGATGGGATATATCAAAAGTAAATTTTCTGAAATTAATAACAAAATTCTCTTAGAAGTAAGAGGAAAAAAACATGAAGCAGTAGTTTCAAAGCTGCCATTTTATAAAAAAAGCTATGTTAAATAAGGAGGGAAAATGAGTGAAAAAAAATATTCTAAAAAACACGAATGGGTATCGTTAAATGGAGACTCCGCAACTGTAGGTATTAGTAGACATGCAACAGAAATGCTCGGAGATATTGTTTTTGTAGAGCTTCCTGAGAAAGGAAAAAGTTTAAACAAAGATGATAAAGCTGCTGTTGTTGAGTCAACTAAAGCAGCTAGCGATGTTTATACGCCTGTTTCAGGAGAAATATTAGAAAGCAATCAACCTATAGTAGATGACCCTTCAGGTGTAAACAAAGATCCAGAAAATAATGGTTGGTTTTTTAAAATAAAAATAAAAAATAAATCAGAATTAGACTCATTAATGAATCAGTCAGATTATGAAAAGTTTGTAAAGGAAAATCCAAATTAAAATGATAGAAGATAATTCAAAAGAATTTATTAGTCGTCATATAGGCCCCTCTGACAATGAAGAAAAAAAAATGTTAGAGATGGTTGGAGCAAAATCTTTAGTCGAACTAATAAACAAAACAGTCCCAGAGAATATACTTTTAAAAGATAATCTTAAAATTGATAACCCTCTATCGGAAAATGATGCTTTAAAAAAACTCAAAGCTATATCTAAAAAAAATGAGTATTTCAGAAATTTTATAGGAATGGGCTACTATAATACCATTACCCCTAATGTTATTTTAAGAAATATTCTGGAAAATCCTGGATGGTATACTTCTTATACTCCTTATCAGCCTGAAGTTGCTCAAGGTAGATTAGAAATGTTATTAAATTTTCAGCAATTAATTATGGATTTAACAGGAATGGACATTGCCAATGCTTCTTTATTAGACGAGGGAACTGCAGCAGCAGAAGCAATTGGTCTTTGCCATAGAATTGATAAAAATAACTCAAAAAAGATATTTGTTTCTACTTCTTGTAATCCTCAAACAATAGATATTATAAAAACAAGGGCAGAACCTTTCGGTTTAGAAGTAATTATAGGAGACGAAAAAGATGTTTTATCTAAAATTAAGGATAAACTTGTTTGCGGAGTTATTGCGTATCCTGGAACACTTGGTGACATAAGAGATCCAAGTGAATCTATTAGCAACATTCATAAAAAAGATGGAAAAGTGATTTTAGTATGCGATTTATTATCTTTAGCCAGACTTAAAACTCCCTCTGAACTTGGAGCAGATATTGCAGTAGGAAGTGCGCAAAGATTTGGAATCCCAATGGGATATGGAGGTCCTCATGCAGCTTTTTTTGCTACAAAAGAGTCATTTAAAAGATCAATGCCTGGAAGAATTATTGGAGTTTCTGTGGATCGTCACGGAAAAAAAGCTTACAGACTATCTTTACAAACTAGGGAGCAACATATTAGAAGAGACAAAGCAACAAGCAATATTTGTACAGCACAAGCTTTGTTAGCAATTATCTCAGCAGCTTATGCAATTTATCATGGACCAGAAGGTATTTTAAAAATTGCAAATAGAACTTCAAAATTAGCAAAAATTTTTGCTGATGGTTTGAAAAAAGGAGGTTATGAGCTTTATTCAGAAGAATTTTTTGACACTGTAACTATTAAAACTAAAGATAAAACGGAAAGCATATATTTAAAAGCTTTGTCTGAAAAAATAAATATAAGAAAAGTAAATAAAGAAGTATTATCAGTAGCTTTTGATGAAGGAAAAAAAGTCATTCACGTAAATACCCTTTTAAAAATATTTGGGATAGACAAAAGATATGATATTTCTGAAAATGTAACTTTAAGCAATCTACCTAAAAAACTATTAAGAACTTCTAAATATTTAACTCATCCTGTTTTTAATAAATATCATTCAGAAACAGAAATGCTTCGTTATCTAAAAAAATTAGAAGATTGTGATATAGCCCTTAACAGATCAATGATTGCATTAGGATCATGTACTATGAAATTAAATGCTACAGCAGAACTTATTCCTGTAACTTGGAAAGAATTTTCATTACCACACCCATTTGTTCCTCCAGAACAAATGAAGGGCTATCAGATTTTATTTAAAGATATAATTGATGATTTAAAAGAAATTACAGGATTTGACGCTGTATCGCTTCAACCCAATTCTGGAGCACAAGGTGAATATGCAGGTTTAATGACAATAAGAAAATATCACATGAATAACAATCAAAGAAATAGAAATGTTTGTTTGATACCTAGTTCTGCTCACGGAACAAATCCAGCGAGCGCACAAATGTGTGGCATGAAAGTCGTCGTTATTAACTGTGATGATGACGGCAATGTTGATTTAAATGATTTAAAAGACAAATCTAAAAAATATTCTAAAGACCTTGCGGCTTTAATGATAACTTATCCATCTACTCATGGAGTCTTTGAAGAAAAAATAACTGAAATCTGTGAAATTGTACATAATGAGGGAGGCCAGGTTTATATGGATGGAGCTAATTTAAATGCTCTAGTTGGAATTGCAAAACCTGGAGAGTTTGGACCAGATGTTTGCCATATTAATTTACATAAAACTTTTTGTATTCCTCATGGTGGAGGAGGACCAGGTATGGGCCCAATAGCTTGTGCAAAGCATCTAAAAGATTTTTTACCCAATCACACTTTATTCAAAGAGTTGGGACCATCTAAGGGAATGGGCGCTGTTTCAGCGGCTCCATGGGGAAGCTCAAGTATTTTATCTATTTCTTGGATGTATATTAAAATGATGGGTTCTGAAGGTTTAAAAAAAGCTTCTCAGGTTGCTATATTAAACGCAAACTATATTTCAAAAAAATTGTCAAAACATTATAAAATTTTGTACACTGGAAAAAATAGCAATGTTGCTCACGAGTGCATTATTGATATTAGGCCTATTAAAACAAAATCAGGAATTACAGAAGAGGATATTGCAAAAAGATTGATTGATTTTGGTTATCATGCTCCAACCATGTCCTGGCCAGTAGCAGGAACTATTATGATTGAACCAACGGAAAGTGAAAGCAAGGTAGAAATAGATCGTTTCTGCAATGCTCTTATAAAGATAAAAGAAGAAATAGACCAAGTAATCAAAGGAGATTTTGACATTAAAGACAATCCTCTTAAAAATGCCCCCCATACTTATGTTGAACTAAGTTCTAACGAATGGAAACATTCTTACACAAGAGAACAAGCCGCATTCCCTAATCCCTACTTGAAAGATAATAAATATTGGCCTCCTGTTGGAAGGGTAGACAATGTTTATGGAGATAGAAATCTAGTTTGTTCTTGTCCTAGTATTGATGAATACAAGGATGAGGCAGCCTAGATAATAAATGAAAATTGCAGTAATTGGTTCAGGAATTTCTGGTTTGTCTGCAGCTTTTTATCTCTCAAAAAAGTTTAAAGTAGATCTATTCGAACAACAGGATTATTTTGGTGGCCACTCCTATACTTATGATATTAAAAGTGAAAAAAGAACTATTCCAGTAGATTTAGGTTTTATAGTTTTTAATGAGTTAACTTATCCTAATTTAATTAAGTTTTTTAAAGAATTAGATGTACCTTTTGAAAAAAGCGATATGTCTTTTTCAGTTTCAATACAAGATAACAATGTTGAATATGGCGGTCGTGGTTTACAAGCTATATTTGCTAACAAATTAAATATATTCGATTTAAATTTTCTAAAAATGATAAAGGAAATTTTTTCTTTTTATAAAAATGCTCCTTCTTTACTTGATAATAACTTAGAAGGAGAAACACTTGGCAGCTATTTAGATAAATCAAATTTGTCCAAATATTTTATTGAATATCATATAATTCCTATGGTTGCCGCAATATGGTCTATGCCTTTCATAAAAGCTAGAGATATTCCTTTAAAGACTTTTTTAAATTTTTTTATCAATCATGGCCTTTTTAAAATAAAAAACAGACCTCAATGGTACACTGTTACTAATCGAAGTAGAGTTTATGTAAAAAAAGTATTAGGAAAAATTAGTGGAGAAGTTTTTAAAAATTATAAGGTAAACAAAATTAATCGAAATGAAGAAAATGTTAGAATAACTATTGGAAGTGAGTATTTGGATTATGATCAGGTAATATTAGCTTCTCATGCTGATCAAAGTTTAAGAATGTTAGAGAAAGCAACTGATGATGAGCAAAGAATTTTAAGTAAATTTAGATATATTCCTAATACTGCAATTTTACACACTGATAAACGACTTATGCCAAAAAGAAAATTAGCTTGGTCTAGTTGGAATTCTATATCTAAAAAAAATCAGACTTGCATAACTTATTGGTTAAACAATTTGCAAAATTTAAATTGTGATGTTGATTTTTTTTTAACCTTAAATCCAATTTATAAAATAGATCAAAAAAATATCATTAAAAGGATAAATTTTACTCACCCTTATTTTAATTCAGAAACGTCAAAACTTCAAAAAGAATTACATTTGCTGCAAGGAAAAAAAAGAACCTGGTATTGTGGCAGTTATTTTGGTTATGGATTTCATGAGGATGGATTAAAATCAGCAATTAATTTAATTGAAAATTTTAAAATCTAATGAATTCATGTATCTACAATGGTTTAGTGACACATACGAGATTTAAACCAGTAAAACATCACTTAAAATATAAAACTTTTTCTCTTTTTTTAGATTTAGACGAGATTGAAAAATTAGACAAATCAAATCCTATTTTTTCTTATAATAAATTTAATATTTTTAGTTTTTACAATAAAGATCACGGAGACAGAGATGGTAAATCATTAAAAAAATGGGTATTAAAAAATTTAGAAAAATTTAACATACAGCAAAATATTAATAAGGTTAAATTACTTTGTTATCCCAGAGTTTTTGGCTATGTATTTAATCCTTTAAGTATTTTTTATTGCTATCAAAATAATGAACTAAAAGCTGTTTTTTATGAAGTTAAAAATACTTTCAATGAACAGCATACATATATTTTTAAGACCAAAGGGAAAAGCAAAATAAAACAAACTTGTAAAAAAAAATTTTATGTCTCTCCTTTTATGGATATGGAAACTAAATATGATTTCAAATTATTACATCCAAATGAAAAATTATTTGTTTCTATCAAACAAACTGATAAAGAAGGCACTATCTTAACCGCAGTACAAACTGGTAAAAGAAAAGAATTCAATTTATCACAATTAATTACTAATTTTTTTAAATACCCTTTAATGACCGTAAAAATAATAAGCGCGATACATTTTGAAGCATTTATATTGTGGAAAAAGGGAGCAATATACAGACCAAGAGATAAAAAAATTAAAAATAAACTAAGTTATGAGGAAAATTAATGAGCTTATCTAAAGTTTCAGAAAAATTTGTTATAAATAAATTAAAATCCGTTAAAAATGGCAACTTAAAGCTAGTCAACTATGATGGTAAAGTTTACCATTTTGGAGACTTAGAAAGCTCTCTTAATGCTGACATCAAAGTAAACAATCCTAAATTTTATTTAAATATAATATTAGGAGGCAGTTCTGCTTTGGGAGAGTCACACATAAATAAAGATTTTTATTCTTCAAATTTAACAAATCTTATCGAGCTTACTGCAAGAAACATCAAGCTTATTTATTCATTTTCTGGAAGTTTAAAGCTACAAATAATTAAAAATATTTTAAAAAGAGTTTTTGGATCTAACACTAAATCAAAAAGTTTAGAATATATTTCAAAACATTATGATCTTGGAAATGATTTTTTTTCCAATTGGTTGGATGAAACATTAACTTATTCAAGTGCAATATACAAAAATAAAAATGATAGTTTAGAAACAGCTCAAAAGAATAAATACCAAAAGCTTATTGATTTATTAAAACTCAAAGATGGAAATAGAGTTTTAGAAATCGGATGTGGATGGGGTGGATTTTCAGAATATTTAGCTAAAAGCAAGAATGTTTTTATTGATTGTATTACTATTTCTAAAAAGCAATATGAATTTTCAAAAAAAAGAATATTTAAAAATGGATTGAATAATAAAGTGAATGTTATGTTTTTAGATTACAGGGATTTAAAGAAAAAATATGACAAAATAGCTTCCATCGAAATGATTGAGGCAGTTGGTGAAAAGTACTTAGATGAATATTTTAGAACAATTAAAAACTCACTTAATCCTGGCGGACATGCAGCTATACAAGGAATTACTATACAAGATGATTTATTTGAAAGGTACAGAGTTAATGAAGACTTTATTCAAAAATATATTTTTCCAGGTGGTTTTTTACCTTCACTTGGTTATATTAGAAAATTAACAAAAAAAAATAAATTAAAATTAGAAAAAATTAATTCTTATTCAGAAGATTATGCGAAAACACTATTAACATGGAAAAATAATTTCTTTAGTACCTGGGACAATATTACGCCTCTAGGTTTTGATGAGTCTTTTAAAAGAATGTGGGAATTTTATTTATCTTATTGTGAAGCAGGTTTTAAGGCTAAGAATATAGACTTGATTCAATTTTCTGTGTCTAATAAATAAACATCATGAATAAGATATTTGGTTTACTTTTAATTATTTTTTTAACAGGATGTGTAAATAATATGAAACCTTCAGACTTTAAAGGTCAAAAGCCAAGATTGATAATTGAAGATTATCTATCAGGAAACGTTAAAGCCTGGGGAGTTTTACAAAACAGATCTGGAAATATTACAAGACAGTTTAAGGCTGATCTAAATGGAAAGTGGGATGGTTCAACCCTAATTTTAGATGAAGTGTTTGATTGGAGTGATGGAGAAAAACAAACTAGACAATGGACTATAAAAAAAATTGATGAAAATCATTATGAGGGAAAAGCATCAGATGTTGTTGGAATTGCTAAAGGTTTTTCTTACGGTCCAGCTTTTAAATTTGAATATGTTTTATTAGTTCCTGTTAAAGGAAAAAATATTAAGATAACCTTTGATGACTGGATTTTTAAACAAGACGAACGAGTTGCAATTAATAGGGCAACAATGACTAAATTTGGTTTTAAAGTTGCAGAGCTTACAGTTATGTTTATTAAAGATTAGTTCATTAATTTACCTAAAATTTTAGTTACTAAAAACAAGTATATTCTATTAGGTAAAATTTTTAAAAATTTAAATATTATAGTTAATTGTTTAGGAAAAGTAATTTCAAAATCATTAGTTTTAATTAATCCATCATATATTTTATTTGCTGCAAACTCAGGCGATTTAATGAAAGGCATATGGAATTCATTTTTATCTGTCATGGGTGTTTTAATAAATCCTGGAGAAATCAAAGAGATCCTAACGTTATACTTTTTAAAATCAAAATATAAACTTTCAGCTAAGTTAGATAGAGCTGCTTTTGAAGGACCATATCCACTTGATTTTGGAAGGCCTCGATATCCAGCTATAGATGAAACGATTGAGATATGACCATTTTTTTTATTTTTAAAATATTTTTCAATAGCTTTTATGCAATTAACAGTGCCAAGAAAATTAACATTCATTGTAAGTTTTATATTTTCAATATTGATATCTTTTTCTAAATTTCTCTCATAAGTTCCTGAACAAAAAACACATAAATCTATATTGCCAAAATCATTTATAATTTTATTAAAAACTTCTTGGGTTTTAGCAGGATCTGTAACGTCCATAGGATAAGAAAAAATATTTTTATTCTTAGCTAGCTCATCTAACAATTCGACTCTTCTAGCAGAAATTGCAACTGTCCAATTTTCCTTGGCAAATTTTTCGGCAACTGCTCTACCTATTCCGCTGCTAGCTCCAGTAATCCAAATTTTTTTCTGGTTTTCATCCATGATAGATTATATCTCATACTTAATATGAATAACAAATATTTATCTTTAGGATTAATAATTATAATAACATTTGTCGCATCTGGAATTGGAAGTTTTGTTACTTCTTCTTTTAAAGAACCTTGGTATTCAGAAATTCTTTTACCGAGTTTTAACCCTCCAAGTTGGGTTTTTGGTCCAGTCTGGACAATTTTGTATATATTTATGTCAGTGGCAGCATGGTCTGCTTGGAAAAAAGCGCCAGAAAAAAAAATATTACAGATTTATTTTATTCATTTATTTTTTAATAGTATTTGGAGTGTTTTATTTTTTGGTTTTCATCAAATCTTTATAGCCCTAATTGACCTAGCTATAATATTAATTTTTATAATTTGGCTAATGAAAATTTATTACCAACTTGATAAAATAAGTTTTTTACTAATGACACCTTATTTGTTATGGTCTTTCTATGCTTTAGTACTTAATGCAAATATTTATTACTTGAATTAAATATGGACGATGTTGTTATAATTGGTGGCGGAATAATAGGAGCAGCTACAGCTTATTTTTTGTCTAAAGAAGGAAGAAAAGTTAAAGTTATAGAAAAAGATCCAACTTATAAAACAGCATCATTCCCTTTATCTCTTGGTGGATTTAGAAGGCAATTTTTTCAAAAAGAAAATATTTTATTAGGTAAATTTGCAAGGGAATTTATTTTCCAAATTCCTGAATTATTGAAAACAGAAAAAAATCCAAATCCTACTGCGAGCATGGTTCCAAACGGCTACTTGTTAATGTTTGGGCCAGAGCATGCAAAAGAACAATACGAAGCACTAAAAAACCATAAAGCATGTGAAGCAGGAACAAAAAATATTAAGGGTTATGAATTATCAAAAATATTTCCCTACGTAAGTAATAAAGGTATTGAAACTGCTACTTATACAGACAATAAAAGTGAAGGATGGATAGATCCATTTATGTTTCACGGGGCACTAAAAAGCAAAGCCATTGAACTTGGAGCTGAGTTTATTAAAGGTGAAGTAAAAAGTATTTCAGAAATTAAAGCTAAGACTATTATTTCAGCAGCAGGTTGTTGGACCAATGAATTATTAAATGATATTCCTGTAGTTCCTCAAAAACATACCGTCTTTAGAGTTAAGTGTCCAAAACACATCCCCGAAATGCCATTGATAGGAGATTTGACAACTGGTGTTTATTGGAGACCAGAAGGAAAAGAATATTTAGCTGGATCACCAAATTCAGTATTTGATGCAAAAGATTTAGAACCAGCCTGGAATGATTTTGAAGAGTTGGTTTGGCCTGCGCTAGCACAAAGAATTCCTGCTTTTGAAGAATTAAAACTAACAGGTGGATGGGCCGGATACTACGACTGTAACAAACTTGATAACAATGCAGTAGTAGGAAAACATCCTAAATACGAGAATGTTTATATGGCATCAGGATTTACTGGCAGAGGTCTTATGCAGGCTCCGGGAATAGGAAGAGCTTTAACCGAGTTGATTACTACAGGATCATATCAATCAATAGATTTAAAGGCTTTCGCTATTGAACGTGTATTAGAAAATAAAGAAAGACCCGAACCTTATGTATTGTAAAATAAATGTCTATAAGAAGAACTAACAAAAAAAGTCAAAAAAGGTGGCTTAAAGAAAACAGCCATTTAAAAATATTAGATCTAGGCTGTTCATCTGCAAATTATTGGCAAGAAGCAAATCATTTTTCTGATATTGATGATTTTACTGAAGATTTTAAAAAAAAAAATTTAACTTTTACAAAAATAGAGCCAAACAAAAAGTTGCCCTTTAAAGATAAAGAATTTGATTATGTAATTTTGAGCCATGTTATGGAACATGTCCCAAATTTGATAGAATTTAAAAATGAGGTAGAGAGGATTGCTAAAGCTGGATATATAGAATTGCCAACTAAACTTAACGACAACATTGTATTTGGTTGTGACGAAGAAGTTTTTGGTCATAAATGGTGGTTTGAATTTGATGATGAGGAACAAGTACTTTTATATACTAGAAAAGTTGATGCAATTGAGAAATTCTTATCAGTAGGTCAAGTCTGGAAATTTCAAAAGTATTATGAGGATAGTTTTATCTTACAGTTTTACTGGAAGGATAAAATTAATTTAAGTGAAAGAGAAGCATTTAAAGTGGAAAAAAAAATTACTTTCCTTTCTTTAGTAAAAAAATATTTTAGTAAAAAAATAAGAGTTTTTTTGTCGATTGTAAAAAAATAGTTAAAACCATTTTTTAGGATAGTTTCTTTTTAGGATAATTTTATTAATTACGACTGACATAAAAATTATAGCAATTGTTCCTGTTATTACTGGAAACAATACAAAATCAAAAGACAAATCCATAGAGAGAGCCACCAAAGGATTAGAGGCAGCAGGAGGATGCATTACTTTTAAGTAAGACATTAAAGCTACCGCAACCCCAACTGACAAACCTAAAGAATAAAAAGAGAATCCAATAGTTTCATTAAAAATAACTCCAACAAGAATTGAAACTAAATGACCAAAGAATACATTTTTTGGTTGAGCTGTTTCTAAATTATATAGAACAAATATAATGAAAACAGTTGCCCCAAAAGAAAACATTAGCCAAACACCAGCGGATGTTCTTAAAGTTAAAAAAGCAAGAACGCCTATAACTACTGCAGCAGATATTCCTGATACAATTGGCTCAAAATTTTTTGATATTTTCATATATATTTTTCCTAAAATTAAGTTATATACCTTTTAAAGGATAAAAGAATATGATTTCTATATTTTTAAACAGAATAATAAGAGCAATAAAGATAGATATTGATTTATATGAAGAGGTTGAAGCAGATAAATCTGCAACTGTTCAAGCAGGGCTGGTCGTAGTTTTGTCTAGTTTAGCTGCAGGAGTTGGCGCTATTCATTTAGGAGTTTCAAATTTATTATTAGCACCTCTACTTTCACTTCTAAGTTGGTATATCTGGGCTTATATAATTTATTTTGTAGGTGTAAAAATGTTTCCTGATCCTCAAACAAAGAGTAGCCATGGAGAATTATTAAGAACAATAGGTTTTTCAAGCGCCCCAGGAATCATAAGAATTTTTGGAATTACACCCACTCTTATGACTGTAACTTTTATCGGTTCTGCATTTTGGATGCTGGCATGCATGGTTGTAGCTGTAAAATCTGCTCTTGATTATAAAAGTATGTGGAAAGCTTTTGGAGTAGTAGTGTTTGCTTGGTTAATACAAGCTTTTGGTTTATTTTTGATTTTAATATTATTTAGATAATCTTAAAGAGGAAATAAAGTTTTTGAAATTTTACAACTGTCACAAATTTTATAACCACCCATAATCAAATTTGATTTTACGCTTTTACTAAATTCTTTACACTCTTCGCAGATATTATCAGTATCTTCATTTATTAAATTTATATTTTTGTTTTCATTCATTATAGTTTTGTAGGATTAGACTGATCCTTATAGACTTTTTTTGGATCAAACTTTTTTTTCTTTTCTTTAAATTCCATTTTTACTTCTTGATCATTTTCTATTTTTCCAAGAGGAACAGATCTATAAAAACATGATTTATATCCAACATGGCAACTAGCTCCGTCACCTATATCAACTTTCATCCAAATCGAATCTTGATCATCATCAATTCTAAGTTCAATTACTTTTTGAATAAAACCGCTAGATTTTCCTTTGTGCCATATGGATTTTCTAGATCTACTCCAGTAATGAGCCTCTTTAGTTTCAATTGTTTTTCTAAGCGAGTCTTCATTCATATATCCATGCATAAGAACTTCACCTGACCCGTTGTCTGTTGTAACAACTGGTATAAGTCCATTTGCATCAAATTTGGGCGAAAGAAATTTTCCTTCTTCTACCTCAAATACACTTTCTCTTTTTTTGAACATGGGCGTAAAATAATGAAAAAAAGACAAAATAGCAATTTGCAATAGCCATTTATGTCCTATAAAAAGTACCAGTTTTATGAAATTAGTTAAAGATACAGAAAAAAGACCTTCCCAAAAAGAGGTTACAGACAAACAAGCAGAGGAAGCCTTTAGGACAATCCTTAGCTGGATTGGAGAAAATCCTGATAGAGAAGGTTTGATAGACACTCCTAAGAGAGTCATAAAGGCGTTTAAAGAATATTTTAAAGGCTATTCTCAAGATGCTGAGCAGGAATTAAAAAAAACATTTGGGGAAGTAGACGGATATGATGACATGGTGGTTGAAAAAAATATTACATTGCAAAGCCATTGCGAACATCATATGGCTCCAATGATAGGAGTTGTTCACATTGCTTATTTACCTAACGAAAAAGTTGTTGGTCTAAGCAAACTAGCTAGGACAGTTGAAGTTTTTTCTAAAAGATTACAAACACAGGAACGTTTGACTATGCAGATAGCTAAAACTTTAATGAAAGCTTTGAATGCAAAAGGAGTTGCTGTAACGATTGATGCCGCTCATCAATGCATGACAATGCGAGGTGTTAAAAAGGAGAGAACTACTACAGTTACAAATTATTTTCTAGGTAAATTCAAAGATGATCTTAGTTATCAAAATAGATATTTAAGCTATATTACAAAATAAATATTAAACTAAATGCCAGAGAAATTTAAAGCTATTGTTATAGACAATCAAAACGAAAAATTTTCAAGAAAAATTGAAGAATTAGACACAAGCTCACTTAAAGATGGAAATGTTTTAGTAAAAGTAGACTACTCAGATCTTAATTATAAAGATGCACTGATTCTAAACAATGGTGCTAAAATTGTGAAAAAATATCCTTTTGTTCCAGGAATAGACTTTTCAGGAACTGTAGTTAATAGTGAAGATAAAAAATTTAAAGAAGGTGATAGAGTTATTTTAACAGGATTTAGAGTAGGGGAAATTTATTTTGGTGGATTTTCAGGATATGCAAAGGTAGATTCAAGTTTTTTAGTAAAATCACCAAATAATATTAGCAATTTACAATCTATGATGATGGGCACTGCTGGCTTAACAGCTTTACTATGTGCATTTGCAGTTGAGTCAAAAGAAAAATTATTAATGGGATCTAAAATAAAAGAAGTTTTAGTTACTGGTGCTACAGGAGGAGTAGGTAGTATAGCTATTATGATTTTGTCTAAGATGGGATACAATGTTCACGCTGCAACAGGCAAGAAAGATAAAAATGAATATTTAAAAGAGCTGGGAGCAAAAAATATTATAGACAGAAATGAGTTTAGTGGCGAAAGTAAACTTTTAGAAAAAGGAATGTGGGATGGAGTTGTAGATACAGTTGGAGGTGAGTCTTTAACTAAGATATTAGCTCAAACTAATCCAGGTGGAGTTGTAGCAGCATGCGGAAATGCAGGAGGAATTAAAATCAACACTAATGTTATGCCTTTTATTATAAGAGGAGTTAAATTATGGGGAATAGACTCATCTGCAGCGTCAATGAAAAGAAGAGAGTTTGTATGGAATGAAGGTAGCAATTTAATTGATTTTAAAAAATTAGAAAAACTAACAAAAGAAGTAAATCTTAAAGAACTTTTAGAAACATTTCCAAAAATGCTTAAGGGAGAAACTTTCGGAAGAATATTAGTAAATCCAAATAAGTAGATCATGGATTGGGATAAGTTAAAAATTTTTCATACGGTAGCGGAAGCTAGTAGTTTTACCAAAGCTTCGACTATTTTAAACTTAAGTCAATCAGCTATAAGTAGACAAATTCAATCACTAGAAAATGAATTAAAAATAAAGCTTTTTGAGAGGCATGCTAGAGGACTAGTTTTAACTGATAATGGAAAATATTTATTTAAAACAGCACACGAAGTAATTTCAAAGTTAAAAGATGTTGAATCGACATTGAGTGAGGAAAAAGACAAGTTAGATGGCAAGATTACCGTTACTACTGTTGTGAGTTTTGGAACAACATGGCTTACTCCTCGTATTAAAGAATTTATGTCTCTTCACCCCAATATAGAGGTAGAGTTAATTTTTGATGACAAAGAATTGGATCTTAGTACTAGGCAAGCTGATATTGGTATTTGGATGAGAAGACCAAAACAACTAAACTATATTCAAAAAAAATTTGTTGATTTTCATTATCATATTTATGGATCAAACAATTATTTAGAAAAAAATGGCTATCCAAAAAATACTAATGATTTAAATAAACATCAGTTTATTACCTACGGTAGAGGAGCACCTTCTCCTGTTTTTAATCCAGATTGGGCCCTTAAACTTGGAGCAAAAGACAAAAAAAAAAGAAAATCTGTTATGAAAGTAAATAGTGTATATGGGTTACTACTTGCAGTTCAGAGCGGTGTTGGTTTGGCAGCCCTACCAGATTATATTACATTCAATGTTCCGAATCTGACTAAAGTTTTGCCAAATGAAGAAGGTCCAAAAACAGAAACTCATTTTGTTTATCCTGAGTCACTTAAAAAAGTAGCACGAGTTAAAGCTTTCAGAAATTTTATCTTTAGTAAAGTAAACGAATGGAAATTTTAAATTTTATAGTACCTTTTGTTGTTCTTATAACAGTAGTTGTGTTCATTCATGAATATGGACACTATTATTTTGCAAAACGTTATGGTGTAGGTGTTACAGATTTTTCTATTGGTTTTGGCAAAGAAATTTTTGGATTTAGTGATAAGTCTGGGACTCGCTGGAAGTTTTGCCTTATACCACTAGGTGGCTATGTAAAATTCTTTGGAGACAGGAATGTATTTAGCGAGTCTGAACAAGCTGAATTGCTAAAAAAATATGGTCCAGTAGATAGAGAGAAGTTATTTACTACAAAACCTTTATACCAAAGATCATTAGTTGTAGCTGGAGGACCTCTTGCTAATTTTTTGTTAGCTATAATCATTTTTTCTTTTATTTATATGTTTTCTGGAAAAGATTTTACACCTGCAAAGATTCAAGAAGTTCAAGAAAATAGTCCTGCCTTTACATCTGGTTTAAAAAAAGATGATGTAATTTTATCTATAAACAATAATAAAGTAAAAAGTGTACTCGAAGTTTCTACTTATATAAATGCATCTACTTCTGAAAAAATTGACCTTGTAGTTTTAAGAAATAACAGTGAAATTAGCTTTTTAATTAAGCCTAAAACAATCGATTCAGAAGATTCATTGGGAAATAAAGCAAAAAGAAAAATTATTGGTATAAAAATTGCACCTCTTAATAATGAACTTAAAAGAGAAAGATTGGGTCCAAGTAAAGCATTATTTTATTCGGTTAAAGAAACATGGTTTGTAACTAAAACATCATTAAATTATATTTTTTCAATTTTTAGAGGAAAAGGGGACTCCTCTCAATTAGGCGGACCAATTAGAATAGCTAAAATAACTGGCCAAGTTGCTGAATATGGCTTTATAGCTTTTCTTAGTATCACAGCGTATATTTCTATAAGCTTAGGTCTTATTAATCTTTTTCCTATTCCTTTATTGGATGGCGGACATCTAATGTTTTATGCTTTTGAAAAGATATTAGGACGTCCACTAAAACAAAAAACTCAAGAAGGATTCTTTCGAATCGGTCTTTTTTTGTTGTTTTCTCTTATGTTCTTTACCACCTTTAATGATTTAAAAGATATTGGCATATTTTAACGTTTTTTGAATCTTCAAAAAGATCAATAAATACAACATTTTTTCACTTACTATATATTGTGTTAATATTTATTTTAGATACCAATAAAAGTGTTGATTTTCCTTATTATTTGTTGAGATTAAAAACATAATAAAAAGGGGCATAAATGAACAAAAAACAACTAGTAGCAAAGATATCGTCCACATTGGGTCAAAGCAAGGCTGATGCAGAAAGAACTTTCGATTCAATTACGACAATCATTCTTAATGAATTAAAGAATGATGAAACTGTGAAAATAGCTGGTTTTGGTACATATAAAGTAGCCAAAAGAAAAGCTAGAGTTGGCAGAAACCCTAGAACAGGTGAGTCTATCCAAATAGCAGCTTCACAAAAAGTTAAGTTTTTACCCGCTAAAAGCTTAAAAGAAATGTTTAATAAATAGCATTATTTAACAGCTCTTATTTTCTTTAAAATAAGGGCTGTTAAGACTTGAGTTGCAGAATCTGCATAACTAAATTTCAGACATAACAGTTCTTTTAAAAATCCAAATCATTAAAAAGATTCATAACAAAGGAGTTTTATGAAAAAACAATTATTAAATTTATTAATTGGAATTATTGCATTTATCTCTTTGACAAGTTCTAGTTTTGCTGAAACGACTATGTCAGAGGAAGGTCAATATATTTTCAATTCTTTAGCCTTTTATATAGGTGGGGTCCTGGTTGCTTTTATGGCTGCTGGGTTTTGTATGTTAGAAAGTGGTTTAGTTACTACAAAAAGCGTTTCAACAATCGCAGCAAAAAATATTGGAAAGTTTGCAATAGCATCTCTAATATTTTTCTTATTTGGATATAATTTAGCTTATGGCATTCCAGAAGGTGGTTTTATGGGATCTTTTTCAATCTGGAGCGACAAGTCAACAGTAGGGGTTGGATATTCTGATAGCTCTGACTGGTTTTTTCAAACAATGTTTGTTTGTGCAACAGTCTCAATTGTTTCTGGAGCTGTAGCTGAAAGAATAAAAATCTGGCCATTTTTTGTATTTGCTGTAGCTATGGCAGGTATTATTTATCCTATATCTATGGGCTGGCAATGGGGAGGCGGTTGGTTAAGTACTGCTGGGTTTTCTGATTTTGCTGGATCAACTATAGTTCATGCCTGTGGAGGAGCAGCCGCATTGGCAGGGGTTATCGTTTTAGGTGCAAGAGCAGGTAGATTTACCTCAAAAGGCGGTAAAAGAGTTATGGTACCATTTGCAGCCTCGAGTATTCCTTTAACGACACTAGGAACATTTTTACTATGGTTTGGATGGTTTGGTTTTAATGGTTTCAGTCAGCTTGCTATGGGAACATTTGATGACGTGAATGCAATTAGTAAAATTGCTGTAAACACTCACTTGGCTGGGGCAGCTGGAACTGTAGTTGGTGCAGCTGTATCTCGACTAATTGGAGGAAAAACTGATGTCATTATGATGTTAAATGGAGCTCTAGCTGGTTTAGTAGCTATTACAGCAGAACCGTTAACACCTAGTCCAATGCTTGCAATATTTATTGGAGCAATAGGATCTATAATTATGTACTTCGGAACAAAAATGTTAGAAAATTTAGGACTGGACGATGTTGTAGGAGCAATACCAGTACATATGTTTGCTGGAATCTTCGGGACATTAGTTGTTCCGCTAAGCAATGGAGATACATCTTTTGGTACTCAAGTAATAGGAACGGTATCGGTTGTAGCTTTCAGTTTTATACTTTCTTATGTTGTATTTAGTGCTTTAAAATCAACTATTGGTCTTAGAATTAGTAAAGAGGCTGAAAAGTTAGGAACTGATAAAGCTGAAATAGGAGTGGTTGCATACTCTATTAGAGATTAAAATTTTCTCTACATATCTCGTATGGAAACATTTGAGCCTGATAATTAAAATTATCAGGCTCTTTTGTTTTTAAACTTTATTTTCCTCCCAAAGTCTTTTCCAATTAATATTAGGGGATAAACCAAAAATAGAATTTACATTTGTACAATGAATAGCAAGAGAAGGTACAGGGGAAATACATAATTCTTCCTCATAAATTTTGTGTAAAGGAGACTCGAAAGGATAATGTTCAAATTCACACATGCTAGTAAATTTTTTCCAATGGTTTTCAACAATTTTTTTACTAGTTAAAAATGTACATAAAGTTTCATTAACCTTTCTCCAATGGTACTTTTCTCCTAGATAAATCTGAGTATTTTCTGCTTTATTATATAAATAAGGATAATCTGTAGGACAAAGAATTAAGTCTTTTTTAATTAATGAAGCTATTCTTTCATATGCAAGTATCATTTCAGAAATACTAATTTCTTCATGTATATAATCATCTTCCACAAAATAAATTAAATCTGAACTATTTTCCTTTGATATTTGTAAAGATTTATAAATATTAGACATATTAGAAATTTGATTAGGAGTAACTTTTTCATTTTTTTGATTAGTTTTTTTAATTTTTTCTTCAAAATCTTTTATATTGAGATTGTATATTTTAAATTGTACTGAATATTTTTCTATTAAATTTTTGATTTTACCCAGGTTTTCTTGTCCAGAGTTATGGTCAACAATAAAAACTTTAAATAATAATTCATCCATAGATCTTTTTGCATATTTTATACTCTTTAATATTGAATTTATTGATCTTAAAGTATATTCAATTTTTTCCTTTTCAAAGATTCTATTTTTGTTTTGAGTAAGCATATTAACACTCGAACAAGTTCTTATTATAATGTCTAAAGATTTTACCTTTCTTGTAATTTTAACCTCTCCCAAAGGTAAGTTGATAGATTTTACTCCTTTTATACTAATTTGATCATTAATAGATTTATTTAAAGTTGGTATAAAAAAATCACTTTGATCTATTATTTCGTAACCAAACAGTCGACAAATTTTAATAAAAATTTTTTTTATTACGCTTTTTTTGTTACTTTTTATTTCTTTCATAACTTCTAAAAAACTAAATCATAGTATACAATTGCCTCTTATTATGAAAATAAAATCCTCACAAGATTTGGTTAAAGAGGCATTAAAAAACATTGAAACCTTAGAAGCTGAAAAAGTGAAATTCCTTCAAGAGGAAGGAAAATGTGTTTTAGTAGACATAAGAGACATCAGGGAACTTTGGAAAGAGGGAACTGTAAAAAACTCAAAACATATTCCAAGAGGAATGTTGGAATTTTGGCTTGATCCTAAGAGCAGTTATTACAAGCAAGGTAAATTTGAAGAACAAAAAAAGATGGTACTCTTCTGTGCTTTAGGATTTAGATCTGCTTTGGCTACCAAAAGTCTTATTGATATGGGTTTTACAAATGTTGCCCATGTAAACGGGGGATTTGACGCTTTGAAAAATGCAGGTTTAGAGATAGTAGAAAAAGAGAGAAAATAATCTATTTTTTTGCTTCAGCCATTGCATAATCAAGTCTATCTTGACCCCAAAAGATTTTATTGTTTACGAGAAATGTTGGAGCACCAAACACACCTTTTTCAAAAGCCTCATCTGTTTTCTTTCTTAATAAATTTTTTACACTTTGTCCCGATGCTCTTAAAAAGAAAGTTTTTGGATTTATATTTGTATTTTTTAGAACTTTATCAATAATATTTTGATCATTCATATTTAAACCATCTTTCCAAATAGAATCAAAAATTTTATCAATATAATAGTTTTCAAACTCATCTTCCTTTGCAATAAAAACTCCTCTCATTAGATCTACAGTTTTGATTGGAAAGTAAGAATTAAATTTAAATTTTATTTTCTTTTTTTCTGCAACTAATTTACAATCTCGTATCATGAACTTTGCTTTTGAAGGTATAAACGCGGGAGCTTTAATACCATGAAGATTATGAAGTCCTCCTAAAAGAATTGGTTTATATTGAACTTTAAAAAAAGTTTTTTTTTCTAACCTTTTTATTTCTTTATGAGCTAAAAATGAATAAGGACTTACAAAGTCAAAATAAAAATCAAATTGATTAGTCATTAAAACTGATTTTCTTGGCAAAGAAAATTCTTACAATCCAATAAAAAACTAAACCAATAGGTCCAGTAAAGTATGTCAGCAAGATTGATGGTATTATTAGTATTCTTGGGATCATGTATCTCTGAGAGTCTCTTGATATCCAGGAACCAACAAATAAACTGATAGAAAGAAAATGTAACCAAAAAATCAGTAAAAAAGTTTCATTTGAGTAGATTGTGTAAAGTTCCTCTAAACCAATATACAAATTAAATCCTTCTAAAAAATTGCCCTCAATGTAAACTTTATAGGCAACAAATACATATGCGATAGAGAGCAATAAAGGTACAACAATAGAATTTACTAAAAACTTTGTAGAGCCATGATTAGGAGCTAAAATCAGCATTAACCAAAAAGGAATAACTCCCCAATTTGCAAACAGGTAAATATTTTCAAAAGTCAAATATGTCTCAAGATTATTTATCATTTTAAATAATATAGTATATTAGACAAATGAATCCCACTTCAAATAAAAAAGATTTTGAGGAACTAACCACCAATTTAAGGGATTTAGCTTATGCCTATCTTGAAAAATATAGTCCTTCCAAACAACAGTTAAAGATTTATCTTTTAAAAAAATATTTGAATAAATTCGGTAACTCAAAATCAAAAAGAGAATTATCTAATATAATTGATACAGTATTAATCAACTTAGAAAAAAATAGATTAATTAGTGATGAGTTATATTCGGACTCTAAGTCAAGAATGCTTTTGCGAAGAGGATATTCTATAAATAAAATTAATCAATCTTTAAGACAAAAAGGGATTAAAAGTGAGTTTATTAAAAAAAGTATTGATAAAATTAAAGAGGATAAAATAGAACCTGATTTTATTTCTGCTTTAAAACTTTGCAAAAGACGAAGAATTGGAGCTGTAAGACCTATTGGTAACCGCGAATTATTTTATAAAAAGGATATGGGAATTTTAGCTAGAGCGGGGTTTAGTTTTGAAATGTCAAAACGTATACTTGATTTAGATCATGAAGAATTTAAAAAATTAATCAAAATTATTTGATTTTTTATTTTCTTCTTTTTTAACAAGTTCTTCCAATTTTTTTTTTAATGAATTTCTCACAATAATAAAAAAAAGAACTCCAAAAAAAGTTACTGATAAAATTATAATAGATATTGTTTTAAGCATTCAAATCTTTACTACGTCTTATTAAAATTGTTGGATTTTTATAGTCTTCTTTTCCGTATTTAAAAGACTCATTGTTTAAGTCAGTCACGATAGCACCAGCATTTTCTGCTATTGCATGTCCGGCTGCGTCATCCCATTCATTTGCTCTAACTTTGTCGGCATACAGGTCATATTCTCCTGTAGCTATAACACAGTATTTATATGAGCTACTTAATTTTCTAAAGGATGTCACCCCAAATTCTTTTAATTTACCTAATATAATTTCTGGTGGATTTTCATGGTTTGTTAATCCAATAATTTTTCCATTTGGATTTTTTTTCTTACAGTCTAATTTAATTTTTTTTTTATTTTCAAGTAAAAATGAAAAATTTTTTCCAAAAGAATAAAAAATTCTATCTTTTTTGGGCACACCAATAAATCCAAAAACTGGAAGATTATTTATGATCAAACCAGCATTAAGTGTGTACTCATCTTTACCTGAAATATATTCTTTGGTTCCATCAATTGGATCAATTAACCAAAAAGTATTTAAAGTATTTTTTTTCTTTAAATTAACTGTTTCCTCTGAAATGACAGGAATATTGGGAGTTAACTGAATTATTTTTTCTGTAAGAATTTCATTAACTTTTAAATCTCCATTAGTAACAGGCGACCCATCTTCTTTTGTCTTTATTTCTAAATTTTGTTTCTGAATTTTAATAGACTCATCTCCTGCTTTTTGAAAAGTCTCAATAAGGTTCTCTGCTAAATTCTTTAAATTTTCACTGTTCATATTGAATTTTTTTGAGAATAATATTCTCAAGATTAATTACCTTTTTACCACAGTTTTGAAAGTTAACTGTGGCTTTATTCTTTATAATAGATTGTATTTGGCCAATTCCCCAACTTTTTTCTAATGGATTTATTACAAAATTACCAGGTTCTAGATCGTATTGCATAATGGATAATTATACTTTTTTATAATATATACATTTCATAATGAATTCACTAGGAATAAAAAAATCTCCAGAAAGCACAAGAGTAGTTGTAGCAATGTCAGGGGGAGTAGACTCCTCAGTTGTGGCAGGACTCATGAAAGAGGAAGGTTATAATGTTACTGGAATTACCCTTAAATTATACGACGATATAAAAAAACCTGAAGGAGGAAGACAGTGTTGCGCTGGACAAGATATTTTGGATGCTAAACGAGTTTCAGAACAACTTGATATTAAACATAAGATATTATTTTATCAAAAAAAATTTAAAACTGAAGTTATAGACTCATTTATAGATAGTTATGTAGCAGGCGAAACTCCAATTCCATGTGTTCAATGCAACCAAACTGTTAAATTTAGAGACTTATTTAAATATGCCAAGGATTTAAAAGCAGATGCTTTAATCACAGGACATTATGTTGTTCGTATGCAGAATAATGGAACAGCAAAGATGTATAGAGCTAAAGATTTAAATAGGGATCAAAGTTATTTTTTATTTAGTACTTCCCAAGAACAATTGGATTATTTGAGATTTCCTTTAGGAAAAATAGACAAACAAGAAACAAGAACAATAGCCTCTAAATTAAAACTTAATGTTGCGGAGAAACCAGATAGCCAAGATATTTGTTTTGTTCCCAATGGAGATTACAGTTCTGTAATTAAAAAATTTAGACCAGAGTCTTTTAAAGAAGGCAACATAGTTGATATTAAAGGAAATAAACTTGGAAAACATGAAGGTATTATTAATTATACAATAGGCCAAAGAAGAGGAATCAAAGTCTCAAGCTCTGAACCGTTATACGTAGTGGATATTGATACAAAAACCAACACTATAAAAATAGGACCGAAAGAGTCACTAATTGTTAAAAAAATTTTTTTAAGAGATTTAAATATTTTAGGAAAAGAAAAAGATTTTGAAGATTTAATTTATATAAAAGTTAGATCTACTGGAAATTTATTAAAATCAAAGATTAAGTTAAAAGGAAATTTTGCTTCTGTTGAAATACTAGAAAAAGAAACAGGAATATCACCAGGCCAAGCCTGCGTCTTTTATTCAAAAGATAGTTATGGAGATCGAGTTCTAGGTGGAGGCTGGATTCACAAAACAGAGAATAAAAATTTATCCACTTAATCCACAGACGGTAAAATAAAACAACCATAAAGTGATACACTAAATTAATTAAATATGGTCAAATGATTTTAATTAAGAGGCAACTCTTAACTGGCCATTTAGGGAAAAACCGAGAGGTCCAAGCTTAAAGGGCAGAAAGGTCAACTGAGTAGCGCTAAAATGGTTGATCGGTAGGTTCGGCGGTAGCGCCTACAACGACGAACCAAAACTTCACGTTTCTATCCTGAAAGGGATAGAAGCAGTGGGTTTTATCTTTTTTTAATCCAAAATAGTCTAGTTAATAAATAAAATATTATTACTCCTACAAAGTAATTCCACTCAAGCGCATGTTTAAGATGAACGTTTCCTTTAGTTACTAGCATAGGAAGACTACCGAGAGCTACAGTGACCAAAACAAAAACAAGAGCAATTTTACACCTTAAGATTGCTGTATTAAAAAAACTTTTTATTTTCTCTTTTAATTTATAAAAATTGTAAACCAAAAGACCTTGGGCAACTATTTCAAATATTATAAAACTCAGAAGTATTATTCGTCTAAGTAATTTAAAAGCTTTTAGATCAACTTCTACTCCTAGTAATAACGCATGAATAGCCAGAAAAATTGCTGACAAAATTCCGAAAATTTTAAAATTATAATTTTTATTTGAAATGTCGTTAAATTTATTGACGAGAACATTATTTTTTTTCCAATAAAAATACAGGAGAATGCTTGTTATTATCATTCCTGGTTTAAATATCAAAAAGGCTGGATAAGTTCTTGAAGCTCTACTTATGGATAAACTTCCATCAATGTAAGGTATTGTAAAATCAGTTCTACCTATCTGATCAACTCTAAATATAGTATTTTCAAATAAGTCATAATTTATTGAGATAAAAAGACATAAATTTATTGCTATTAAAGGGATAAAAAATATCCATAAACTCAACTTTCGGATTTGAGTTATTTCTTCCATTTTTTGAATGATTGATTATTTTTTCTTGTTTCTTTTTCTAGCTCTTCTTTTCTTAGAGCCCACTTTTCTTCTGCCTCTGTGTTTCTTAGGGTAACCCATGATAAAATTATCTCCTTTGTAAAAATATTTATATTGACCTTATTTAGCTCATATAGCATTGTATTTTAAGCATATCAAATTTTTTATGGACAAATCTTTAAAAACTTTTTTAAAATATACTGGAAAAGATTATTACAATCGATCTGTTAATCCTCCTGTAGTTCGAGCATCTACTATTTTGTTTAAAACCATGCAAGAACTAAGAAAACATCAAAAGGATATAGCAAAAAATAAAGATGTTGATCATTGGGATTATGGTAGGCAAGGAACACAAACAACAGTTCAATTACAAAGATTACTTAGAAAGCTGGAAGACGCTTATCAGGTTTTTTTAACACCAACTGGATTTAGTGCAGTTGCTTTGTCAATAATGAGTCTTTGCAGACCCGGTGATGAAATAGTTATTTCTGATGGTGTTTATAGGCCAACGCAAAAACTTACAGATGGGTTGCTTAAAGAGTTTAATATAAAAGCAATTTGGTACAATCCAAATAATTTTAATGATTTAAAAAATAAAATTACAAAAAAGACTAAACTAATTTACGTAGAAAATCCTGGAAGCAACACTTTTGAAATGCAAGATTTAGGAAAAGTAATATCACTTGCTAAAAAGAAAAAAATTTATACAGCTATAGACAATACATGGGCAACAGCATATTTTTTTAAACCATTAAAGCTAGGATTTGATATTTCAATTACTTCTGCAACAAAATATTATTCAGGACACAGCGATGTAATGGGAGGAACTGTTGCTGTTAGTAAAAAAGTTTACAAAAGAGTTTGGTGGTACAACCATGTTTCTGGCTATCGTTTGTCACCTGATGACGCTTATTTAATTATAAGAGGAATAAGAACATTGGACTTAAGAATGGATAAACATCAAGAAAATACAAAAAAAGTTATTAATTTTTTAAAATCACAGAAAAAAATATCTAGAATACTTTATCCTTACAAAACTTCTTCCAAAGAATATAAATTATGGAAAAAATACTATTCAGGTGCATCAGGACTGCTTAGTTTAATAATAAAAAGTAATAGTAAAAGTTCTGTCTACAAGTTTGTAAACAAATTGGAATTGTTTGGCATTGGTTATAGCTGGGGTGGATTTGAAAGTCTTGCAGTTTATACTGACCCAGTAGAATTAGGAAAAAGACCTTATTTTAAATTAGAAAAAAATGAACATTTAGTAAGACTTCATATTGGTTTAGAAAATCCTAAAGATTTAATTAATGATTTAAAAAAGTCTTTAAAATATATTCGATAGATGGAAAACAAATTTATACCAAACAAAACTGCATTGTTTACTCTCATTGCAGCAAGTAGTGTCATTCTTGTTTCAATGGGATTGAGACAAGTTTTCGGTTTGTTTTATGGTTTCTTCGAAGAAGACTTAAATTGTACAAGAACTGAATTTGGTTTAGCAATAGGATTGCAAATGTTATTTTGGGGTTTGTTTGCTCCAATATTTGGAGCATTAGCTGATAGAGTCAGCGGAAGATTTGCTTTGATGGTTGGCTTTTTAATTTTTGCGTTAGGGATATTTCTTTTATATTCTGGACCTAACACTGGAATATTCTTTCAGATAGATCTTGGTATTTTAATTGGTATTGCTTTAGGAGCAACAGCAATGAGTGTTCCTGTTTCGGAAACTGGAAAACATTTTAATGATGAAAAAAGAACTTTAGCTACAGGCATTGTCACTGCAGCTGCTTCCATTGGTTATTTTATAGCTCCATTATTTACTCAATATAGTTTGGGAGAAGTTGGATGGCAGGGAACATTACAGAATTTTCTTTATTTTATTTTATTTGGCTTTATTGCGTCGTTGTTTTTATTTCCGGTTGAAAAAAAGACAACTAATATAAATATTTCTACCAATAATCAGTCTTTCAAATCTGCAATGAAAGAAGCTTTCTCACATCGAGGATATGTTTTATTAGTTTGCGGGTTTTTTGTTTGTGGATTTCAAATTGCTCTTGTTGCAACTCATATTCCTGCCTACATGCAAGACAAAGGATTAGACAGCTGGACAGCTCCTACTATTTTAGCTTTGATAGGTTTATTTAATATTTTTGGAACACTTGGTATGGGTTATTTATCAACAAAGTATAAGAAAAAAATTCTATTAAGCATTTTATACTTTTTGAGAGGTGTGGTTATTTTGATTTTTATACTTTTACCAGTATCAATTTATACATCGGTATTTTTTGGTATAACCTTTGGATTTTTATGGCTATCAACAGTTCCTCCAACTAATGGAATAGTAGCTCAAGTCTTTGGAACAAAATATTTAAGCACGCTCTTCGGCATAGTCTTTTTTAGTCATCAAGTAGGTTCATTTTTTGGAGCTTATTTAGGTGGATATTTTTACGATTTACATGGATCCTACGATTACGCATGGTATATTTCTATAGCATTATCTATTTTTGCTACAATTGTTCACTTACCAATTGATGAAAAAAAGATAGAGAGAGCAGAAAGGTTAGCTTAATTTTTTGATAAACAAATCAAATGAGCATTTAAAAGAAGCAAAAGAAACCTACTTCGAACACATGAAAAATGCTTTTAAGATTTCTTTTGCAATGATCGGGGGTGGCTTTAAAGGAGTTGTTCATGCTTTGGTTCCAGGTTTGTTTACTACTGCTGCTAGCGATAAAATAAAAAATCTTCATACATATATTGAGGAAAGAGATAATAAAAAAAGTGACTAGAGTTATTCAATTCAAAGTTGTAAATTACACTACATTATTTTCTTCCCATTTATTTTAATATTCAATAATATCCTAACAACAAAGGAGATTAAATGTTTTCAAAACAACTAAATAAAAAATTAGACGAATATCACTTACTTAAACATCCTTTTTACAAATCATGGAATGAAGGAAAGTTAACAAGGGAAATTATAAAGGACTATGCCGAACAATATTATCAACATGTGAAGGCATTTCCGCGATATATTAGTGCTACTCACTCAATTTGTGATGATCTTGAAAAGAGAAGAATACTTCTAGAAAATTTACAAGATGAAGAAAAAAAAGGTGCAGATCACCCGACACTTTGGAAAAATTTTGCTTTTGCGGTTGGAGCAGATGTTAAAAAAATTGAAGAAGTAAAAAAATACGATTTTACCAAAGAATTAATTGATAACTTCTTTAAAAACGGAAGATCAAGTTATGCCGAAGGCCTTGGATCTTTGTACACTTATGAAAGACAAGTCCCAGAGATTGCCGAGACTAAAATTAAAGGTCTTAAAAATCATTACGGAGTGAAATCAAAAGAAGGTTTAGAATTTTTTGAGGTTCACAGAGAAGCTGATGTTTATCATAGAGAGGCATGTGAAAAATTGTTAGATGGTTTATCCAAAAAAGAACAAGATAAGGCTGAAAAAGCAGCTTTATCTACCGCTAGATATCTTTGGAATTTTTTAAGTGGAATGGCCGCTAAACATAATTTACAAGCCGCAGCATAATAAGTTAATAAAATAAATATTTTTAATGCAGGATTTGCTTGAAATAATTGCTATAGCATACAAAAAACTTTCTGCAGAAAATATTGTTTTATTTTTATTGCTAATAAAAATTATTTTTTGTTCTCTTGGAGGGTTAATCGTAACTTATTCTCATTCATTATTTAGCTACAAATGGCTCAGAAATAATTTTAACATATATGTTGGATTGACCTTACCAATTATTGGTTTGGTTATCACAACTGTAATTGGTTCTAATATTGCACTGAGTATCGGTATGATTGGAGCTCTTTCAATAGTAAGGTTCAGAACACCTGTAAGAACTCCTTATGAACTGGTACATTATTTTAGTCTTTTGACAATAGGAATAAGCGCTAAAGTAGACCTGAGCATAACAATTGTTTTGATTATTATTCTATCGGTTTTACCTTATTTTATTAAAAAGTTTTCAATTTTTAACTTTAATAAATCTCAACAAGAAGGAAAATTAACTTTGAGTTTTCAAGGCATAATGAATGATGAAGATTTAAAAAAAATTGCTAATATTAAACACGTAAAAAACTATTCTGTAAAAATTGAAAAAAATGATTTAAATGTTTCTGGTTTTGCAACCTTTGAAAACAATAATGAAAAAGATAAATTCTTAGATGAATGGTCCTCAAAAATAACAAATTATAATATTGATTTAGATGAAAGCAACTAAATGGATTTTTTGAAGACGTTGCAGACCTTGGATAGGAGAAATATAACTGGGTGAAACAGTTCCTCCAGTAATTTCATTGCGACCTACTGTATAATTTTCAAGAGGCTTATAAATTACCTCTTTAAGATCTTTATATTGTTTTTCGCTAACTTTAATGCCTTCAGCTTTTTTATCTTCTATATATTTGACAGCAGCTTTTGCTGCAAGACGTCCTTCGGTAAAAGAGCCAGAAGAAAATTTGTGAGCACTACCTCCTACGGTATCCCCTGCTCCAAAAAGACCTTCAATAGTTAACATTCTATTATATCCCCAAAAATATTCTGGAGGAGAAAGATCTTCTGGACCACTTACCCAAGCTCCTGAACAAGTAGCGTGTGAACCCATAACATAAGGTTCGGATGTTGTTAGTTCAGGATTAGTATATTTAGGATCAATATTTTGTGAAGCCCAAACAACTGCTTGACCAACGGTCATACCGAGGAAATTTTCCCACCCGACTGTTTCCAAATGTGGATCTTGAAATGCCTCTTTAGTAACCATATGAATTGGTCCGCCTCCTGCCATAACTTCTTGAATAAAAGCATGATTACGTAAGCATGTTGGTGTAGGATGGTGGTCTATATATTCTCCAACCATTTTTTTAGTATGTTCGTACCATTTTTTCTCATAATTTTCTCCCTTGCCATTTTGAGTATAAGTTTTCAAATGTAAAAAATAAGCTCCAACTGGGCCGTAACCATCTTTAAATCTACATAGGACAATACGATTTTCCATTTGAGTCATTTTGGCACCGACTGCAATTGGTAAAGCATACGCAGAACCGTTGCTCCAAGGCGCATACCAAGTTCTACCCATTCCTTCACCTACAGCTCTTGGTTTAAAAATATGTGAAGCACCACCAGCAGCTACTATTACAGTTTTTGCTTTGAAAACATAATAATCACCAGTTCTCATATTAAAACCAACCGCTCCTCCAATTCTATTTTCTTTTGCATCATCCATTAAAAGATGAGTAATCATAATTCTATTATAAATTTTGTTTGCAGATTTTTTTGCTGCTTCAGCAACTATTGGTTTATAGCTTTCGCCATGAATCATTATCTGCCATTTACCTTCTCTTAGATATCTTCCTGTTTTTTCATTCTTCATCATTGGTAGTCCCCAATCATCAAACATATGAACTGTCGAGTCTACATGGCGAGCCATATCATAACCAAGATCTTCGCGAACCATTCCCATTAAGTCATTACGTGCATATCGAACATGGTCCTCAGGTTGATTTTCATCCCATTGCATACCCATATAGCAGTTAATTGCATACAAGCCTTGAGCTACTGCACCGCTTCTGTCAATATTTGCTTTTTCAACACAAATGATTTTTAAATCTCTTCCCCAGTGTCTAGCTTCAAAAGTTGCTCCAGTACCAGCCATTCCTCCACCTACGACAAGAACATCGCTTTCTTCTACAAATGTTTTAACTTTTGCCATTAATAATAAACTCCCTTTTTAAAAGAGTTTTTGTTTAAAGTTGGCAATTCTTTTTTTGTGTTTAATCCCTCTGGCTCTAAATAAAGTCTTTGAGAGTTAATTTCCCCTTGGTTTGGTTTGTCTCCGTCAGCAAGTTTTGGAATAAATTTACCCCATGGTTTTGTTGTGATAGGAGAAACAAAATCTTTTTCTGTTCCATTTCTAAATTTAATTTTCCAAGAAATAGTTCCTTTTTCCTCTTCACGTCTCACTCTTACGCTATGCCCCATAGGTGCAAAATCAGCATATCCTCGAACATCTATCGCATGATTTGGACAAGCTTTAACGCATGAGTAACATTCCCAGCAAAAGTTTGGTTCTATATTTTTTGCACGTCTAATAGTTTCATCGATGTGCATAATGTCTGAGGGACATATATCAACACAGTGCCCACATCCATCACAACGAGTCATATATACAAAAGTTGACATTTTTATCTTTTCTCTATCATATTAATAATGTTTTGGCTCTTCCCTTTTTATACCCAAGCCAAATTGTTCAGGTGCGTCAGCTGGGGGTGGCAAATTATCTCTGGAACCATCGGCTTCTGCTAAATTTTTTTGTATTGCTGCTCCAGGTTTATAAAACATATGAGCAAATTTTGACCAGTAAACACCTCCGAATAAAACAAGATTAGATACAATATAAAAAACTAAGAATACTTTATCGTCCCATCTTTCACTTAAATTTAAAGATTGTAAAAATGACCAAATTAAACCAAATAATGAGGATGCTATAAGGGCAAGTACAAATAAATCTGCTTTGATAATTCTGTACCAAGGTTGAGCTTCTGAATAAACATCAACTCTTAAAAAAAACCAAAACCACGATCCTCCTAAAACAGTCATTATAGCACCAACATGCCAAATGATTGGCCATACTGAAGGTGTGTTTAAAGAGGGTTCAATATAAAAAAAAATCATTACAACAGAGCCAATCCAAAATAAAATAGTTCCATACATACCAAGAAGATGGGCCGCTCTTCTTTTTCCAGCTCCTAACTCTGATGTAGTAGCAATATCACTTGCAATTGTTTTGAGGATAACGCTTGTTTTTTCCCCGGTTGTAAGAATTTTTTTAGCTGACTTTTTTGCTTTTTTTGCGTTTTCAAAAAAATATTTAACATTTTTTTTATGAACTATGTCAAGCAATGTTCCTATTATTACTAAAGCTATCATAGCAAAAACAAAAAACTGTATCGCCATAGGTGATACGGATTCTGCAAGTTGAGAAAATGGGTTGTTATAAATCATCAATGTAGTTTCCCCCTAAGAAATTGATATTTTATATATTTGGCTTAGCAAGAGTCAAGTGAAAATGGTTCGCATCTATTTGATCAATTTGGTCTATACAAACAATTAATACCTGTACAATATTTTGAGAAACGAGACTCTTTTAGGTTAATAATTTTTTCAATGCTATTTTTATCAAATTTATTGTTTTGAATTTTTACTTCCATAATCATTTCATTGGTTTTTTTTGGATTATGATAATTCCTATTTGGAGATAAAAATTCTATATTTCTGTCTATAGTAATCCTCCCCACTCCTTGTAAGAAATAATAGCTTCTTAAATATTTTACTCTTATTTTTTCTTTAACAGTCTCTCCTATACCAATCTTTCTTAAATTTTTATGAAGATCATGATTATCAAATTTAAAGTTTTTAAAGACAATTTTTTCTCTGTGATGGTTGTTTGTCATTTTTATTTCAAGATTTTTCAATTCTCCATTGTTATAACCTCTTATTCTAACTTTTTTTCTAGGTGTTACGCCTTCTTCGCTTAAGTTAAAAAATTTTAAATCATTAGTATCAAAATATACACTTTCAACTATCCGGTCTGGAAATAATATACTCAAGTTGTTTTTGATAATAAATTTTGATTTTTCTTTTGAATTAATTACAAATTTGATCTCATGTCTTTTCTGTTTATCTCGTATAATATTCATAATTTAAAATTTATTTCCTCTAAGACTCATTTGAGATATAAATCTTAGACAATTTGTCGATTTCTTTTTTAAATTTGTATTTTTTACAACTTAAATTTTGAACTTTGATTTCTGACCCTTTAAATTCTTTTTTCTTATTATATGCCGCTAAACAAGTGGTTATGTTTTCAATTTTAAGATCGTTTATATTAGTTTCAGAACTATCTTTTGAAGCTACACCGGTATTACTAAAAGAAATATCTACCTCATTAAGGTTTGCTTTTGATTTCTCTCCTACTGAAACCCCTTTATCACCACAATTATTTAAATATGCTTTTACTACCTGATATTCGCCAAATGAAAAATCAAGACAGTCATTTTTAGCATTATTTATGTTTATATTTTTTATGATAAGCTTTGAAAAATCTAAATCTAGTGCATCAAAAAGGGAGTCTTCGATCTTTATATCTTTGATTTCTCCAAATGAATTTTTTATATTTACAGAATCTTCACAAATCATATCAGAACTTTTAATTGAAACTTTTTC
>CACFNH010000001.1 GCA_902567685.1 uncultured Pelagibacteraceae bacterium | reverse complement strand
GATATGTGGTCTAATTATGGAAAAGTTTTTGCTGAATATATTTATCTTAAAAGATTTAAAAAAGGGTCACTCAAAAAAAAACATATATATATTAAAGGAACAAAGTTATTAGAAGAAATAATTAAAAAGAAAAAACCTGTAATTTTTATTTCAGGTCATTTCGCAAATTTTGAATTGATGTCTATGGAGCTTGTAAAAAAGGAAATTAATTTGGCTACAATTTATAGACCATTAAATAATATTTTTTTAAACCCATTTATGGAATATTTGAGAAAAAAATATATTTGTGAAAATCAAATAAGAAAAGGAGTTTCTGGGATAAGAGAATGTATGAGTTATCTTAATAAAAATTATAGCATAGCTTTGATGGTTGATCAGAGGGTTAGTGAAGGAAAGAGGCTTCCTTTCTTTAAACGTGGCGCTTTAACAACAACTCTCCCAGCTCAATTAGCCTTGAAATATAAATGTGATATCGTTCCTATATATATTTCAAGAAACAAGGATAATTCTTTTAAAATGGAGATTTATAATCCAATAAAAAATTCTGGAAAAGAATCTTCTGATAAAAATAAAGTAAATATTTCCATAAAAATTAATAAGGTCATTGAAGAAATGATTTTGAGAGATCCTGGTCAATGGATTTGGACTCATAATAGATGGAAATGATTCTTATTTATTTTTTTTAATTTCTTCGAAGCGAATCTTTGCCTCAATTGGAGAGTGGTAGGCTTCTTGAAGGGTTACATTCCAATAATTCAAATTTTGAAGAGGTATTTTCTTTTTGGAAACAGCACAAATTACATGATCACCGTCTTCCACAACCTCAAAAGAGTTTGCTTTATATTTAATTTTGGCTTTTATATTATTCATATATAGAAGTATTATATAATATAATTTTTCATATGAATATTGCCTTAATAGGAAGCGGCGGCAGAGAGCATGCCCTTTGCCAAAAAATACTGAAATCTAAGGAAGTTGGTAAAGTTTTTTGTATCCCTGGTAATGCAGGTACTAGTAAAATTGCAACAAACATTAATATTGATTTCTTAAACTTTAAACTTCTTTTAAGTACTATTAAAAAAAATAAAATTAGTCTTGTTATAGTAGGTCCCGAAGAGCCTCTTGTGCGCGGAATAGTAGATTTTTTAGAAAAAAATAAGATTAAGGTTTTTGGTCCTAATAAGTATGCATCACAACTTGAAGGCTCAAAGGCTTTTATGAAAAATTTGTGTAAAGAAAATAAAATTCCAACTGCAAACTTTAAAGTATGTAAAAAAAAATCTGATGTACTAGAGTTTTTGAGAAATAGCCAAATTCCTGTAGTAGTTAAAGCTGATGGATTGGCTGCTGGAAAGGGAGTTACTATTTGTCAATCTAAAAATGAAGTTTTAAAAATTTCAAATGAAATATTTTTAGGAAAATTTAAAAGTTCTAGAAAATTAGTTTTAGAAGAATTTTTGGATGGTGAAGAAGCCAGCTATTTTTTAATTGTTGATAAAAAGAATTTTTCTTTTTTTGGCTCTGCTCAAGATCATAAAAAAGTAGGAGAAAAAGAAACAGGTCCAAATACTGGAGGCATGGGAGCTTACTCGCCAGCTCCGATAATTAAAAAAAAAATTGAAAAAAAAATAATTAAAAAAATAATTATACCAACATTAACATCTTTAAAAAAAAGAGGCCATCCCTTTACTGGATTTCTTTATGCTGGACTGATGATTAAAAATAATGAACCATATTTAATCGAGTATAATATTAGAATGGGAGACCCTGAGTGCCAGGTAATTATCCCTAGATTAAAAAATGATTTAATCAAATTAATTAACTTAGCTTTAAAAAATAAATTAGATAAAACAAAAATTAAATGGAAAAAAGAAAAATGTATGACGATAGTTTTATGTTCAAAAGGTTATCCTGGGAAATATTCAAAGGAAAAAATTATAAAGAATCTTGAAAAAATTAAATTAAATAAACATTCTATGATATTTCATGCTGGAACAAAGATACTAAACAAAAAACTAGTTTCTAATGGGGGGCGTGTACTAAATATAGCTTCATCAGGAGGAAATTTTTTTACTATAAGAAAAAATATTATTAAAATAATAAAAAAAATAAATTGGAATAATGGATTTTTTAGGAAAGATATTGGTTGGAGAGTCATATAAATATTTATGAGATTAATAAGTGGTAAATTAAAAGGAAAAAAACTTTTATTTTTAAATTCTGCTATTACTAGACCATTAAAAGATATGGTTAGAGAAAGTGTATTTAATATTATAATTCATTCAAATTTAATAAATATACAAATTCAAAATTCTACAGTTTTGGATCTATACTCAGGGACAGGCTCATTTGGTATCGAGTGTATTTCAAGAGGCGCAAAGAAAGCAATATTTGTTGAAAACAATGAGAAGGCTATAGAAGTACTTAATAAAAATCTTGAAAAACTATCAATAAAAAATCAAGCTTCTCTTTTTGCTGGAAAAATTGAAACATTTTTAAATCAAGCAGATAAAAAAAAATTTGACATCATTTTTTTTGACCCTCCTTTTGCTGAAAACAAATTTTATAATGAGCTTAAGCTAATTAAAAAATTAAACATTTTTAACAAAAAAAATTTAGTTATTATACATAGAGAAGCAAAAAACGTGGAAAATTTTAATGGTCTGTTAAAGGTCCTGACATCTAAAAAATATGGTAGATCAAAAATAACTTTTGGAATACTTTAACCCAAATATTTTTTAGTTAAAATTTTAACACTTTCTACAGAGGGTTGATTAAATGGATTTACTTCTATTAATTTTCCAATCATTGCAGTTTCCAACATAAAATATGAGAATAATTCACCCAAAATTTCTTCGGAGAAATTATTAATATAAATTTCTCTAAAAGGTATATTTTTCTTTCGTAAAGTTTCTACAAAAGCTTCTTTTTGTGATGAAATAATTTTGTTCAAATTTTTATTTTTCAAAAATTTTGTTTTTTTATCTATATAGCTATTGCCTATTCTATGATTGTAAATATTTTTAGAGCTTAAAACATAAAACATTTTATCTTTTGGGCCATCTAAGTATAATTGCAATAGACTGTGGTGGTCTTTTGGTCCAATTGAAACAATGGGTAAAAGACCTTTTCCTTTTTTTCCAAGACTCTCAGCAAGTAGCTGCTGACACCAATATGCAAATTCTGACAATTGTGGGCTATAACTTAAAAATATTATAGATGTAATTTTTTTGGATAAATACATTTCAGATATTTTTGCAACACTATCAGCAAGAAGTTTTTTCTTTTTACCTTTAAAATATTCTAATAAATTTTTTCTGAATTTATCTATTTTCAATCCCATTAAATAAGCTGGGACCATTCCTGCTTCAGAGAGCACAGAATATCTGCCTCCGATGTATTTCTTGTGATCAATAATTTTAGTTTTTATTTTTTTGGACAAGGTATTTAAAGAATTATTATTGTTTTCAGTAACTAAAATAGTATTCGATGAGTCTAATTTTTTTTTTAACAAATTTATATTTGTCAAAGTTTCAATTGTATTTCCCGATTTTGAAACAATTATAAAAAGTGAATTTTTTAGTTTTTTTTCGTAAACTAAATCTCTAATCTTAATTTCATCAAGATTATCAAGAAAAATAAAATCTTTTTTAATCTTATGTTTAAAAAAACAATGTATTGCCTCGACTCCTAAGATTGATCCACCCATTCCCAAAATTATAATCTTCTTAAATCTTTTATATTTATTTAGAGATTTTTTTTTAAAATTGAATTGAAATTTTTTACTTAAAGAATGAAAAGAGTCTCGTCTTTTATCAAGGTTCACAAAAATTTTATTAATATTCACAGAAGCTAAACTATTGTTCTTTCTAATTCTTTTTCTTTCTAAGAGAGATGCTGGAATATTGTTTTTTATTGTTAAATTTTTTTTCACCTTTTAATCTGATTAATTATTAGTTCTTCTGCTGAGGAAGACTTGGAACTACCTGAGTTTGTCTTTCCTTCTTCAGCTTTTAAAATTTTTTTAATTTTATTAGTTTCTTCCCCTTCTTTTTTGGATGAAGGTTTTGGGTATGGAAGTTTGTCTTTATCAGGAGGTTCTGTAAGAGGTTCTCTTTTTTTAACTAAAAATTCATCAGTCGTTTTCACCTTTTCATTTCTTAAAATCTTACCAGCCTCACTCATTCCGGAACAAGAAGACAAAATGCCAATTAAAAAAATAAAATAGAAAAATAGACTAATTTTTTTCATTTTTTTCAAAAAATATTTCCCTTAGTATAAACAAAATTATTCCTAACGATATAAATATATCTGCAATGTTAAAAGTAAACCAGTGGTAATCATTAAAATGTATATCTATAAAGTCTGGAACAGCAAAGTAAAGAGCTCTATCATAAAAATTTCCTAAAGCACCTCCTAATATCATAGAATATAAAAATTTTTCTGACCACAATGAAGATTTAATTATAAAAAAAATTAATCCCAAAATAACAATAAATATTATTAATGAAATAAAATGATATAAAGCTCCTCCTTCAAGAGAGAAAAGTCCAAAACCAATCCCTGTATTCCATACCAGATCTAAATTCAAAAAGTTATTTACATAAATACTGCTATTGTTGCTAAGTATGTAATTGATAACTTTTATTTTAGAAAATCTATCTATTAAAAATATTAATACTATTAATAAAATGCAAATAATATTAGATCTATTAAAAATCCTATTTTTAATTTCTGTCATTTATTTATTGGCACCTTTGACTACTTCATCGCACCTGCTACATTTGTTCTGAACTATTTTCCAACATCTAGAACATTTAGTTCCTGATGATTTTTTAACTATTATTTTTATTTCATCTTCTTTTTTCTTATTTTGAATTTTTATGGCTTTAGAGGTAATAAAATACTCAGCTAAATCCAAACCTTCCATAAGATTGTAATCTTCGCTATTAACAAAAATTTCTATTTCAGCCTCAAGACTTGAACCAATCTCTTTGTTGGCTCTCTTTTGCTCTATTGCAATGTTTGCTTCTTGTTTTATTTTGTATAAATTTTTCCATTTATCATTTAATTTTGAATCTTCCCAATGGTTAGGAATTTTTACAAAATTCTTTTCATGAATACTTTCGTCTTTTTTGTTAACTAAACTAAATATCTCTTCAGTTGTAAAAACAAATATTGGAGCAAACCATTTAATTAAACATTCTAAGATTAAATTTAATACTACTATGCATTCCTTTCTCTTTTTAGATTTTAAATCATCGCAATATAAAACGTCTTTTCTGATATCAAAATAGAAAGAAGAAAGATCTAGAGTGCAAAAATTTAATAATTCTTTGTATATCTTATGGAAGTTATAATTTTTTAAATTTTCCTTTATAGATTTATCAACTAAAAATAATCTGTTTAAAATGTATCTTTCTAACTCTGAAAATTCTTTTATTTTTAAATCTTCTATTTTTTGTAATTCAAAATTATCTTTGATATTGCCAAGTATAAATCTAAAAGTATTTCTTATTTTTCTATAAGATTCTGCATGTTGTGCTAAAATCGTGTTATCAATTCTCAAATCCTCTGCGTAATCTGAAGCAGCAACCCAAGCTCTCAATATGTCAGCACCATAATTTTTTAAAATATCTTCTGGTGAAATTACATTGCCTGCCGACTTAGACATCTTCATTCCTTTACCATCAACTACAAAACCATGAGATAGAATGCTTTCAAATGGAGCTCTTCCTCTTGTTCCACAAGACTCAAGAAGAGAAGAGTGAAACCATCCTCTGTGCTGATCAGATCCCTCTAAATACATGTCAGCTGGCCACTTAAGATCGCTTCTCTTTTCTAATACGAAACTATGAGTGGAACCACTGTCAAACCAAACCTCAACTATATCGTTAAGTTTTTCATAGTCTTTTGGATCATATTTGTTTCCCAAAAATTTTTTAAGATCATCAGTAAACCAACAGTCAGATCCTTCTTTTTCATAAATCTCTGCAATTCGATCTATTACTTTTTGGTCTCTTAAAGGTTCTCGGGTTTTTTTGTTTATAAAAATCGGCAATGGAACACCCCATACTCTTTGTCGAGATACACACCAGTCAGGTCTTCCCTCAATCATTGACATTAGTCTTTCTTTTCCTTTTGGGGGATAAAAGCTTGTATCGTTGATGGCTTTTATAGCTTTCTTTCTTAAAGAATTAGTTTCCATTGAAATAAACCATTGTGGAGTAGCCCTATAAATTAATGGTGCCTTAGATCTCCAAGAGTGAGGATAGCTATGCTGAATTTTTTCATCTTTTAACAATTTTTGTTCTTTTTTTAACTCTTCTATAACTATGGGGTCTGCTTTAAAAACATGAGTTTTTACAAAGTGTGGTATTTCCTTTGTGTAATAACCTGAGTCATCAACTGTGTATTTTGACTCTATATTATTTTTTAGACACAAATTAAAATCATCAACCCCATGACTTGGTGCACAATGAACTATGCCAGTTCCTTGTTCTAGATTAACAAATCCAGCCTCAAACATGGGAACATCATAATTAAAACCTAATTTTAAAAAAGGATGAGAGCAAATTGTATTTTTAAAATCAGTTCCTTTAAAATTTTTTATAATCTTAAAATCTTTAATACCACAAGATTCTGTGACTGATTTGATCAGTTCTTTAGCAATAATAATTTTTTTTTCTTTGAAATTTTCCAGGGTTGGTATCTCAATAAGAGAATATTCAAGAGAACTATTAAATGCTAAAGCTTTATTTGCCGGTATAGTCCAAGGAGTTGTTGTCCATATGACAATACTAGCATTTTTCAAGAAATCTTTATCTGAACTTTTGATTTTAAAAGCTGCAAAAATTGTATTAGATGTATGATCTTTATATTCAACCTCAGCATCTGCTAATGCTGTTTTTTCAACTGTAGACCATAGAACAGGTTTGAATCCTTGATACAAACTCTTATCTAGCAAAAATTTACCCAACTCTCTGACTATTTGTGCTTCTCCAGCAAAACTCATTGTGGAGTAATAGTTTTTAAAATCTCCAACTACTCCTAGCCTTTTAAATTCTTTTGCTTGTATTTCTATCCATTTCTTTGCAAACTCCCGACATTCATTTCTAAAATCCTTAATAGGTACCTGGTCTTTATTTTTTTTATTTTTCTTATACTGTTCTTCAATCTTCCACTCAATTGGCAAACCATGACAGTCCCAACCTGGAACATATATTGAGTCTCTTCCCATCATTTGATGAAATCTTGTGATCATATCTTTTAGAATTTTGTTTAAAGCTGTTCCCATATGAATATTTCCATTTGCATACGGCGGTCCATCGTGTAGAACAAATTTTTCTTTTCCTTTTGAATTTTTTCTCAATTTCTCAAAAATTTTATTTTTTTCCCATTTTTCTAAAATTTTAGGTTCTTTAGATGGCAAATTAGCTTTCATGGAAAAAGCTGTCTTTGGGAGTTGTATGCTTTCTTTTGACATTTTTTATTTTTTAGCTCTCTTTATATCTTTTTTTATTTGTTTTTTAAGTTCGTCAATATTTCTAAATTTTTTTTCATCTCTAATAAAATCAATAAAACTAACATTTATTGTCTTTTTATATAAATTTTTCTTTAATCCAAATATATTTACCTCTAAAAGTAAGCTCTTCCCATTAAATGTAGGTCTGTATCCAATGTTGGCAACTCCTTTTTTATTAAATCTATTTCCTTTCACTTTAACAGAATAAACTCCCAATTTTGGTAAAACATAATCTTTAAATTTTATATTGCACGTAGGAAATCCTATTTTTCTACCTCTCTTTTTTCCTTTTATAACTTTGCCTGTGACGCACCACTTCCTGCCTAGAAATTTGTTAGCTTCATGTATTTTTCCTAAAGATATTTTTAACCTTATGACTGAAGAGGATAAAACTTTATTATTTTTTTTTAAAGGTTTAGTAATAACAGTCTTATAAGAAAAATCTTTCTCATGTTTTATTAAGGTTTTTACACTTCCTTTTCTGTTTTTTCCAAATCGAAAGTTTTTACTTACAAATATAAATTTTGAATTTAAATTTTTATGAATAATATTTTTAATAAATTGCTCAGGACTTAATTTAGAAAAATTTTTGTTAAATTTAACAATTCTCAGAAAATCTAATTTTAATCTCTTAAAAGAAAGAATTTTTTGTTTAAAATTATTTATTCTATGATTTTTAATATTCTTATTAAAAAACATAACTGGTACTGGTTCAAAGGAAACTACACCAAATTTCAGATTATATTTTTTTGCCTTTTTTCTAGCTTGATCTAAAACTTTTTGATGTCCTAGATGAAGACCGTCAAAATTTCCAATTGCGATTACTGTTCTTCTAAGCTTTTTTTTTGAATTTTTGTAAATGATCATTTTACCAATTTAATTGTTTTTGAAAATATTTAATTTTTACATCATACTTTTTTATTAATTTCTCTAATTCATTTTCTTTTTGAAATTCAGACCTATGTACGCCTCCAGTTATGAATAAAGAGTCTAAATTTAAATTATTTGCTCCTTTAATATCCGTATTTAAATTGTCTCCTATAACAAGAGTTTTTTCATTTTTCTTTAAACAAAGGTCATAAACCTCTTTATAAGGTTTCCCAAAATATACCACATCTCCTCCCAAAGATTTAAAAACTTCTGCTACAGATCCAGCGCAAAGCTCTTCTTTTGTACCTCTATGAACGATTAAATCAGGATTAGTACAAATTATTTTTTTTGATAAATGCTTTTTAAGCAATTTTTTATAATATTCTAAATCATTTTCATAGCCATCAAACAATCCAGTGCACAAAATAAAATCACTCTCATCTATGGAAGTTTTATTTTTTTCTAAACCTGCGAACATCGACATATCTCTTTCTGGCCCTAAATGAAAAAATTTGATACCAAATTTTCCTTCATTCAAAGATTTAACAGCTGCTTCACCAGATGTTAATACGTATTTGCAGAATTTCTTATCCATTTTTAGTTTTCTTAAGAACTTAATAACGCTCTCATTTGGTCTAGGTGCATTAGATAGAAAAGTAATTCTTTTGTTGTACTTATGTAAATTTTCAACAACTTCTATAGCTCCAGGATTAAGATTGATACCATTGTGCATCACTCCCCAAAGGTCGATAATAAAAGCATCATAAAGACCATAAACTTCAGACAAATTGTTGAGTTTTTTCAATTTAATCGGTTCCTTTTTAAATCTTTTTTGAAAAATTAGTAAAATACAGCAATAACGGCCTTTTTCGAACGCTAAAATTCTTATTTCCCACTTGAAATTTTAACAAAAACTCACCATATCACAATCGTACACAAAAATTTACAGGAGTAAAATATGAAATTTAGACCTTTACATGACAGAGTTCTTATAAAAGTACTCGATAGTGAAGAAAAAACTGCTGGTGGAATTATCATTCCAGATAGCGCAAAAGAAAAACCACAAGAAGGTGAAGTAGTTGCTGTGGGTACTGGAGCAAAAACTGAAGACGGGAAAACAATTAAAATGGATGTTAAAATTGGAGATCGTGTTCTTTTTGGCAAATGGTCCGGTACTGAAGTTAAAATTGATGGCAAAGAATACAGCATTATGAAAGAATCAGACATCATGGGAGTTTCAAAAAGTAAATAATTTAAAATTAATAAAAGGAGATTAAAATGCCAAAAATAATTAAGTTTAGTACTGAAGCTAGAACAAAAATGCTTAACGGAGTAAACACATTAGCTAACGCTGTAAAGGTTACTCTGGGACCTAAAGGTCGTAATGTAGTAATGGATAAATCTTATGGTGCTCCACGTACTACTAAAGATGGCGTTTCAGTGGCAAAAGAAATTGAGCTTGAAGATAAATTTGAAAATATGGGAGCTCAAATGGTTAAGGAAGTTGCTAGTAAAACAAATGATAATGCTGGCGACGGAACAACGACAGCAACTATACTCGCTCAATCTATTGTATCCGAGGGATTAAAGTATGTAACTGCTGGTATGAACCCTATGGACATTAAAAGAGGAATCGAAAAAGCAGTTGAACATGTAATTCAAAAACTAAAATCATCATCAAAAAAAGTTAAAGCAAATGAAGAGGTAGCCCAAGTAGGAACGATTTCTGCAAATGGTGAAAAAGGAATTGGAGAAATGATTTCTAAAGCCATGCAGAAAGTGGGTAATGAAGGTGTTATAACTGTTGAAGAAGCTAAAGGATTAGAAACAGAACTTGACGTAGTAGAGGGTATGCAATTTGACAGAGGTTATTTATCTCCTTACTTCGTAACAAATGCTGAAAAAATGACAGCAGAATTAGAGAACCCTCTGATTCTTTTGGTTGAAAAAAAACTTACAAACCTACAGCCTATGGTTCCACTTTTAGAATCAGTTGTCCAAGCTAACAGACCTTTAATGATTATATCTGAAGATGTTGAAGGTGAAGCGCTTGCAACTTTGGTGGTAAACAAATTAAGAGGTGGTCTTAAAGTTGTTGCTGTAAAAGCTCCAGGTTTTGGAGACAGAAGAAAAGCAATGTTGGAAGATATTGGCATCTTAACAGGAGGACAAGTAATATCAGAAGATTTAGGAATCAAATTAGAAAATGTAAAAATCAGTAATTTGGGCTCTTGTAAAAAAGTTAAAATTGATAAAGAAAATAGCACAATAGTTTCAGGTGGTGGTAAAAAAGCCGATATTGAAGCAAGATGCAATCAGATAAGACAGCAAGTTGAAGAAACTACATCTGATTATGATAAAGAAAAATTACAAGAAAGATTAGCTAAACTTGCAGGTGGAGTTGCAGTTATTAAAGTTGGCGGTGCTACTGAAGTTGAGGTTAAAGAAAAAAAAGATAGAGTGGAAGATGCACTAAATGCTACTAGGGCAGCAGTTGAAGAAGGGGTTGTTGCTGGCGGTGGTTGCGCATTGCTCTACATTTCTCAAGAATTAGATAGCATAAAAGTAAAAGGTGATGATCAAAAGGCTGGTGTAGATATAGTAAAAAAAGCTCTGGAAGCACCAATTCGACAAATTACCTCTAATGCTGGGGTAGATGGATCAGTCGTTGTTGGAAAACTTTTAGAAGGTAAAAAAACTTCTCAAGGATATGATGCTCAAAACGAAGAGTATGTCGACATGTTTTCTAAAGGAATAATTGATCCTACTAAAGTTGTTAGATCAGCTATACAAGATGCTGCTTCTATCGCTGGGTTACTTATAACAACTGAAGCTATGATTTCTGACAAACCAGAAGAAAAAGATTCTGGACCAGCTATGCCTCCTGGAGGTATGGGTGGAATGGGAGGTATGGGCGGAATGGGAATGTAATTCCGTTAATTAAATGAATTTAAAAAAGGCTGCAGTTTTGCAGCCTTTTTTTTTGAAATTAATAAACATGCTTGTGATTTTAAAATTAATCCATCTTTAAGAATTCTAAGATTATTGTCCTCTAAAGTTTTTCCAGTTGAGCTTATATCTGTAATTATTTCTGAAGAACCTATAAAAGGATAAGTTTCAGTAGCTCCAAGGCTATAAACAAGTTTGTATTGAGTAACTCCTTTAGAAACAAGAAAATTATTAGTCAAATTTGGATATTTTGTAGCAACACGTAATCTAATGTTTTTTTTATCTCTAAAACTAAAAGATACTTCTTCTAAATCTGCAACGGTTTGAACATCTATCCAGTCGTTAGGAATAGCAATTACAAGATTTGCCATACCAAAATTTAATTTTTTCTTTACTTCAATTTTTTTCTTTAAATTAATTGGAGATTCGTGCAATAAATCTAGTCCCGATATTCCAGCATCAAGAGTGCCATCACCAAGCCTTTGTATAATTTCTTTTGCGTGCAAATAAATAACTTTGGTATTAGATATATTTTCTATCTTTGCAAAATAATTTCTTTTTCCTCCACTAGAACTTAGTTTTAAATTATTGTTTTCTAAAAAACTCACTGAACCTTCCTTTAATCTTCCTTTACTTGGCAATCCTATAGTTATTAAGTTTTTCATATTTTTAAATTATTTAAATTAATAGCGGCACCTACTGCTGAGATATTTTTCTTAGATCCAAGACTTTTCAGTAAACCATCATACCTTCCTCCTCTAGCTATTTCTTTTTTTGAGGAATTATATATTTCAAAAACTATTCCTGTATAATACTCAATATCTCTTCCAAAATTTGTTAAAAACACTATTTTAGAATTTATTTTTGATAAGTTTTTTACTGTAGACAAATCTTTAAAAACATTTTTACCCAAGTTATTTTTTTTAACAAAGTTTTTTAAAGTTTTTTCTAGTTTATCAATAGAGCAATTTATTTTTAAAAACTCTCGAATAATTTTCACAATCTTTTTATTTTCTGAAAATGACCTTGGGTCTTTCATCTTTCTGTCAAATCTAGACAAGATTTCTGATATTTTGCGATTTGCAACTTCTTTATTTTGATCAAGGTTTTTCATTTCTAAAAACTTTTTTTTATCTAGTTCAACTACTGAAGGATCTACATCTGAGTTGGTTTCGAGCCTATTAAGTAAATCTTCAAAATATTTAGGTCTCCAAAAATGTCGCCTTAGCCTCATCTTCCATCTTTCTGGAATTTTTAACGAATCTATTAATTTTTCAAATAAGCTTACATCGCCTACCTTTATTGATGTTTTTTTTATTTTTATTTTTTTAATTGAATTAATAATCGTTTTCAAAACTTTTAAATCATCAATAGATTTATTTTTGGAACCCAGTATCTCTATTCCCAGCTGATCGTTTATAACCTTGTCTTTTGAATTACTTGATCTTCTATAAGCTTGACCTGAATAAAAAATTTTTGAATTTACTTTAGAATTAGTTTTCAAATATTTTATACAAGAAGCTATCGTAAGATCTGGTCTTAAGCACATGCTTTTACCAGTATCATCCTCAAAAGTAAGCATTAGTTTTCTAAAATTCTCACCTGATCTTTGAATAATATATTCAGAGTCTAAAAGAACATCAGGTTCTGATAAAACAAAACCATCCTTTTTAAAAACTTTTATTATACTTTCAGAGTAATTTTTTAATTTCATCTGCTAGCTCATCAGTTTTAATAGAAGTTTCGTCACCAGTTCTAAGATTCTTTAAAGTTGCTTTCCCAGATTTTATTTCATCGTCTCCGTATAAAATAACAGCTGGAGATCCAATCTTATTTGCATATTCCATCTGTTTCTTTAATTTGCCTTCTCCTGGATATATCTCTGAACTAATATTTGAATTTCTAAGTTTATTTAATATCTCAATATATTTTTTTGTATTGTTTTTATCAAACGTGCATATGATAACCGGGCGTTTAGCTTTTATTTTAAAATCTTTTTTTTGCATCAAAGCAAACACAAGTCTATCTAGACCTATTGATATTCCTGTTGCTGGACAGTCAAGATTTCCAAAATTGTTTACTAGATTGTCATACCTGCCTCCACCACCGATCGATCCAAATTGAATGGCTTGACCTTTTAAATTTTTTACTTCAAAATTTAAGTTAACTTCAAAAATAGGCCCAGTGTAATATTCTAATCCTCTTATTACTGACGGATCAAATTTATAATTTGAAAAATTATATGCCTGAAAAATTTTTATAATTTCTAATAGGTCTTCACTTTCAGGTGTGTCGTTCTTTAAAGCGTTCTCTATTATTTTAATTTGTTCTTTCTTAAGATTTGCCCCTCTCGTATAATCTCCAGATTTATCTTTCCTGCCCTCTCCTAGAAGTTTTTGAACTTCTTGCCAACCAAGTCTATCAATTTTATCTAGAGCTCGTAATGTGGTGGATATTTGTTCTTTTGATTTGATTTTCAATTTTTCAAACAATTTATCAGTAAATTTTCTAGAAGAAATTTTTACAGTATAATCTTTTTTATCTAATCCACACTTTTCTAAAATCTCAGAAATTAATATACAAAGTTCTGCATCTGCTTGCATATTTTTTGTACCAACATAATCTGCATCAAATTGTAAAAATTCTCTAAATCTTCCTGGTCCTGGCTTTTCATTTCTCCAAACTGTACCCAATTGGTAGCGCTTAAAAGGTTTAGGAATCTCAAGATAGTTTTTAGCTACATATCTTGCTAATGGTGCAGTTAAGTCATACCTTAACGAAAGCCATTTCTTATCATCTTTAAAAGAGAATACTCCTTGATCAGGCCTATCTTTGTCAGGCAAAAATTTTCCAATACTATCCGTATACTCAAAGCTTGGTGTCTCGAGATATTGGAAACCGTACTTGATCATAACTTCTTTAATATTTGAAATTATGAAGTCTCGGGTTAATAATTCTTTTTCTTGCCTATCAACAAAGCCCAAAGGCAGTTCCTTTGAAGGTTTTGTTTTTTTGTCTTTTTCCATTTTTTGGTACAGCAGGGTGGATTCGAACCACCGACCCCTAGTTCCACAAACTAGTGCTCTAACCAACTGAGCTACTGCTGCATAACTCCTTTTTATATTAATTGTTTATAAATTTGTATTTAAAATATGTAATGATTTAGCTAAGCAATAGCCTAGCATGCACTCTGTGAGAGTGTGATCTAAGAGCAGAATTTTTACTTTTTATAACCATTGGATGTCTTTTAACAAAAGATTCAAATTTTGCAAGAAAAGAATTAACGGGACAAAAAACTATGATAAGCCTGATGTCCCGATAATCTGAATTTAGGAAATAAGATTTAAGATGTTTTCTGCAATTTTACTGCGGAAGGACCTTTTTCCGTGCTTTCCACTTCAAACGTTAGTTCATCGCCTTCGTTTAAATATTTTAAACCAGCTTCTCTAACTGCAGAGCTGTGAACGAACACGTCTTTTTCTTTGTCTTCTCTTTCAATGAAACCATAACCTTTGGTACCATTGAACCACTTAACTTTACCTTTTAGTGTACTCATTATTTACTTTTCCTTATTTGTTATTAACTTTAATCAGTAATAAAATTACTGAACTGCCCCTCTTAATAGATTTGATTAGAGTATGTCAAGACGTCTTTCTTTAAAAAAGTGAAAAAATTAAGAAAATAGTCTATTTTGCAACATATATTAATTAAATAGAGCTATTATTCCTGCGGTAAAAACTAAAGATAGTCCTAAATAAATATATTTATTTTGTATTAAATGTCTCTTGACTTTTAACAATATTGACTGTTCGTAGCCCAATCCTAAATTGTCAGATTTAGAAGATTTAATAAATCCCCTATCTCTTCCTATTTTTAAAAATTTTGCTTTTCGTTGTTCATATATTTCCTCTCCAGAAAAGTTTTCAAAAAATTGTAAATTTTTTATTATAGAATTTCTAACATTTTGCACTGTTTTTTCTGAATCTCTATGAGCGCCTCCCAAAGGTTCTTCTATAACTTCATCTATAATTCCTAAACTTAAAAGATCTTTTGCAGTTAATTTCATTGCTTCAGCAGCTTCGAGTGACTTAGTAGGATCTCTCCAAAGAATAGAAGCACACCCTTCTGGCGAAATAACAGAATAGATAGAATTTTCTAGCATTATGACCTTATTAGAAGATGCAAGAGCAATAGCGCCTCCTGATCCACCTTCGCCAATTACAATTGAAATATTTGGAACTTTTAATGACATGCAGCATTCAATTGAGTTTGCTATTGCTGAAGCTTGCCCTCGCTGTTCTGATCCAAGTTGTGGAGAAGCACCAGGTGTATCAATAAAAGTTACAACTGGAATTTGAAATTTGTCTGCTAACCTCATTAATCTAATACATTTTCTGTATCCTTCTGGCTTCATCATTCCAAAATTTCTTTCAATCCTACTGTTAAGATCTTCTCCTTTTTCTTGCCCAATAATTAAGACAGATGTATTATTAATTAGACCAAAACCTGCAATAACAGATTTATCATCTCCGAAATACCTGTCACCAGAAAGGTTTGTAAAATTAGAAAAAATTTTCTTAATATAGAAATTTGCTTTTGGTCTATCCTCATGTCTTGCAACTAAAGTTTTTTGCCAGCTATTGAGGTTTTTATAGGTTTCTTTAAGCTTTTGTTCAATTTCTTGCTGTATATTTTTAATTTTTTTTGTATCTACTTCAGAAATACCCTCTGAGCCAAATGGACTTCTAAGATTTTCAGCTTGTTCTTCTAATGATTTTATTTCTTTTTCAAATTCTAAATAATTTCTCATATAAATCGGTTAGTTAATAATAATTCTATTTTTAATAGAATTCAAATGTGTCACAATTAATTATGTCAATAAAATGTTGTTTAAGTTTGATTTCTTTGATTTATTAGAATTTATATGAAAAAAATCAATGTAGGTAATCTCAAAATAGACTCTGAACTATTTGATTTTATAAATAATGAGGCAATTCCAAACACTGGTCTTGAATCGAATACTTTTTGGTTTGAATTTGAAAAATCTGTTCAGAAGTTAACTTTGATAAATAAAAAATTGCTACAAACCAGAGAAGAAATACAAAAAAAGATAGATGATTGGCATATTTCTAAGAAAGGAGATAAATTTGATAAAGATCAGTACATTAAATTCTTAAAATCAATAAATTATATTGTTGAAGAAAAAGAAGACTTTAAAATAAGTACTTCTGATGTAGATCGAGAAATTTCATCAATTGCAGGACCACAATTAGTTGTTCCCATAGATAATGCTAGGTATGCCATAAACGCAGCTAATGCACGTTGGGGAAGTTTTTATAATGCTTTATATGGTACAGATGTCATTCCTGAGACTGATGGGGCCAAACGAGAAAATAAATACAATCCAAAGCGAGGAAAAAAGGTAATAGAGTATGCTCGTAATTTTTTAGATAAAAATGTACCTCTTTTAAATGGTAGCTGGAAAGACCTTTCAGAGATTCCAAAAATATCTAATAAAAAATTAAGTTTAGAACTTAAAGATAAAAAGCAATTTGTAGGTTATTCTGGCAAACCTAATAATTTATCCTCCCTTTTGCTTAAAAAAAATAATCTTCATATTGATATTATTTTTGATGCTAATGGCATAAATGGAAAAGAGGACAAAGCAAGTATAGAAGACATAATTCTTGAATCTGCAATATCCACAATCATGGATCATGAGGACTCCGTAGCTGCAGTAGATTCACAAGACAAAGTTAAAGGTTATAGAAATTGGTTGGGAATTATGAAAGGAGATTTACAGGCTAAATTAGAAAAAAATGGAAAAAAATTTATAAGAAAATTAAATCCCGACAGAATATATAATACTATTGATGGATCTAATGTGAAGCTACATGGCAGAGCATTGTTGCTAAATAGAAATGTCGGTCATCTTATGACGAATCCTTCGGTTACTTTAAAGGATGGCTCAGAAATCCCAGAAGGAATTATGGATGCTTTTTTTACTGTCCTTTGTGCAAAACACGATTTAAAAAACAAAAAAAATTCAAGAACGGGATCAGTTTATATAGTTAAGCCTAAAATGCATGGACCTGAAGAAGTTCATTTTTCAAATATGATTTTTAATGAAGTTGAACAAGTCTTAAAACTGAAAAAAAATACTATAAAGATAGGAATTATGGATGAAGAAAGAAGAACTACTATTAATCTAAAAGAATGTATAAGAACAGTTAAAGATAGAGTGGTCTTTATTAATACAGGTTTTTTAGACAGAACCGGTGATGAAATACATACTTCGTTTGAATCTGGTCCAATGATTTTTAAAGGAGATATGAAAAAATCTTTATGGCTAAACACATATGAAAACTGGAACGTTGATATTGGTTTAGCCTGTGGATTTTCTAATAAAGCTCAAATAGGCAAAGGAATGTGGGCAATGCCAGATAAAATGGCTGACATGATGAAACAAAAGATTGACCATGTAAAAGCTGGAGCTAATTGTGCTTGGGTGCCTTCTCCTACAGCCGCTACTTTACATGCTGTTCATTACCATCAAATAGATGTTTTTGAAGAACAAAAAAAAATTAAGTCAAGAGAGACGGCTAAATTAGAAAATATTTTAAATATACCAACTGCAGATAGACCAAATTGGTCTGTCGAAGAAATTAATAAAGAAATAGAAAATAATGCTCAAAGTATTCTTGGCTATGTTGTTAGATGGATAAATAATGGAGTTGGGTGCTCAAAAGTTCCTGATATTAATGATATCGGTTTAATGGAAGACAGAGCAACATTAAGAATATCCTCTCAACATATGGCAAACTGGTTGCATCATGGAGTCTGTTCAAAAGATCAAGTTATTAAAATTATGAAAAAAATGGCTACAATAGTAGATAAACAAAATATAGATGATCCCGCATACCAAAGATATGGCAGGAATGAATATCAAGAAATGTCAAAAGACTTTGATGGTTCAATAGCATTTAAAGCTGCTTGTGACTTAGTTTTTAAAGGTAGAGAGCAACCTTCGGGATATACTGAGCCATTATTGCATAAAAGAAGATTAGAAAAAAAATCTATTCACTAGTCACTGGAACTCTATTTTTAAAAGCTGAAAACAATGTTCCATCATCTAATTGTTCAATTTCACCACCCACAGGTAAACCTTGGGCTAATTTGCTAATTTTTATTTTATCATTTTTTATAGAGTCTTCTATATAGTGAGCAGTTGTTTGTCCTTCTATGGTAGCGCTTGTGGCGATAATTACCTCCTTAAGACTATTTTTTTTAATTCTTTTAACTAAAGAGTCTATTAGAAGATTTTTTTGCTCATAACTTTGATCAGAATTAAGTGTACCGCCTAATATATGGTAATGGCCTTTAAAAATATTTGCAGATTCTATTACCCACATGTCTGCAAGGTTTTCTACAACACAAATTTTATCAAACTTGTTTTCACCTTCACAAACACAAGTTTTGTCCATTATTTTTAAATTCCCACAATTAACACATCTAACTACATTTTTGTAAACTTTAGCCAAAGATTGAGCTAACGGTTTTACCATGCTGTCTTTATTATTGATTAGCTTGAGTATAATTCTCTTTGCAGATTTAGGTCCTAAACCTGGAAGTTTAGAAAATTGCTTAATTAAGTCTTCTATTTCTGGAATGTCATTACTCATTTAAAAAGGGAGTTTAAAATCAGAAGGTAAACCTAGTCCTCCGGTAACTTTAGAAAGTTCTTCTGAAGATTTTTTTTTTAATTTTTCTTTTGCATTATTATAAGCAGCTATAATTAGATCGTTAATTATTTCCATTCCTTCTTTCTTGGCTTCCTCACTAACTACAATTGATTTTATCTCGTATTCTCCATTAAGAGTGACTTTAACTAAATTTCCGCCTGCTTCTCCCTCAACTTGAATCTTTTTAATAGCGTCCTGAGCTTCTTTCATTTTTGTTTGCATTTCTTTTGCTTTTGACAACATGTCTGTAAAGTCAGGCATCCTTATCCTCTTCTACATCAATAAGTTTTGCATCTGGAAAATTTGATAATATTTTTTTTACCAAATCATTGTTTTGTTCTTTTAATAGACTAGCTGACTTGTTTTCTAGTTTTTTTTCATAAACTGTTTTTGCTCCAATATTTTTACTTAAAGAGATTATCCATCTTTCACCTGTCCAAGATAATAGCTTTTCAGTTAAAATTTTAATGAACTTTTTATTTAATTTTTCGTTGAAACTAATATCAATTTTACCTTTTTTGAAACTAACTAATTTTACATTTCGTTCTAAATCATATTTAAGCTCTATCTCTTTTTCTTTAGTAGCAATATTTATCAAATCCTGAAAATTTTTAATTTCTGTTTTGGTACTGTATTCATTTTCAAGTTTAGGATTCTTGATTAAGTTTGTTTTAATCTGATTAGTACTTTTAAGTTGATTTTTTATTGAACTAGTTATTTTTTTTGTATCTTCTTCTTCATTTATATTTTCTTTATTATTCTTTTTATAAATTTGAGAACCTCCATTGGTTTGGGTTTCATAATTTTCTTCTTGAATTACTCCTATATCTTTCAAATGAATTAATTGCATTATATACATTTCTAAAGTTAAATTTTCATTGGCTACAACTTTAAGATCATCCATAGTTTTAATTGTGAGTTGCCAGAATAATCCAAGATCTTGCATATTTAGATTTTTTGTATGTTCTTCAATTAATTGAATTTCTGATTCTGAGATCAAAGCATCTTTTTCTATTGGTCCGAGGTTGATTCTTCTACTAAATAAATAAAGCAACTCAAGAATATCGTTAAGAAAATTTTTAGCATCAAGTCCGTTATCAATTAGCTCTTTTAAATGAGATACTGCCTTTTTTTGATCTCCAGACAAGATTTCCTTAAAAAGTAAAATTGTTTTATTTCTATCTGCTAGACCTAACATTTCTCTTATATCTTGGTCTTTAATCTCTTTATCTTTATTAATTGTCTGAGCTAATAAAGCTCTGTCTAACAAGGAAACAGCATCTCTAACAGAACCTTCTGAAGCTTTTGAAATTAATCTGAGCGCGTCTTCAGATATATTTCCACTTTCTTTTTTAGATACATTTTTTAAATGTATTAATAACTTTTCAAGACTAACTCTTTTTAAATCAAATCTTTGGCATCTTGATAGAATAGTAACAGGAATTTTTCTAACTTCTGTTGTTGCTAAAATAAACTTTAAACTGGGAGGAGGTTCCTCCAAGGTCTTAAGTAAACCATTAAATGCTTGTTTCGAAAGCATATGAACTTCATCAATAATAAAAATTTTAAATTTAGCACTTGTTGGACTATATTTTGAATTTTCTATAAGTTCTCTAATATCATCTATTCCAGTTTTAGAAGCAGCATCCATTTCAAGAACATCTATGTGTCTAGAGTTTATTATTTCCTTACATGAGCTACAAAATTCTTCTGGTGAACATTTTTTATTTTTATCAATATTTTTAATACAGTTTAAAGCTTTTGCGATCAATCTTGCTGTTGTAGTTTTTCCAACACCTCTTATCCCAGTTAAAAGATAAGCATTTGGTGTTTTTCCTAATTCGATACCGTTGGTAATAGTTTGAGCCATTACCTCTTGACCTATTAAATCTTTAAACTCTTGAGGTCTATATTTTAAGGCTAGAATTTTACTATCTTTCATTTTACAAAAGGAGGCAGGCAAACAACCTGAAAAATTTTCACTACGGCTGCTTCCTTTCAGACCTGACCGGGTTTATGAAACATCCACCTGATGCCAACCTCCAAATGATTATATCAAGATCAATTTGATTACTACAAGGTTAGATTTTGATTTTGTGGACTATTTTTGCCTAAATGAAGAGGCTTCATATACCCCTAAAATATCAAGTCTTTCAGTGTGAAATCCAAGCTCTTCCATGGCATTTTGTACTGGTTTATCATCTAAGTGTCCTTCAAAATCCAAATAAAAATTAGTTTGTGCAAATGTATTTTTTACTGAAAAACTCTCAAGCTTAGTCATGTTAATTTGATTGGTTGCAAATCCTCCTAGCGATTTGTATAGAGCCGAGGGTTTACTTTTTAGTCTAAATATACAGGTAGTTATATATTTTTTTTCTTTTTTAAATTCTGGTTGTTGTACATTTTTTCCCATAATAAGGAATCTTGTCACATTACCTTTTTCATCTTCTATATTTTTTTTTAGAATCTTTAATTTATAAATTTCTGCAGAAAGTTTTGATGCTATAGCAGCAATAGATTTATCTTTACTATCAGCAAGTTCTTTGGCGGAGCCAGCAGTATCAGCAGATATAATAGTTTTATATTTATTTTCCATTATAATTTTTTGGCACTGTCCTATAGCCTGAGCATGACTCCTTACAAATTTTATGTCTTTCATTTCAGCATTTGGTTTAGCTATTAAGTTATGTTCTACAGCTTGAAAGTGTTCACCATGAATCTGAAGTTTATACTTGGGAAGTAAATAATGTATGTCAGCTACTCTTCCTGCTAATGAATTTTCCAAAGGTATAACAATTTTATATGACTCATCTTCATGTGCTGTTTTAAAAGTTTCTTCAAATGTAGAACAAGTTTTTATTTCGGCATCCTTAAAAATTTCATTTACAGAAATATGAGAATATGCTCCTAACTCTCCTTGAAATGCAACTTTAATTTTTGTCATAGGTTTCCATTATCTTTTTAATTTTATTAAAATCTTCTTCCGTATCAACACTTAAAGGACATTGTTTTACATAGCCTACTTCGATTTTCATCTTATTATCTAATGCTCTTAATTGTTCTAGTTTTCTTTCAATTTCAAGTTTGGTTCTTTTTAGATTTACATACCTTATTAAAGCTTCATTAGTAAAGGCATAAATTCCTATATGATGGTAGATAGAATTATCGATAGAACTTTGAGTAAGTCTAAAAAAATCTATAGCTTCTGAAAATTCTTTTTTTTTAATATCCTTTTTAGTAATAACTTTTACTACATTACTATCTTTTTTTTCTTCTTCTTCTAGATTTGAAGCCAATGTTCCAATATCACATGTGTTTTTTTTCATGTGATTAACAAGGTCTATAATTGCCAAAGTATCTAGGTTTGGCATATCTCCTTGAAGATTAATTATAAATTTAGGTTTTTTTTTTAATTCTTTTTCAAAAGCCTCAAAAATCCTGTCGGTTCCTGTTTCGTGTTCACTTCTTGTAAAAATTGCTTTACCTCCATGTTTTTTTACTATTTCTATTATTTTTTCATCTGGTGTTGCTACAATCACCTCGCCCACATTAGCTTTAACAGCTATGTCATGAACGTGAAGTATCATTTCTTTATTATTGATGGTTTTTAGAGGCTTGTTGGGTAGCCTTTTTGCGTCAAGTCTAGATGGTATTATTATTGCAATCTCAGTCATAATTATGCGGCTCAAAGACGCAAAAAAAATTAACTTATTTTAAGTCTTTTTTTATATAGTCGTGTTATACGTCAAATATTAATTATCAAATTTATGAATGGTTTTGAATTAAATAAAATTATAGCAGCAGTTCTAGGTACTGTAGTAATTGTTTTTAGTATTAATAAATTTGCAGATATCTTATTTCTAGCCGATAAACCTCAGCAATCTGCTTATAAAATAGAGAAAGCAGAAGCTACTTTAGCATCTGCTTCATCTGGGGAAACAAAAGTAGAGATTAGTGAATTATTAGCTATGGGAGATATAGAACATGGCAAAAAAGTTTTTAAAAAATGTAGTGCTTGTCACATGGTAGCAGCTGGCGGAAAAAATATGATTGGTCCAAATCTTTGGAGCGTATTAGGAAGAACAACTGCAGCTGTAGAGGGGTACAAATATTCAAAAGCTCTAGCTGCCTATGGCAAAACTTGGACTTTTGATGAAATGAATGGTTTTTTAATTAAACCTTCTGCTCATATAAAAGGGACCAAAATGGCTTTTGCAGGTTTAAAAAAAGAAAAAGATAGAGCTTCAGTAATTTTATTTATGAACTCTAAGAGTGACAGTCCTCTACCAACACCTTAGTTCAAACACCAGTTAATAATACTTTTTTGTGCGTGGACTCTGTTAAGAGCTTGTCTCCAAACTACTGACTGTTTTCCATCAATTACTTCATCTGTAACTTCTTCTTCTCTTCCTACTGGAAGGCAATGCATAAAAATAGCATCGGATTTTGCTAACTTCATTAGTTTTTTATTTACTTGATATTTTTTTAATGAATTTTTTTTAGCCTTTTTGTTAACTTTGTCATTCATAGAAATCCATTTATCTGTCATAACACAATCAACATCTTTAGCGGCTTCACTAGGATTTTTAGTTACTAATACATCTACATTATTTTTTTTTGCCCATAACATTATTTTTTTGTTAGGTTTATACTTATCTGGACAACCTATTTTTAATTTAAAATTAAATCTGCTAGCAGCTTCAATTAGTGAATTAGACATATTGTTATTGCCATCACCTAACCATGCAATACTTTTTCCTCCAATATTTCCTTTTGTTTCTTCAAAAGTAAAAATATCAGACATGATTTGACATGGATGACTTTGATTTGAGAGTCCGTTGATTATAGGAATACTAAGATATTTTCCAAATTCTTTTAAATTTTCATGAGAAGAAGTTCTAAGCATAATAATGTCTGCATACTCAGATAAAACTTTTGCTGTATCTTTTAAAGTTTCATTGCCTTTTCCATAATGTATTCCTTCTGGATTTAAGATTATAGAAGAACCTCCAAGTTGCTTAACTGCAATATCGAAAGAAATTCTAGTTCTCGTAGAAGGTTTTTCAAATATCATCACCATTGATTTGCCTTTGAAAGGTTGATCAGAATCTGTTTCAGATTTGTTTAAATCTTTTCTGTTAGATTTTCTTACTTTAGCTTCTTCAATAATTGCTCTCAGTTCGTTAGAAGTCAGATCAGATATGTCTAAAAAGTTTTTCATCTATAAGTTTTACACACTTTTTTTAATATTGCTACTGCCTGATCAATATTTTTCTTTTTAACAGTAAGCGGCGGTAATAATCTTACAACATTTTCGGCAGCCCTTACCGTAAGCAATTTATTATCAGATAATTTTTTTATAAATTTTGTTTGATCTTGAGAAATTTTTATACCAACCAACAAACCCATGCCTCTAACATCTTTGATAACTTTAGGATATTCTTGTTTTAATTTTTGAAGCTCTTTATGAAAATATCTTGATATCTTTTCAACATTTTTTAAAAATCCTTTTTTAAAAATTACATCAAGCACAGCATTACCAACGCTCATGGCCAAAGGGTTTCCTCCAAAAGTTGTTCCATGAGAACCAGGTTTCATTCCTGAAGCTACTTTTTTTGTCATTAAACATGCTCCTAATGGAAATCCACCGCCTATTCCTTTAGCTATAGGAACTATGTCAGGCTTAATCTTAGCGTGTTCGAAAGCAAAAAATTTACCTGTTCTTCCGATTCCACACTGAACCTCATCAAGAATAAGAAGAATTTTTTTTCTATTACAAATTTTTCTTAAACCTCTAAGACAAAAGTCAGGAATTACTTTAATTCCACCCTCGCCCATAATTGTTTCAACCATTATAGCTGCAGTTTTACTAGTTATTTTTTTTTCTAATTCTTTGTGATTTCCAAAATTAAAATGATCAAATCCATCAACTTTTGGATAAAATCCTTCAGTAGATTTTTTGTTATTACTCGCGAAAATAGTCGCCAAGGTTCTTCCATGAAAACTATTATTTAAACAAAGTATTCTATTTTTTTTAGGTTGGCCTTTTGAATAGAAGTATCTTCTTGCAACCTTAATTGCTACCTCTGTTGCTTCAGCGCCTGAATTTTGAAAGGCAACATAGTCAGCAAACGTTTTTTGAGTTAATCTTTTAGCTAATTTTTCTTGCTCTGGAATTATAAAAGCGTTTGATACATGCCAAACTTTTTTTGATTGTTTGTTGATAGCTCTTATAAGATGATCGTTAGCATGACCAAGAGAATTTACAGCAATTCCTTGAACAAAATCTAAGTATTTTTTTCCATTTGTTGAATATAAATAACAGCCCTTTCCTCTTTTAAAGGAAATTTTTTTTCTGTTATAAGTGTTTAGTATTGAGCTCATTTTTTTATTATGACTTAATTTTGTAGCCTCTTTTGTAAAGGAAGTAAGCTAAAAACCAAATAGTAATACTTAAAATAGATAAATAAATCAAACCAACAGATATTGAGCCATCAGAAGTCTCTAGAAAACTATATCTAAATCCATCAATCATATAGAAAAATGGATTTGCCTTGCTAACAGATTGGAGAAAGTCAGGCAGTCTATCAGTCGTATAAAAAGTTCCAGAAAGAAAAGAAAGTGGAACAATAATAAAGTTAGTTACCGTTGCCATATGATCAAATTTTTCAGCCCACAATCCAGCTATTACACCAAGTGCTCCCAGAATAAATGAGGAAAAAAAAGTAAAAAAAATTAAAGTGAAGTAATTTTTAATCTCAAAATCTATTATAAAATAAAAAATAATTATTGTAATAAAGGCAATCATTACACTTCTAGTAACTGCAGCAAGTGTTACGGCAGTAATAACTTCTCCAGGTGATAGTGGAGCGTATAAAATATCAACGATATTGCCCTGAATCTTTCCGATCATAAATGATGATGAAGAATGAGAAAAAGATTGTTGAATAATTTGCATTGCTATTAAACCAGGTGCAAGAAAGGTTATGAAAGATACCCCCAAAACGTCTCCTCTATCAGATCCAATAGCTAAAGATAAAACCATCAAAAATAAAAGAGATGAAATTAGTGGAGAAAAAATAGTTTGAGCCCAGACAATTAAAAATCTTAGAACTTCTTTTTTATAAAGAGTCCATGCGCCAATCCAATTAATGAAGCCAAATTTCTTTGCTCCAATTTTATATTTTGTGCCTATATCAACCATGAATAAGTCTTATAAACATAATTTCTTAAAAATCTGTGTAAAACTATGTTTCACGGGGATTTTGTTGTTCCTTACCACAATATAATGTACTAGATTTTAAATATATACTATATATAGTATAAGTTGTATTATGAGTTGGAATAATGAAAAGGTAGAAAAGTTAAAAGAGCTTTGGGGCAAAGGTCATACGGCTAGCCAGATAGCTGAAATGCTCGGGGATACAACAAGAAACGCCGTTATTGGAAAAGCACATCGTTTAAATCTAGAAGCAAGAGCCCCCTCTAAACAAACATCTTCATCGAGTAAACAAGAGGCTAAACCAGCTCGAAAAGCTCAACAGCCAATGAGCAGAAAGAGTAAATTTAAATCTATCTTGTTGGACAAAAATTTTGAGCCTGAAAAACCAACATCGCTAGAGGGATTAACAGAGTCTACATGCAGATGGCCAATAGGACATCCTGATGAAGAAAAGTTCTATTTTTGTGGGAGAAAGCCTATTGAAGATTTTCCATATTGCAAGCTTCACGTTTTATACGCATTTCAGCCTAAAAATCCAAAAGAAGAGCTTACGGATAAGGATGAAGAGATGCCTGCATTTCTTGAAAAGAAAATTAAATCAGCAGGTTAAATTATTTACACTTTTTGCATAAACCAAAAAATTCTAAATTATACTTAGAATATTTCATTCCTGTTGTGTCTTGAAAATTAGATAGATAATTAGTTAATTTGGAGTTATTGATTTCAGTAACCTTCTCACATTTTTCACAAATTGAAAAAGCTGTAGCCTTTGTAATTTCACAATTTGAATTTTTACAAGCCACAAAGGCATTCCTGCTTTCAATTTTATGAATTTTTCCTAATTCAAGTAATTTGTCTAAAGCTCTATAAACTTGCAAAGGAGCTTTGATACCTTTTTTTTGAACATCATATAAAATTGAATATGCTTTAAGGGGCCCTTTTGCTTTTTCTATAATTTGAAAAACCATCTGTTGATTTTTTGAGAGAATCTGTGCTTGAGCCATATATTAGTTTACCAATTTAAGTTTATTTTTTCAAATCAGAATATTTTCTAAAGTTAATAAGTGTTAAACAAAATAAGATTAAAGCTGCAGTAATAATAGAAGGTCCTGAAGCCGTATTAAATTCCAAAGATGAAAATAATCCTATTAGTACAGACATCAATCCTCCCAATATCGATAGCATAATCATTTGCTGAGGATTGTTGGAAATATTTCTAGCAGCAGCTGCTGGAATAATAAGCATTCCAGTAATTAAAAGCAGACCAACAATTTTAATTGAAATAGCAATTATTGCAGCCATTAGAATGGTAAAAATTGCATTCATCGTGTCAGGCTTCATGCCTTCAGCTTCAGCTAATTCATGATTTACGGTAGAAGCAAACAAGGGTTTCCAAATTAATTTTAAAATTAATAATATTAAAGCTCCACCTATCCAAATAAATAGTAAATCAATTTGATTTACAGCTAGTATGTCACCAAATAATAAACCCATGATATCAAATCTTATTGATGTTAAAAATCCGACTACTACAAGCCCTACCGCAAGAGATGAATGTGCTAACAAGCCTAATAAGGCATCACTAGGTAATTTTGTTCCTTTTTGTAACTTCAATAACATAATTGCAATAACTGAAGAGATTATGAATACTGAAAAAGCAATACTAATCTCAAAGATCACTGCCATTGTTACTCCCAAAAAAGCAGAATGAGCTAAAGTACCTGCAAAAAAAGATAATCTTCTCCAGATAACAAAGCACCCAAGTGGACCAGTGATTAAAGCAATTCCTATACCAGCTAATAACGCTCTTATAAAAAAATCATCTAACATTTTTAATTATTTTTCCTTTTAATTGTTCCGTCTTGTGCGTGGGTGTGATCATGCTTATGTTCATATAAAGATAAAATTTTAGAAGCTCGGTCGCCAAATAATTCTTGGTATTGATCGTTTTTTGCAACAGCCTGGGGTGTTCCTGAACAGCAAACATGACCGTTCAAACACACTACAAAATCTGTTGCAGACATTACTACGTGTAAGTCATGAGAAATTAAAAGTATTCCGCAACTTAATTCCTCAGAAATTTTCTTGATAAGTTCGTATAAAGCTATTTCCCCTTTGAAATCTACTCCTTGAACAGGCTCATCTAAAACCAATAGATCGGGTTTTTTTGCTATAGCTCTTGCTATTAGGACTCTTTGAAATTCTCCGCCTGATAAATTGCTTAAGCTTTTATTTTTTAGATGGTCTACTCCAGTTAAATTTAAAGCAACATTTATCTGATCATTAGTCAGCTTTTCCGTTAAAAGCATAAAATCAATCACCCTGATAGGTAGTGTCCAATCTATAGAAATTTTTTGAGGAACGTATCCAATTTTATCGGTAAATTTTTGTACTTTTCCATCTATTTTCTTATGTATGCCTAAAGCAATTTTTGCTGTTGTTGATTTTCCTGAACCATTAGGGCCTATTAAAGTAACAATTTCTCCTTGCTTAACCTCCAAGGATACTCCTCTGACTAACCATTTATCACTTTTTAATAAGCCAACGTTCTCAACTTTTAGTAGAACTTTATTTTTTGCTTTGGACATAATTAACCCTTGATTTAATAAATGTTATATTATAACAAGCCGTTATAATATAACAATTTTATGACAAACAGAATACACTCTTTTTTAATATTAGTACTATTTTCTATTATTTCATTAGTTTCATCAGCAAATGCTGATGTTAAAGTGGTAACTTCAATCAAGCCAATACACTCTTTAGCAAGCTATGTTATGGATGGAGTTGGAAAACCTGATGTAATAGTTGATGGATATAATTCACCTCATGGTTTTAGCTTAAAACCTTCACATGCAAAAATGTTAGAAAATGCTGACCTTGTTATTTGGGTAGGTGAAGATCTAGAAGCTTTTCTAGAAAAACCTTTAAACACAATTGCTAAAAAAGCAAAAAATATTGAAGTTATGGATTTAAAAGGAATTAAAAAATTAGAGTTTAGAGAAAAAAATATTTTTGAAGGACACGACGATCACGGGCATGACGAGCATAAAGATGAACATAAAGAACATGGTCATGACGAGCATAAAGATGAACATAAAGACGAACATAAAGAACATGGTCACGATGAGCACAAAGATGAGCACAAAGAGCATGATGGTCATGAAGGACACGCACATGGAGAACATGATCCGCATGTTTGGTTAGACCCAATGAATGCTAAAGTAATAATTAAAGAAATTACAAAACAATTAGTTCAACTAGATTCAAAAAATAGTGCAGCTTATAAAGCTAACTCTAAAAAGGCGTTAGCTGATATTGATATGTTAACTAAAGCTATTAAAAAAGATTTAAATAAAGATTTAAGATTTGTGGTTTTTCATGATGCGTATCAATACTTTGAAAACCGATTTAATATTAAGGTTCTTGGAGCTTTAACAGTAAATACAGATGTTATGCCAGGAGCTGAACAACTATCAGAAATTAGAGAGGTTATTGAACACGAAAAAGTAAACTGTATTTTTTCAGAACCTCAATTTAATCCATCAATTATAAAATCAATTGCTAAGGATACTAAAGTTAAAACAGGTATCTTAGATCCTTTAGGAGCAAAACTCGATAAAGGTAAAAATTTATATTTTGATTTATTAAATGATATGGCCTCTTCCTTCAAAGGCTGTTAACTATTTCTAACCAAAGTATCTTTCTCTTCTAATTTGTAATAAATTCTTAATAAACAATAATTATAGGAGAGGTCAGATGTTTATTAAAAAGTACCTTAAATGGATAAGCACTTTTTTAGTTTTAACAGGCATTTTATTAACTAACTTAAATATGTATCCAATAAATATAATGTTTCATGGTGCTGGAGTTGTAGGTTGGACGATAGCTGGATTTTTATCAAAGGATAAAGCTATTCTTACAAACTTTGGATTACAGATACCTTTATTTATGGTTGGATTTTATCAATTAATTTTCTAAAGAATATCCTGCAGATCTTACTGTTCTAATTAAAGGTTTTGAACCTTCAATGTTGATCGCTTGTCTTAATCTAGTGATATGAACGTCAACTGTTCTTGATTCAACATTTATATCTTCTCCCCAAACTTGCTCTAGGAGTTGTTCTCTAGAATATACTCTTTTGGGCTGAGTGATTAGAAAATCTAATAATTTAAATTCTTTTGGTCCAAGGGATACCTCTTTATTTTGACGATAAACTTTCATGGATTCTCTATCTACCTTTAAATCAAGATAAATAATTTCTTCGTTGACTGCGGTTGGTTTTACTCTTCTTAGCATAGCTTTTATTCTTGCTAGAAGTTCGGGAAAGCTAAATGGTTTAGTTAAATAATCTTCTGCTCCGCTTTCTAGACCTTTTACCTTGTCTTCTTCTTCTCCTTTAGCAGTAAGCATTATAATAGGTATGCCTTTAACTTTTTTATCATGCTTTAAATGCTGACAAATTTTTATTCCTGAAAGATCAGGTAGCATCCAATCTAGTAAGATCAAATCTGGTTTTTTTTCTTTAATTAAAGATAAGGCTTCTTCACCATTTTCACTTGATGAAACTTTGAATCCTTCTTTTTCAAGATTATATCGTAGTAGTGTTTGTATGGGTTTTTCATCTTCAACTACAAAAATATGTGCGCTCATCAGCTGTCTAGAGGTTTGCCTTTTGGTCTAGCTCCTTCTAAATATTCACCCTCAATTAAATAATAAAGTGACTCTGCTATATTTGTAATGTGGTCTCCAGCTCTTTCAATATTTTTTGTTACAAATAGTAAGTGCGTAGCCATTTCTAAATTTTTTTTATCTTTTTGAAGGTAATTGGCTACTTCATTCATTGCTAAATTAGTTAGATCATCAACTTGTTCATCTTTTCTCCAAATTTCTACAGCTTTCTCCTTTGAATTATTTAAGTAGGCGTCTAAGACATCCTTCAATTGCTTCTGCACTAGATCGCCCAATCTTCTTAAACTGTTTACCAGCTCGTCAGGCAAATCTATTGGTAAGGGAGTGACTTTTTTTGCGACACTTTTTGCTAAATCGCCTATTCTTTCCAAATCATGTGAGATTTTCATTGTTGAAATAGTAATTCTTAGATCAACGGCCATTGGCGCACGTTTTACTAATACTGTTGTAATTTGATTGTCTATAGCAGATCTAAGTGCATTAATTTTACTATCATTTTTAACAATCTTATCGACGGACTCTTTATCTAGCTTAATGACAGCTTCCATAGCATCTGCAAGTTGACTTTCGGTAAGACTGCCCATTTTAACCAAATCATCATTAAGACTCTGCATTTCTTCTGCGTAAGACTTAACTGTATGTCCAGTATCTGACATTTAACCAAACCTTCCTGTTATATAATCTTGTGTCATTTTATTAGCCGGGTTCTTAAAAATTTTTTCTGTTGTATCAACTTCGATTATTTTGCCCAAATGGAAAAAACCTGTTTTCTGTGAAACTCTCACTGCTTGGGCCATCGAATGTGTTACTATAACAATTGTATAGCTTTTCTTCAAATCATCTATTAACTCTTCAATTTTTGCAGTAGCGATAGGGTCTAGTGAAGAACATGGTTCATCCATAAGTATTACTTCTGGATTTACTGAGAGAGCTCTTGCAATACACAATCTTTGTTGTTGACCGCCAGATAAACCTGTTCCGGGCTCATTCAAACGATCTTTTACTTCATCCCACAATGCAGCTTTTTTTAAACTTGTTTCAACAATCTTATCCATTTCATCTTTTTTTTCTCCTATTCCATGAATAGTTGGGCCATAAGCAATATTATCATAAATGCTCTTTGGAAACGGATTAGGTTTTTGAAAAACCATTCCAATTTTTTCTCTTAGAGTAACAACATCTACATTTTTATCATTAACTTCCTTGCCGTCTATTTCTATTGAACCATCTACTTTGCAAATATCTATCGTATCATTCATTCTGTTGATGCATCTTATAAAAGTGGACTTTCCACATCCAGAAGGGCCTATTAAAGCTGTGACTTCTTTGTTATTAATTTCTAAATTAATATTGTGTAATGCTTGTTTATTGCCGTAATAAACATTTAAATTTTTTGATTTTATTTTTATTTTTGAGTTATTTAATTCCATTTTTTTTCAAATTTTTGTCTAAGATAAACAGCTATGAAATTCATTACAATAAGAAAACCTAGTAACATCATAATAGTAGCTGAAGTTTTTTCAACAAAGCCTCTTTCCGCTTGTTCAGACCATAAGTAAACTTGTACAGGTAAAGAAGCTGAAGGATCAACTGGGGTGCCAGGTATATCAACAACAAATGCAACCATTCCAATTAATATTAAAGGTGCTGTCTCACCAAGTGCTTGTGCTAAACCAATAATAGTTCCTGATAAAGTTCCAGGCATTGCTAAAGGCACTACATGATGAAAAACAGTTTGAAATTTCGAAGCGCCAACAGATAACGCAGCCTCTCTGATAGATGGCGGAACTGCTTTAAGCGAAGCTCTACATGGAATAATTATTCTTGGTAAAGTCATCAACGATAAAGTAATACCTGCTACAAGAGGGGTAGATCTCGGAAAATCCATTACACTCAATAAAATTCCTAACCCAAGTAATCCATAAACGATTGAAGGTACAGCTGCTAAATTGTTTATATTAATCTCAATAAAGTCTGTAATTCTATTTTTAGGAGCAAATTCCTCTAAGTAAATTGACGCCATAATAGCGATAGGAAATGATAAGATTAAACAAATTATAATTGTAAAAAATGATCCCATTAAAGATCCACCTATGCCTGCTAATTCTGGATCTCTAGAGTCTCCCTTAGAAAAGAAATAATCATTGAATTTCTTTCCGATTTTGCCCTCTTCAACTAAATTGTCATAAATATTTAATTGAAAATTTGAAACTCTTCTTCTGTCTTCTGGCAAATCTCTTGGAAAATTACCTTTATTAAGCTGATCAACATCATCGGAAGATGTTAGCTCTACACTTGCAACCTGGTTTATTTTATCCGGATTTTTTATTAGATATCTTTTGATTTCATACTCATAGTCTGGACTAAATAATCTTAAAACTTGTCTTTCTTCTTTTGAATCTTTGCTAGGATAAATTTTTAATATGCTTTCTACCGCTAAGTCATAAAACTCAGCTTCTTCTAATGATTGTTTGGTAATTGGACCTTCAATTTCTAGCAAATCAGCATTAAAAGATATATCGGCTGCTATAGTAGTTCTGCTAAACGCTGAACTTCCTTTAGAAACAATATTTTGAATTAATACTAATACGAAAATTACCGCTAATGAAACTGACAAAAGACCATAAAATCTAAATCTTTTTTCCGCATTATGTCTTTTTTTTAATCGTTCTTCTTTAGTCATATTTTTCTCTATATTTTTTGACAACTCTAAGAGCTATATAATTTAAAAATAATGTTGCTATAAATAAAGTTAATCCCAAAGCAAAAGCAGCTTGTGTTTTTGGACTATCGAACTCCTGATCGCCTACTAATATCATTACTATTTGAGTTGTAATTGTAGTTGTAGACTCTAACGGATTGATTGTTAAGTTTGCTGCTAACCCAGCAGCCATAACTACAATCATGGTTTCACCTATAGCTCTTGAAACTGCTAATAAAATTGAACCAATAATACCTGGTAGTGCAGCTGGAATAATTACTTTTTTAATAGTTTCTGATTTAGTAGCGCCAACAGCATAAGAACCATCTCTCAATGACTGAGGCACTGAATTGATTACGTCATCTGAAAGAGATGAGATGTAAGGAATAATCATAACGCCCATAATTAATCCTGCCGCCAAAGCACTTTCAGAAGAAACTGTTAAGCCTAAGCTTTCGCCAACCGTTCTAAAGAAAGGGCCTACAGTTAAAGCGGCAAAGAATCCGTAAACAACAGTAGGGATACCTGCTAAAATTTCTATAATTGGTTTTGAATATTTTCTAACTTTTGTGCTCGCATATTCAGCTAAATAAATTCCCGAAAAAAGTCCTATAGGAACAGCAACACACATTGCTATTAACGCTATGAATGCCGTTCCCGCAAAAAGGGGAACTGATCCAAATGCATCTTTTAATTCAAGATATTCTTCTGGAGTAATGGTTGAAGCATCTCTTACAAAAGCCCTTTGCGGACTCCAAGATGTGCCAAAGATAAAATCAAATAAATTTATAGTTGAGAAAAACTTTATACTCTCAAAAAGCAAAGAAACTATTATTCCTATTGTTGTTAAAATTGCTACCAAAGAAGATACGAACAATAATCCTTTTAAAATCAATTCCACATCATCTCTTGCTCTATTATTCGACTTTACTTTCTTATAAGCATATGAGGTTGAAAAAATTACTGCTGAAGCTAGCAGGGCTATTTTTGAATTGTATGCAATAGCATTTAAAGAGGAATACTTTTCAGAAGCAATTTTAATATTATTAGTTAATTCACCTGTAAAATTTCCATTAAAAAAAGATAAAGTTTGCTCATAAAATAAGTCTTTTGATTCTACATTAGAGAAATTGCTCAAAATAACCATTTTAATAATTGTGGGTTCAAATAAAGACCATAGAGATAAAATAATAAGAGCTGGTAACCCACACCAGATACCTAAATAATATCCATAATACGATGGTAGGGCATTTAGTTTAATTTTATTAGTTGTAATTAATTTGCGCGCCTCTGAGCGGCCAAAGTAATAGCTAGATAAACCAAATAATATTATTAATGCGAAGATTAATAAATTCATAACAAAGGTTTAGATCAGAAGTGTTACAGATTTGTTAAATGATTAAACTTATAATTGAGAATAAAAAAAAGGCCGATAAATCGGCCTTTTTCTACAAATTAACAAACGTTTAATTTAAACTTATTGTGACAAGATCTTTGGCTGCAGTTCTAGTCGTCTTATACTTATCGCTTGCAAGTGGTACTAATCCGATATCAGTTAGATATCCTCTGGAGCCCATTGCTTTTTTAGACGTAAACTCTGCTAAAAATTCCTTTAGACCAGGAACTACACCTACGTGAGCTTTTTTGGCATAAAAGAATAGCGGTCTTGCTATTGGATAAGAGTAATCTTGAATTCCTTCTAAAGAAGGTTTTACTCCATTAACAGCTGCTGCTTTGATTTTATCTTTGTTGGCTAAAAGGTAACTGTAACCAAAGAAACCATAAGCATCTGGATTAGCTGCAAGCTTTTGAACGATTAATGTATCGTTTTCACCTGCTTCAACCGCATAACCATCTTCTCTCATTTTTGCACATTCTTTTTTAGCTTTTTTACCATCAGCTTCATAAAGAGATTTTGCTCCTTTAGTGCATCCTTTTACCATTACTAAAGAATTCCAAGCGTCTCTAGTTCCTGAAGTTGGGGGTGCTATAAGAATTTCGATTTTTTTACTTGGTAAACCCGAGTCGATATCGCTCCATTTTTTGTATGGATTTTCAACTAATTTACCATCGATGTCTACTTTGGCAGCTAATGCTCTCCAAAGTTGCTCTTTTGTAAAATTTGCATCTGGTGCTTTTGTAGAATGTGAAAATGTTATTCCATCGTTTCCTACAACAATTTCAATAATATCTTTAACTCCATTTTTTTCACAAAGCGCTTTTTCTTTTGGTTTAATAGCTCTTGAAGCATTAGTAATATCTGGATGATTTACTCCAATTCCAGCACAAAATAATTTCATGCCTCCGCCAGTTCCCGTACTTTCAATAACAGGTGTTTTAAAACTACCTTTTTTTCCAAACTGCTCAGCTACTACTGTTGCATATGGATAAACTGTTGAAGAACCAACTATTTTAATCTGGTCTCTTGCATTCGCATAAGATGCGAAAGAAAGAATTGCTAATACTGCAATTATATTTTTAAGTGTTTTCATATTTTTCTCCTTTGTTAATCAATAGAGATTTAATTTGTTCAGGTTTAGATTATATTAATGAAATATTAAACTTTTGTTACAAAACTAACTTTTTAGTTGCAGATGTTAGTTTTTAGGAAAATTAAGAGAAATCTGGGTACCTTTTCCCTCTTCACTTGAGATATCCATTTCGCCTCTATGTTGATTAACAATATGTTTAACAATCGCTAATCCAAGGCCTGTGCCACCAACTTCTTTGCTTTTTTCTGGATTTACTCTGAAAAATCTCTCTGTAATTTTTGGAATATGTTCTCTTGGAATACCAATGCCTTGGTCTTTTATAATGACATCGATGTTATTTTCATTTGTTTTAACAAGAATATTAATTTTTGTATTTTTCTCGCTATATTTAATTGCGTTATCAATCAAATTATTAAAAACCTCTGTTAGTCTATTTCTATCGCCTTTAAATTCTGTATTTTTATTTTCTGTTTCAATTTTACAAGTAATACTATTTTTTTGAAGCAGATCCCTATGTAAATCAACCGAGTGTTTTATAATTTCATCTAAAACAACGTTGTCACTAGGTCTTATATGCTCTTGAAGTTCAATTCGAGATAAAGAAAGCAAGTCATTCACTATATTTTCCATTCTAGCCGCTTGTTGCATTATTAATGGCATAATTTTTTTCTGATTTTCCTTATCATTTTTTGCAGCTCCATCATTAATAGTTTCAAGACCCATTTTAATACTTTGTAAGGGAGTTCTTAATTCATGTGAGACGTTTGCTACAAAATCAGATTTTAGTTTTTGAGCCTTAATGATATCTGTTAGATCTTTAAAAAAAATTATTACTGTTTCTTCAGCATTAAAGATATTCTTAGGTCCTGGCATTACACTTACTTTATAATATTGATAGTTCGGCTTTTTGGTTTCTACATCTATCGTTGAACTAGATTTATCATTTAAAGAATTTTGAATATTGTCTAATAACGCTGGGTCACGAATAATGCTTGATATATTTTGATTTAGTATATTTTCACCAAATCTGTTTTTTGCATTTAAATTTGCAAAACATATGGTTTTAGACTTATCAATTACCAGGACTTGATCTAAAAGATTATTTAAAAAATTAAGTTTGCTAGTTTCGCTCAAATTATTTTTCCTCTTTGTCTTTATTCTTTATTTCTTTATAAAGATTTTTAAGATCTTCCTCTGAAAGATTTTTATCTTTAAGCTTATCTAAAATCTCCTCATCTTGACTAATATTTTCCTTTTTTTCTTTCTCATTTTTCTTTTCTTCGTTAAACTCTGACTTTGCTTTTATACCGGCAATAATTGGTTTTGCCGCTACAATGATAACAATAAGTAGTATTAGAACACTAATTGAAATAAATAATAAGTTCATTTAGTTCCTTAAACCTCTGCAAATTCCCCACCTGATCGATAGCGCCATAACCATTTCTTCATAGCTTCCTCAACATCGCCAGGTTTTATTCCAAGATCATTTATAGTTAAATGTTTACCAGAAACAACATTATCTGCTTCTGATAAAATCTGGCACTGGTCTTTGGTTATAATTGGCGGAATAGGTAATAAACTTAAAAAGAAACTTTGTGTCTTTGCCATAAACATAGGCATATCAACTACAAGTCTTTTTTTGTTTATCGTTTGCATAATTGATTTAACCATGTCTCCAAAGCTAATTGTTTTTGGTCCACCTATCTCATAAATTTTTCCTTCATTATCTTTTGCGCCTATAGCTTTTACGATAGCGTTACTTACATCTGTAACCAAGATAGGTTGAAATTTGTACGTAGTTTTAACGACAGGGATAACAGGTGAAAAACTTAGTTTTGAAAAAAGGTTAGTAAAATTATCTTCAACACCACAAACAACACTTGGTCTAATAATAACTGTATTTTTAAAATTATTTAAAGCTTTTGTTTCACCTTGAAATTTTGACTGCTGATATTTTGATTTTGAGTCAGGGTTTGCGCCTATCGCTGATACGTGAATAAATTTTTTTACATCCGATTCCGCACAAAACTTTGAAATCATATCTGGTATATCAACATGAATAGTTGAAAATTTTTGTTTTCCTGTTTCATAAAGAATACCAATAAGATTGATGACCACGTCGGAATTATTAATAGCTTCTTGAATCTTTGAAAAATTATTTGGATTAAAGTCAATGAATTCCACTGCTCCCGTAGGCGCCTGCGTCTTTAAATAACCTTTCTGGAAGGGGTTTCGTGTTGGGATGATGCATCTGTAATTTTTCTTGGTCAAATTTCTGACAAGATAACGTCCTATAAAACCACCAGCTCCAAGGATTGTTGCTATTGGGTAATTATTCATGGTAATTAGATAATATGGTAAAAATACACAGATTAAAAGGTGACATAAGCTCGGAAATAGCTAAATCATTTAAGGGTTCTGTGGCTATTGATACAGAAGCTACAGGGCTTCAAATTCCAGAACGAGATAAATTAAGTTTAATTCAGATTTGCGCTGAGAATGGAGATGTCTACATTATCCAACCAGATAGAAAAAATTATAAGGCACCAAATTTAGTTTCAGTTTTAGAAAATGAAAAAATTTTAAAAATTGGTCATTTTTTAAGATTTGATAAAAGTGCTTTAGAATATTTCCTAAAGTGTAAAATCAAAAATGTTTTTGACACTAAAATCGCATCTAAGTGTGTAAGAACTTACACTGATCAACATGGCCTTAAAAACTTAGTCTTTGAATTTTGTAGTAAAAATTTAGATAAAAGACAGGGCAGCAGTGACTGGAATAAAGATATTGATGAGATGACTGATAAACAATTAGAGTATGCTGCTAATGATGTAATTTACCTTCATAAAATTAAAAACAATTTGGAAAAAATGCTAGTTCGAGAAAAAAGAATGGATTTATACAAAAGATGTATTAATTTTTTAGACACAAGAATAGAGCTTGATCAAAATGGATTTAAATTCGATGTATTTGAACATTAAAAATGGCTAAAACAAATTATATAAAGATTGCAAAAAAAGCAGCTGCTATTCAAATTTCTGAGCTTAGAAAAGTTAATAGAATATTTGATAAAAATTTTGTTCAAGCAATCAATGTAATAAGTAATTGCAAAGGTAAAATTATTTTATCTGGTCAAGGAAAAAGTGGGAGGATTGCAGCTAAAATCTCAAGCACATTAAGTTCAGTAGGAATACCTTCTTTCTTTATTCATCCAAGTGAAACTTCACACGGTGACAGTGGCGCAATTGAAAAAAAAGATGTTTTGATAGTGGTTTCTTATTCTGGAAATACGACAGAGCTAACAGGAATTCTAAAATATGCTAATAGATTTGGAATAAAAGTAATTGGTTGTGCCTCAAAGAAAGATAGTATGCTTTTAAAAGCAAGCGATATAAAAATTCTTTTACCTAAAGTTCGTGAAGCTGATCCAACAGGAATGGTCCCAACATCTTCAACTACGTTAACTCTTTTATACTTTGATTGTTTGGCTGTTGCTCTAATGAATAAGATGAAATTTTCTAAAGATAAATTTAAAATTTTCCATGCAGGTGGAAATATTGGTAAAAATTTATTACTTGTAAAAGATATTATGATTACAGGAAAAAAACTGCCCACAATCAATATTAATAAAACGATTAACGATGCAGTAAAAGTAATTAACCAAAAAAAATTAGGATTAGTAGTTGTTCTTAATAAAGGCTACGTTAAGGGAATAATTACTGATGGTGACTGTCGAAGAGCAATTAAAGATCTTAGAAAAAATAATAAAATTGAAAAATTCATGTCTAGAAAGCCTTTATTTGTATCCGAAAATCTACCTGCTCCAAAAGCTCTATCTATCATGAGTGAGAAAAAAATTACAAGTTTATGTGTTCCCACAGAAAAAACTTTAAATAAAAAAAATAAAAAAATTAAAGCAATTGTACATGTTCATAGAATATTGGATTTTGGAATAAAGTGACAAATAGAAAAAAAAATATTTTACTAGTTCAGGTCCTTATATTTATCACAGCAATATTATTAATTTATTATACATATGGAAATAAAGGCCAGAAACTTGATAATAAAAAAGATGTTTCTGAAATTACAAAAAAAGAGAGCTCCACAGAAACAGATGGTCAATCTACTTCAAATACCTTCTTAGATGTGGAATATAAAGGTGTGGATCTTCGAGGAAATCGATATGAAGTTAGATCTAAAGAAGCTCAATTTGACATTAACAATCCTGAAATTATAAAAATGAAAGTAATGAGCGCTATTTTTTATTTTAAAGATGGTACTATCTTAAAAGTGAGAGGAAACTACGGTATTTATAATAATAAAAATAATGATATGAGTTTTAGAGAAAATGTTAGTGCTGAATACCAACAAAACTATTTGTTTTCAGATAATCTTGATTTTTTTAACACAAAAAATTCTCTAACTATTTATGGAAATGTTAGAACAGAAAGTATAAAAGGCAGTATGACTGCTGACAATTTAAAATTTGATCTTTTAGAACAAACGTTAGATGTATCTATGCTAAATGATAAACAAATTGATATGAAATTGAAGAATTAATGAGAAAAGGATTTAGAATAATTAAATTTAAAAAAAACAAACCCATCTTTCAAATTAAAGATGTTAGTAAATCATTTGATGGCAGACCAATATTAAAAAAGATTAACATTGAAATATTTCCAGGTGAAATTGTAGGTTTGTTGGGCCCTAACGGCTCTGGAAAATCAACTCTATATAGTACAATTATAGGAGAGCACCAGGCAGATTCTGGAAAAATTTTTCTTAAAAATATAGATATCTCAGAAAAACCAATTCATGAAAGAGCAAAAGCAGGAATAGGTTACTTGAGTCAACAAAGAAGTGTTTTCAACATGAGTTGTTATGATAACTTATTAGGTGTTTGTCAGCTATCTATTAAAGGCTCAAAAAATCAAATTGCTATGGTTGAAAAGTTATTGGATGAATTCAACCTTCAACACCTTAGAAATATTAATAGCAGTGTATTAAGTGGTGGAGAAGTAAGAAGATTAATGATGGCAAGAATTTTAGTTAATAAACCGAGTTTAATCCTTTTGGATGAACCCATGTCTGCATTAGACCCAATAGTAATACAAGACATACAAAAATATATACTAAAAATCCAATCTTACGGTCATTCACTTTTAATAACAGATCACCAAGTTAGAAATTTGTTCGACATAGTCGATAGAGCGTATGTTTTGGGTGAGCAATCAATAATTGCTAAAGGAACACCTAGCGAAATATTAAAATCTTCAAAAGCTATTGAATTGTATTTTGGGTCTTCCTATAACGCTTAATCTTAATGTTAAATAAAAGTTTTTCCGTAACCATATCTAAAAAGATAGATAAGTATAAAAAAACCATACAGGTTGATAGTGACAAATCTATCTCAATAAGATCTTTTTTGATTGGAGCTATAAGCCATAATATATCAAAGTTAAATAACGTTCTGGAGTCAGAAGATGTAAATTCTGCAATTAAATGTTTGAGAAAATTAGGTGTTAAAATTGTCAAAACTAAACCAAAACAATATTTTGTTTATGGTAAAGGATTAGGTTCTCTTTTTGCAAAAAAAAACTCTGTTTTGGATTTAGGCAACTCAGGAACGCTTGCTCGGCTTTTGATAGGTATACTGTCTACCACGCCTAATGTTCAAGTTAAACTTCAGGGTGACAAGTCTTTGAATAAAAGAAATATGTCTAAACTGATTAAATTAATGAATGAATTTGGTGCAGAATTTTACCCAAAAAATAAATCAAATCTTCCTTTAACAATAATATCTTCTCAAATGCCAGTTGGTATTGAATACAAAGCAGGAATATCTGCGCAGTTAAAAAGTGCAGTAATATTGGCTGGCTTAAATTCTTATGGAATAACGACAGTGACAGAAGAAAAAGAAAGCAGGCCACATACAGAAAATATTTTAGCAGAAAACAGTTCTAAAATTATTGAATTAAAAAAAAATAAAAAAAAGCAAAATATCATTAAAATTTTTGGTAAAGGTTATCTTGACCCTTTAAAACTATCTATTTCTGGGGATCCATCTTCTGCTGCATTTTTTACAGCCTTAACTTTATTAAACGATAATTCTAAATTAAAGATAAGAAATGTTGGATTAAACCCAAAAAGGATTGGTTTTTATAAATTATTAAAAAATCATGGAGCTAAAATTCAATTCAAAAACTTGCGAAAGAATAATAATGAACTTATAGGCAATATTCATATTAAGAGCAGTAAACTTACTCCTATCAAAGCTAGTTCTGCTTATTACACTTCTTTAACTGATGAGTATCCTATTTTGTTTATAATGGCAGCATTAATTCCTGGCATCTCAGTATTTAAAGGTATTAAAGATCTTGCAAATAAGGAAAGTAACCGTATAGAAGAAATGAAAAAAATATTAATTCAATCAGGTATAAAATGTAAGTCCAAAAAAGATGAAATGAAAGTTTACGGATTAAAAAAAATAAAAAATAAAAATAAAATAATTAATGTTCCAAATCTTTCTGATCATAGGATTTGTATGAGTGCGACTATACTTTCTCTAGTTACAGGTATTAAAATAAAAATTAAAAATTTTGAAACAGTAAAAACATCCTCTCCTTCTTTTTTAAATATAATAAAATCACTTGGTGGAAAATTTGAAATTAAAAAAACATCATAAACTCATAGTTGCTGCGGACGGAGGGGCTGCTAGTGGAAAAACCACTGGAGCAAAAAAAATATCAAAAAAATACGGTTTAAAATTTCTTTCCTCTGGTATTTTATATAGATTTGCTAGTTATCAATTATTAAAGCACAAACCAAAAAACAAAATTACTTTTTTAAAAAAAATCTTTAATAAACTGAATTTAAAAAAATTGAATAAGATCAACTTGCATACTGCTGAAATTTCTGAACATACCTCGATTATAGCAAAAGAAAAAAAAGTTAGGGTTATTTTAAAATTATTTCAAAGAAAATTTGCTAAAAAGTTTAAAAAAGTTTGTATTGAAGGAAGAGACATCGGTACAGTTATATTGCCAAAAGCAGACATTAAATTTTATTTCGTATGTAGCTTAAATATTGCCGCAAAGAGAAGATTTAAAGAGTTAAGAAAAAAAGATAAGAATGTTAAGCTCTTTGATGTAAAAAAATCCTTAAAAATAAGGAATAATAGAGACAAAAATAGAAAAAATTCTCCTTTGATTCAGTCCAAGGATGCTGTAATTGTGCGAACAGATAAATTAAAGAATATACCTGGCATGATGAGCAAAATGTCAGAAATAGTGGAGAAAAAAATTAAAGAAAAATATGGCAGTTGAAGCACAAACTAAAAATCGATCAAACTCAATAAAAGAGTTTGAAAGTCTATTAAATGAAGATTTTAAAGATAGAAAATTACAAGAAAATCAAACCATAAAAGCCACAGTAACTGAAATTACTAAAAACTTTGTTGTTGTAGATTGCAAAGCAAAGATGGAGGGCATGATTCCTATAGAGGAATTTAAAAATCATAACGAACTTGAAAAAATAAAACCAGGTTCTGTAATTGATGTTTATTTAGAACGTATTGAAAGTTTTAAAGGTGAAATCATAATTTCAAGAGAAAAAGCAAGACGAATGGCTGCATGGAAAAAAATGGAAAAAGTTTTTGAAACTCAGGAAGAATTGGTGGGTTATATTACTGGTAGAGTTAAAGGCGGATATATATGTACTGTTGATGGACTACCGACATTTATGCCAGCCAGCCAAATTGACCTTAGGCCTCTTAAAAAAATTGACCATCTTATGAATACTCCTGTCAAGGTTATTGCAACACGTATAGATAGACAGAGAGGTAACGTATGTACTAGCAGAAGAGCAGTATTAGAGAAAAGTAAAAATGCAGAAGTAAAAGAAGCATTAAAAAATATAAAAGAGGGAGATATAATTGAGAACGCAAAAGTTAAAGCAACTACTGACTGGGGAATATTTTTAGACATAAACGGTTTAGATGCTCTGTGCCATGTATCGGATATTTCTTATGGAAGAGTAAAAAAACCCTCTGACTTAGTTACAATCGGTCAGCAATTAAAAGTACGTATTACAAAAATTGACCCAATAACAAATAGAATTTCAGCCTCTGTTAAGGCCTTAACTGAAGACCCGTATGAAGCGATAGGAAAAAAATATAAAGTTGGAGAAATTTATGAAGGGGTATGTACCAAACTAATGCAGTATGGCGCCTTTGTTCGTCTACAAGAAGGAGTTGAAGGTCTGATACATAACAGTGAGCTATCATGGACAAATAAAAATATTGAACCCAATAAAGTTTTGTCTGTTTCCCAATCTATAAAAGTAAAAATTGTTTCTATAGACGTCGATGCAAAAAGGATATCTTTATCTTACAAAGCAACGCAAGAAAATCCTTGGAAAAATATACAAGACAAAATTGGAACAGTGTTAGAGGTTAAAATAAAAAATGTTACTGATAAGGCCATATTTGCAGAACTTGACTCTGGTTTAACAGGAATGATTCACTACAAAGAAATATCATTCAATGAAACTCATGAAAATTTAAAAAAATATAAAAAAAATGATTTGATAAAAGCAAAAATAATAGAAGTTAAAGATGAAAAAATAAGACTTTCTATAAGAGCTCTTGAAAAAGATCCAATGGATTGGTTCAAACAAAATAAGAAAAAAGTTGGATCAGTTATTTCCACAAAGGTTGTAGAAGTTTTAAAAACTGGAGTAAAAGTTGCAGTAGATCCAGAGAAGAAAATTATTGTAACAATTAAAAAAAATCAGCTTGCAATAGAACCTTCAGACTGTAGACCAGAAATTTACTCTCCGGGCAATACTATGGCCGACGCAAAAATCATCGAACTAGATACTAAAACTAGAAAAATTTCACTTAGTCCCAAAGCAGCTCAAATAGACGAAGAGAAAAGCTTAGTGGCTAAATTTGGTGAAGGAGCTAAAAAATCAGGCGCAACACTTAAAGGCATTTTTGAAAAAGCTTTAAGTGGTAGAAAGAAAAAAAAATAATAGAATAATACTTTTGGTTAAGTCAGATATCATTAAGGAATTAAAGAAAAAACACCCAAATCTAAAATCTTCTCAAATTGAATCTATTTTGGACATCATTTTCGACACAATTTCAAAAAACTTGATTGTTAATAAATCTGTAGAAATTAGAGATTTTTGTAGATTTTCAATTAGAACTACTAAACCAAAACACAATGCTAGAGATCCCAGAACAGGATCTATAATTTATGTTCCGTCTAAGAAAAAGGTTTTCTTTAAGATGTCAAAACATTTAAAAGAGGAAATAAATAAAGAATCATGAAAAAGAATATTTTTGTAGCTCTAGATTTTAACTCTTTAGAAATAGCTCTTGATGTAACTAAAAAAATAAAAGATCAAATTGCTGGTGTTAAAATTGGCACTGAATTGTATACTGTTTGTGGTGCAGAAGGATTAGAAAAATTTAAAGAACTTGGAGTAGAAATATTTTTGGATTTAAAATTGGGTCCAGAAATACCCAATCAAGTTAAAAAAACTGTAGCAGCTATCAAATCTTTAAAGAGTATAAAATATTTAACAGTTCACACCAGCGGAGATTACGAAATGCTAAAAGCTGCACAAGAAGCTGCGGGTTCAATTGAATTGCTTGGAGTCACTGTACTAACTTCACAGTCTGATCTTCAAAATATAGGAATAAAAAATACTATAAAAGACCAAGTTAAACTTCTAGTCAACTTAGCTATTAAATCTAAAATTGCCGGGGTAATAGCTTCGGCTCAAGATTTTGAACTAGTAAGATCTTTATCAAAAGATTTAAAAATATTTTGTCCTGGAATAAGAGGTGATGAAGATAAAAAACATGATCAAAAAAGGGTCATGGGCTACGCTGATTTCTCAAAAATTGCAGATGATAAATGTTTTGCTGTAATAGGAAGGCCAATTATTGAGGGCGACCCTGTTCAAAACATTAAAAAAATTATACAATCTGCAAAACAGTAAAAATTAACCATATTTTTAGAATGAAAATTAAAAAAGGAATACCTTTAATTGACCAACATGACAAAAATGGCTTTTGGGGCGGTAAATTTGGAGGAAATTTTATTCCTGAAACTTTAAAAAAACCCGTTGAGGATCTTAATATTTTATTTGAAAAACTCAGAAAAGATAAAAGATTTATTAAAGAGAGAGATTATTATTTTAAAAATTGGGTAGGTGCTCCTACTCCTTTTATTAAATTAGAAAATCTAACAAGTCACTTGGGAGGTGCCCAGGTGTGGGCAAAAGTTGTATCAGAGGCTAATGGTGGAGCTCATAAAATTTATAACGCAACTGTACATTGTTTAATCACTAAAAGAGCTGGAAAAAAATATATAGTAGGTGATACTGGTGCTGGTTATGCAGGCAAGATGCTCAGTATGGCTGCAAAAAAATTTGGCTTAAAATGTAAAATTTTTATGGGAGCAAAAGATATAAAAAGACAAAAACCTAATTGTGATGCTATGAGAAAAAATGGAGCTGAAATAGTTCCTGTTCATTCTGGCAGCCAAACATTAGTTGATGCGGTAAGCGAGTGTATGAGATATTGGGTTGCTAATTGTGACTCCACTGCAATGTGTGTAGGCAGCACAGTTGGTCCAAATATTTTTGTAAAAATATGTGGTTGGAGCACTGCACAGATTTCAAGAGAACTTTTACAACAAATTAAAAATGAATTTGGAGAAATTCCAAGTAAATTAAAATTAATAAACTGTGTTGGAGGTGGAAGTTCTGCATATGGATTTTGGAGTGAGTTTATGGATTACAAAAAAAAACAAGTAGAAATGATAGGTGTAGAAGCAGCTGGACCAAAAAAAAGCAAACTTCATGCTGCACCTTTGAGCAAAGGCTCTAAGCTAGGGGTTCTTCATGGAGCAGCTTCTTATGTATGTCAAAACAGCGATGGACAAATTAAAGAAACAGAGTCTATAAGCGCAGGTCTTGACTACCCTGGTGTTTCACCTATGCATTGTTTTTTAAAAGATGCTGGCAGAGCTAGATATTCCTCTGCAACTGATGAAGAAGCATTAGAAGCTTACAAGCTAGTTACTAAATACGAAAATTTAAATCCTAGTCTAGAACCAAGTCATGCCTTTGCCGAAGCTATTAAAATAGCTCCAAAATTAAGCAACGATACAGTTATAATTGTAAATTCATGTGGAGATGCTCAAAAAGATAGGGACATCTTAAGAAAAAGATTAGGAAAGTATTAATGAGTTTGTCTCCAATAAGCTTGGTATTTAAACGATGTAAAAATGAAAGAAGGCCAGCGCTTCTCACATATACAGTTGCTGGAGATCCTAACAAAAAAAAATCTTTAAACATTTTAAAATCAATCTCAGAAAATGTAGACCTGTGTGAAATTGGTTTTCCACATTCTACTCCAATTGGAGATGGTGGAAAAATTCAAACCAGTTCTTATAGAGCAATAAAAAATGGATTTAAAATGAAGGACATATTCGAGATAGTTAAAAATTATAAAAAAATAAAAAATCCTAAACCAATAATACTTATGGGTTATTATAATATGATTTACCAATATGGTGAAAATAAATTTTTAAAAAAATGTAAGCAATCAGGAGTAAATGGAATTATTTGTGTTGATTTACCATGGCCTGAAAATAAAAATTTTGCAAAGAAATGTAAAAAAAAATCTATTACCTTCGTTCAGCTTTTATCACCTACAACTTCGAAGGCAAGAATGAAAAAAATTATTAAAGATAGTCATGAAATGTGTTATTACATTTCTATGTTGAGCACTACTGGGGGAAAACTAAAAGTTTCTCCTAAAAAAATTTTAAAAAATTACAATAAGATTAAGAAATTAAACAAAGCAAAAAATATAGTTATTGGCTTTGGAATTACTAAAAAAACTATTTCTTCTCTAAAAAAAGCCGATGGTCTTGTTGTTGGTAGTCAATTATGCAAAGGAATTACAGATTCAATAAAAAATCGTCAAAATCCTGTCACAAAATTAAATAAACTGGTAAGTAGTTTAAAAAGGAGAATCATCTGAATTGGATAAAAAAAATAGCACCTGGAATTAAGTCATTGTTATCACCTATTAAAAAAAGAATGGCTAAGGGTGAAAAGAGTCTATGGACAAATTGTGCTTGTGGAAAACTTACACTAAGAGATGAGTTTGAAAAGAATCTTTTTGAGTGTCCTTCATGTGCAAAAACACATCTAATTTCATGCAAACAAAGATTTAATATATTTTTTGACGACTCTGAATATACAACTCTCGAATATGGAGTGCCTCCAGAAGACCCTATAAATTTTTCTGACCCTAAAGGTAAATACAGTGATCGATTAAAGGAATCTAGAAAAAAAGTAGGTCAAGAAGAAGCTATGTTGTTCGCCACAGGCTGGTTAAATGCAATGCCAGTAACTGTAGGATCTATGGATTTTTCTTTTTTTGGTGCAAGTGTAAGTCCAAGTGTAGGTGAATGTTTTCTCTCTGGAGTTCAACATAGTATTAATAATAAACAGCCTTTGATACTTTTTGTAACATCTGGTGGAATGCGTATGCACACTGGCATATTAAGTCTTATGCAAATGACAAGAATGACTTTAGCTTGTAGCGAACTTAAAAAAAATAAAATACCTTTTATTGTTGTAGCAGGGGGGCCTTGTTTAGGTGGGACCACAGCATCAATGGCTAGTCTTGCTGATATTATTATTTCGGAATCCAAAGATTTTCTTTGGGGCTTTAGTGGAAAACGTATCATTGAACAAAACTTGAGAGAAAAATTAGCTGATGAGGTACAAACTTCACAATGGGTCCTAGAGCACGGTGGTTTAGATAAAATTGTTCCACGAAAAGAACTGAGATCTGAAATTTACAATATTTTATCAATTCTATTGAAGGTTAAAGAAAAAGAGATTAACAATACAAGCGATGTCAGCTCAATCGACGGATCTCTACAAAAAACTTCAAAAGCGGTATAGCCGTAGAATTAATTTAGATTTAAACAGAATAAATAAAGTTTTAATTAAACTAAATTATCCTCATTTAGTTCTTTCAAATCCTATAAATATATTGGGCAGTGATGGCAAAATGAGTGTACTTACTTCATTAAAGTTTTTTTTAGAAGCTAATAAAAAAAAAGTAACTGCCTTTACCAGCCCACACTTATACGACGTCAGACATAGATTTTGGCTAAAAGATAAATATATTTCTATTAAAAAAATTCAAAAACTAACTAAAATAATAGAAAAAACTAAACAAAAATTAACACTCTTTGAGCTTTTGTCTTGTATTTACATACTTTCTGCAAAGGAGCAAAATAACATTTCGTATAACTTGGTTGAAAGTGGTCTTCTTTTTAAGAAAGACAGTACTAATTTGTGGGAATATCCAAGAGCGCAAATAGTAACAAACATAAATTTTCAACACGCAGAATGGATTCAGCCAAAAACTTTAACTGAAGTATGCAGACAAAAAGTTGGCTACTTAAGTAAAAAAACTGTTATTTACATTGGTAAACAAAAACCGAAAACCTTAAAAATTATAAAGAATATTATAAAAAAAAATCCAAGCAAAATAGTCTATCCTTCGAAATGGAGGATTCAAAAGAAAAAAAATAATTACTTTTTTAAAAATAAAAAAAATATTATTCCAATCAAATCTAAGTATATCTTTACTGAAGGACTAATAGATAATTTAGGATTAGCTATTCAGGTTGCTCTGGACTTAGGTGTAAAAAAGAAAACTATTATAAAAACTATTCCTAAAATTAAATTTGAAGGCAGAGTTCAATATTTGAGAAAGGGAAAGTTAAAAAAATTAATTAAAAAAAATGAAGAATTGTTGATTGATACATGTCATTCTGAGACAAGTGCTAAAAATTTATATAAATACTTAAAAACTTTAAAAAAACCAATATATGGGATTTGGGGCATGCAAAAGAATAAGATGCCTGAAAAATTTATCAAAAAATTTAAGAATATCTTTAAAAAAATAATAACTCTAACTATTCCAAATGAACCTAGTGCTTTAAATGCAAATGAACTTAAAAAAATATGTCTTAAAAATAATTATAAATCAGAGTCTGCTGTTGATATTTATCAGGCAATAAAAAAATGCTCGAGTTTTGAAAAAAAAACTATAGTCATCTTAGGATCAAACTATTTAATAGGATATGTTTTAAATAGAAATTAATTAAACTTTTGCGGTTGATTTTACAAAATCAAGAAAATCTTTTTCAGGAACAAATCCAACTTTGGTACCCAAAATTTCTTTTCCACGCATAACATGTGTCGTCGGCACACCTCTTATTCCCATAGAAGTGCTCCAATTAAGTCCTGTATCCTCAGTCGCAACAACTCCAAATTTTACTCCAGGCACTTTGTCATTTTTAGCTATATTTTCAATTACAGGATGAAGCATCTTACAAGGTTGGCAAAAAGATAAGGCACTAAAAGTTACACACCAAATATCTTTGCTATTGATTACTTCTTCTTCATAATTTTCATCTGTAAGTTTTTTTAATTCAGCCATGTAATCTAGATAGTTATTTTTTAATTAATGTCAACTAAGCAGAAGTGTAATCTTTTTCTAGCTCTTCAACGTACGCGTTAATTTCTTCTAGCATGGGAAGTTTGCCTGGATCTCCCTCTCTTTCAAACTTTTCCCTTAATGTATCAATTTCTGAGTAAGTTCTAGAAAAAGTATTCCACTTTTCATTATTGGTGCTTAAAAGTCTTTTAGCTAAATTTCTATGAATCTTATTGTAATCGGATTTAGATAAAATTTCTGGTTTTTCTTCATAAAGAAGTTTTTTGCCAAAGTAATGAAGTCTTTCATCTTTAAATTTATCTAATACGGAAAGCTTCTTGTTCCATTCAGCTCTGTGAAATTCAGGCATAATCTTATTGTCCTCGGAACTAGTAAATTTCGTATATATACTCTCTTCTTCGTAAATATCCTCTTGGGACTTAGATTGTTCCTTTTCTTCTGCCTCTTCTTGTAAAATTAAACTTACTTTTTCAGCAAATTTTTTATTATTTTTAATCAAACTAGCTCTTTGATTTAGTTTCTCGCTGCCTAGCATCTTGTATTCATCAAATGCATCACCGTAAGAAGGATTCATTACTACAGGATGTTTATTGTGTCTAACAGTTCTTAGAAATTTAGGATTTTTTCCCATAGCTTCTTTCAAAGCTGGAATAGTCATTTCTAAATAAATTTTTGGATCATGCTTTAAGTCAAAACACTTTGGCCATTGATATTTTGGATGCTGACAAACAAAAGTTTGAACGTATGGTCTACTTTTTCCATAAAAATATTCATTTGTACAAAAATAAAGTTCTTTTTTTATTATTTCTAATGTTTTATTTTTATCAGTTGTTAATTGACTTGCCTTCCAAACATTTGAGGCTTTTGTATATATTATCTTTGCTATACCTAAAGTAGCAATAACATCTCCTATAGCGCTATGAGCGTCTCCATGTTCTATTCCATTTAAAGGAGCCAATTGATCTAACTTATAGATTGCATTACCTTTTTCGCTAATTGGGTTTTTTAAAGTTTTAGGATAATAAAGATTCGCTGCTCTAGCTAAGTTTAAAAGATCTCCTCTAGTATTCCCTCCCGTACTAGTTAAATACGGATATTCTAAAGTTTTAAATAACGTGAACCTTAAAAACTCTTCGTCAAAATCTATACTATTAAATCCTATATATGTTGCTTTTCCCCAGCGATTCAAAGTCTCAACGAATTGTCTAATCATTTGATAGTGGGAAAGATTTGATGTTTTTAAAATTTTAGGAGAAGATTTATTAACAATTAAACTCATTGCTTCAGGAATAATTCCAGGACTTAGTCTGCATCTTGCTTCATAACGATCTAACTCTTCTAGATTATCATTGGTCAAAATAGCTCCTATTTGAATAATTTGCCCCCAAGACTTATTTGATGAGCTAGTCTCAAAATCGTAAAATACAAAGTTAGACATAATATAAATAATTAATTATTTACAACTTTTTCTACTCTGCCGTATGCTCCTGGAGTGCTTGGAGGATCTGGATCATCATCGTCCTCTGGGTTTTTTATAGTATTTAAACTATTCATTATCGATCTAGCGTCTCTACCAAAGTTATCTACTGACGAAATTGCTTGTTCTAATTTTTTTCTAACTTCAGCAATTCCCAAAAAGTGCCTTTCAAATCTAGTGGTAATTAATCTTAAATCAGAATAAATATTAGTTGCATGTTTTTGAACTTTTAATGTTTGAAAACCCAGGTGATATGCTTGTAACAATGCAGATAATGTGTTTGGTCCTGCAATTGTAATTTTGTATTTTGTTCTAAGTTCCTCTAATAAAAGCTGTTTGGTTTTAGGATCTCGATAACTTGAAAGTTCAGCAAATAATCCTTCAGTTGGAGCATAAACAATAGCAAAATCTGTTGTCTTTGGTGGTGCAATATATTTAGAACTAACCGCTTTAGCTTTAGATCTGAATGCAGCTGCTAAATCTTTTCTGGCTTCTGCTAAAGCTTCTTTGTCTTTGGATTGATAAGCATTATCTATCTCCTTAAATTTCTCTATCGGCCAGTGACTATCTACTGGAACTAGAACATCTTGAAGTTTAATAGCAAACTCTATTGTATCCCCTGTTTCTTCTGGCTTCATCTTAACATTCGCAATGTATTGAGAAGCGGGCAACAAATCTTTTAAAAGTGAAGCTAGGGAAAACTCAGCTAAAACTCCGTATTGTTTTACTCCAGCAAGAATTCGACTGAAATTATCTTGGCTTTTGTTTAAAGCCTCTACTTGCTTATTAAATACCCCTACTTTCTCATCTACCCTTGTTAAAGCACCCGTCATATCTTTAGCTATATCTTTAGACATGTGTCCAAAAGACTGACTAAAAGACTCTTTAAAAGAGTTAAACTCCTCTTTAAAAGCCTGTTCTGGATTTGTTGTTTTTTCAGTCTTATTTTTCAACAAAAACAAAATAATTCCAATATTAAGAACTAACAAAATAGTTATTAAAATTATAAGTAGCGAATCCATTATTAACGTTTTACTATAGTATTTAGCAGATGAAAAACAAAACATTGGGAATAAGTTTAGTTTTACTCGGAGTTGTAATGATATTTGGGGAGCATGAAAAAGCATGGATTGTATCCGCTGTCTTAATTGGCATTGGTACTGGATTATTCTTTTGGAAAGACTAAAAAAATTTTATGTGTGGAAGATATGTAATTACAAAACCAGTAACAAAAACAGCAAGTATTGTTAAAACTAATATTAAAGTTGATGACTCTGACAACTATAACGCTCATCCTACTCAAAAACTTCCAATTATAAAACCTTATACAAATGGAAAAGCTTTAGAAATTGCTGAATGGGGTTTAGTACCAGAGTGGTCAAAAAAACTAGAAAATTTTAAACCTTTGATTAACGCAAGACTTGAAACTTTGATGGAAAAAATTACGTTTAAAAATCTCATTCAAACTTCAAGATGTTTAGTCTTAGCAGATGGATATTATGAATGGAAAAAAGAAGAAAAGGAGAAAACACCTTATTATTTTACAAAAGAGGACGATAGCCTGATGTTATTTGCTGCTATTTTCCAAAAAAATCAGTTCTGCATTATTACAAGACAAGCATCTATTGAAACTAGCGAAATACATAAGAGAGAGCCACTAATTATTAACAAAAGTCAGATTGCAAATTATTTAAATATAAAAAAAGAAGCCATAAGTGTTTTGAGTAGCATAAAACCACCTAAGCTTAAATTTCACCAAATTAGTAAAGACGTTAATAACCCGATGAACAACGACCCTAGATTGATTAAAGCAATATAAGTTCCATATTTTTGACACAACTTGTAAAAAGGCAAGAAAAGAAAATAAATTTAATTTTCTTTAAAATCACAATTGAAACAATTTTGAAACAATCTTTAATCAAATTAACTAATTAAATATTCTAGTATGAAAACATTAATGATACTAGCTTCGTTAATTCTTTTAACTAATTGTACAGGCGGGAGCATAGCTAAGGTAAAATTTGGCAAAAAATGCACTGTAGCAGACTCAAAACAGCTTCAGGAGTCATCTTACGTTTGGTTTGTAAGCTCTGATGCGCTTCCTAATTTCGAAAAAAGAATAAACAAGAAAAATTGTCTCGATAGCTAATTAGATCTCATAAATCTTCTAATTTGTGATAATAAGGGGTATTAATTTACCCCTTATTAATTACGTGTATAACCTAAAAAAAAATAAATTTATAAAAATAGTCACATTTACTATTCTAATCCTAAGTTATATGAGTTCTTTAAATTCTATGGAAAAAAAACCTTACCACCATATTTACAAAGACGGAAAGCTTTTTGCTTTTAGAAATTTAGAAGGTGGTCCAAAGAGAGATCCTAATTTTAAATGGAATTGGAAACTTTTCAGGGAAGAAAAAAAGAAACTTAAAATTGATTATCCACCTGAGCATGTCATTGATAGACAAGTAGTTTTAAAAAATCTTGAGAAACATAAATCAGACTCATATGTTATGTGGCTTGATCATGCGAGCTTTATTATTAAACTTGGGAATACTACAATTATAACTGATCCAGTTTTTGAAAAATATTATGGTTATTTTGGTTTCGGTACAAAAAAATATATCGAACCTCCTTTAGAATTAAAAGAACTTCCAGAGATAAATTTATTTTTACTGAGCCACAACCATCTTGATCACATGTCCCAAAAAACAATAAATAACTTTCCTTACAAAAATACAAAAGTACTTGTTCCTTTAAAACTTGGAAAATATTTTACAAGAAATGGATACAAAAAAGATAATGTAAAAGAGATGGACTGGTTTGATAAAATTAAAATTAATGATGAAATCACGGTAACGATGCTCCCAGCACAACATTGGAGTAAACGATGGATTTGGGGTGATGGAAATACTAATAGAAGTCTATGGGGGAGTTTTTTAATTGAGTACAAAGATAAAAAAATCTTTTTTGCCTGTGATACTGGGCCTGCGCCTTTTTATAAAGATTTAGGAGAAAAATTTGGTCCAATTGATTTAGGTTTTGGAAACATTGGCGCTTATAATTTTTTTCCAATTGTTGATGTCAAAGATAAATCTACAGCTCATGCAAATCCTGAAGAACTCTTGTCACTTATGAGAGATCTTAAAGTTAAAAAAATAATTGGAATGCATTGGGGTACCGCAATATTAAGTTTAGAACCGATTTGGGAACCGCCAGTTAGATTTAAAGCAAATGCTGAAAAGTTTGGCTACAAAAAAGAAGATGCGGTTATATTTAAAATTGGTGAGATTAAAAAACTTGATGAATTAATTAATTAGACTTTCTTTTTTTTCTCTCTCTATCCAACAAATTAGTTAAGCTATCCACGAGAGAATCTGAAAATTTAAATATCTCGGATATCTTATACTCGTTTGAGATATTTTTTTCTGGATTAGTTTTGTCTTCTACCACAATTCCTGAATCGGGATTATTATCTTTTATGTAAATAAGCATCAACCAATCTTCTTCAGAACTATCGTCCCACTTAATAAAAATTTCACCCGTTTCAAAACGTTTGTCAATAACTCTCATGATGCTTAAATATTTTGGAATCCATTTTTTGTTAATTTGAAATACTGCTGAATGAGCACTACGAAAGAAGCTTTCTAGGGCAAATTCTATTTTCTGTCTCTCAAGATTATATTGTCTCTCTTTTTCTAAAAGAATTGAACGATCGTCACCCTCTTCAACTGTTACTCCTAATTGTTCAACTCTTTCACGTATTTTTTGATCTCTTAAAGCTTGGTATTTCTGCTTAATTTTTTCGATTCTTTCCTCAACTCCAGAGTATGACTCCCTTTCTTGACTTAACACATATTTTTCTAAATTTTTAATTTCTAGTGCTTCTCGTCTACGAAATTGTTCAATTTTCTTCTCTAACTTAATTTGTTCTAAAAATTTTCTTTGTTTTTCAGCTTGCTCCTTTCTAACAAGCGCCTGTTCCATTCTTATAAATTTTTGAACATCTTTTTTTCTTTCTTTTTCAAGTTTTATTTCTTCACGAAGCTCTTTTTGTTTTTGTTCAAGGGCTAATTGTTTTTCCATCTTAAGTCTTTTTACTGTTTCTGCTTTTTCTTTTTGCATTGCTTTAACTTCTTCTAGTCTTTTTCTTTCATTTTCTCTAGATTTTATAGCTTTATATTCATCAATTTTATCCGCAAATATTTGGAAGAATTTTTGAATAGTTTTATCTAGGTTAAAAGTGAAATTAAATTTTGGTGTAAATTTGTCCTGAAGTCTAATTATCTTAAGAATTATACTTTTAGATTCATTTCTAGTTTTAGTTTTTTTATATTTTTTTTTTGTCTTATATTTTTTTACTCTTTTCTTTCTTCTCTTGATTTTTGGTTTTTTGAGGCGTTTAGACGGTTTTCTTTTTAATCTTTTTATTTGCTTTATTTTTTTTGATCTTTTTTTCTTTTTTTTCATGGCCTGTACTTAAATAAATAACAGGTTTTATGAATAAATATAGTCTCTTCGATTGCTAGGAATTGCATCAAAATTCTTCACAAGCTGTAATTGAAAAACAACTAGATCTCTGTATTTAAAAGCAGATGCACAACTAGCCATGTAAAATTCCCAACACTTTACAAACTTTTCATCAAATAAGTCTTTTACTTCTGATCTTTTTTTCATAAATCTTTCTAACCAACTTTCTAGAGTTTTATCATAATGACGAATTAAAGTTTCTACATCAGAAACTACCAAGCCTGATTTTTCTAAAGGTTTTATGATCTGTGAATAAGACGGTACAACACCTCCAGGGAAAATATATTTAGTTATAAATGGAGAGCCTGGCTGAGGTTTGTCTATTGAGCCAATGGTGTGTAATAGACTTATTCCATCATCTTTTAATAAATTATTTACTGCTCTAAAGAAAGATCCATAAAATTTTATTCCTACATGTTCGAACATTCCCACTGAAACAATACGATCAAACTTACCTTTTAATTCTCGATAATCCACTAACTGAAATTGTACTTGATTATCTAAACTTAATTCTTTTGCTTTTTTATTGCAGTAACTTATTTGGTTTTTGCTTAATGATATACCAACAACTTCACATCCTTTTTGTCTTGCAATCTCAAATGCCATACCTCCCCAACCACATCCAATATCTAGAACTTTCTGCCCTGGTTTAATGTTTAGTTTTGAAATTATATGGTTCAATTTATTTTGCTGAGCTTCTTCTAAAGTTTCTTTTGAATCCTTCCAATATGCGCAAGAATATTGTCTATGTTTTTTATCTAAAAAAATATCATAAAGTTTTTCTCCTTTTTCTCCACCTACGTCGTAATGACTTTGGATGTCCTTTTTAGACTTTAGGGGAAAATTATAATTACTAATAAATCTCCAAGCCTGTAATAATTTTTTAATAATATATGCTGTAGTTGTAATTTCTTTTCTACCTACATTTTTAAAAGCAAGATCTAAGAACTCACTTAATGAGGCATTTTCAATTATTATTTCTCCATTCATGTAAGCTTCTGGAAATGATAAATCTGGATTGATTACTAATTTCCAATTTAAATTTTTTTTTAGAAGTTTTACTGTAATAGGTTTTTCTTTTCTAGGTTCGCCGCATATATATTTTTGACCAACATGGTCAACTAATATGACCCCATCTTTTTTAAAAATTCTTGAGAATAATCTAGCAACTAACATGATTAAGCGGCGATTCCTTTATTTGGTATAAAATCTAAATTGTCTAATTTGGATAAAAGTTCTTTTTGTTTCTCTTGAGATAATAAAACTAAAGGGGGTAAAAGATTTTTATATTTTTTATCTTCTACTGACATAAAGCTGTGTAATGCAGAAATTAAATTATATTTATCAAATGTTTCTCTTACCGCAATTAATTTTGTGTTCAATGTTTGTGATGACTTGTTCTCAAAATCATCAAATACTTTTCTCGCAAGAGAGTGGGTAACATTGGTTACTGCTGAAATACATCCGGCACAACCAAGTTCTAAGCTTTTTAATTTAGTCTCTGAACCAGGAAAAATTAAAAAATTTGGGATTTTCAAAGTTTCAAAAAGATTATAACTTGAATCTTTTACACCTATTATATTTTTTGGCCACTCAGAAACTAATTTTTTTACAAATTCGGGAGTAAATAAAAATGAAGAAAGTTTTTCAAAATTATATAAAATAATTTTAATTTTTGGTTCTTTTGTAACTATATTTTTATAAAAATTATATACTCCTTCCTCAGTATTACCTTTTCCATAAGCTGGCGGCATGATTAAGAAAGTATCAAATTTGTACTCCATTCCGTATCGAATCAAATCAACATTTTCTTTTAAAGAATTGTTTCCTGTTCCTAAATAAAATTGATTTCTAAATTTATTGTGGGCTATTTTGGATATTAGGTCTTTCTTTTCATTCAAAGAAATATATTGGCTCTGACCGGTAGATCCAAAAAAGAAAACACCGTGTAAGCCTTTTTTAATAATTTTTTCTGCATGAGCTATGGTTGAAACCACATCAAGGGACATGTCATCCCTAAGAATGCTCAATCCTGCAGCATAAACTCCTTTTTTAATCATATTTTTACCCAATTTTTTTTACTAAGTTATAATAATACAAAAAAAAATGAAAGTTTTAGTTATTCAACAAAGATACGGAATTGGAGACATGGTAATCTTGCTTCCTTATATTCAGGCTATTTCCAAAAAATTTAACACCCCAGTAAGTCTTTTGGCAAAAGAAAGTTCTAAAGCTTTTGATCTGTTAGCCGAAGACAATCACATTGATGAGATAATAATTTTGGATAAAGAAAAAGATGGGATGGGAGGTTTTTTTAAACTTTCTAATGAATTAAAAAAAAAAAAATTTGATAAAATTTTTATTTTTAATAGCTCATTAAGATACAACTTGGTTGCAAAATTTTCAGGAATTAAATCAATTCATCAATATCCTTTATTTAGAAGAAATGATAATATGGTTACTAGTGCTAAAATTTTTACAGAAAGTATAACTGGAGAAAATGTTTCAACTGAACCTTGTTTAAAAATTAATAATTCAAATAATAATACTGATAAAAGTTTAAAACATATTTGTCTAGGTATAAGTGCTTCGGGTCCCACTAAGAGATGGGATATTAAAAATTATATAAAACTTTCTCAAGAATTATTAAAAATTAACAAATGTAAGTTTTATATAGCTGCAGGACCAAATGATATTGAGCTAATTAAAAAGTTTAAAGACTCAGATATTGGAAAAAATTGTGATTCTTTTGAAAAACTTAACATTAGACAAACTTTACCTATTATAAAAAATTGTGATTTAGCGATTTGTAATGATACAGGATTTGCACATATTGCTTGTGCGCTCGGTGTAAAAACTTTAACTTTATTTATGGACTCCCCAGTAATGACTTATGGAAATTATTCTTCAAGAATGAGTGTGGTGGAACCAGAAGGTTTAAAAAACCAAACTGTTCACAATACGTTAGGCAAAGACTCTATTTCGTTTGATACAGTTCTAAATAAAGTTAAAGAATTACTTTTTTAAACTAGCTCCTTTAGTAACTTTTCTTTTGCTTCATTCACAAGTTTGCTCAGCTCTTCTGTGTTAACATCTCTGTTTAGATCTGGATGAATTTTTTTTTGCAACTTTGCAGCTGCTTTTATCACATCATTCTTTGAACAGCCTTTTCTGAGACCTAGAAGCTTGTAAGCATCTTCCCTACTAATGCTGCTAGAACCTTGAGTCTTTCCAAATTGACTCTGAGAAAACCTTCCTGAATTTCTCAAAAATTGTACCAATCTCCAAAGTTGAAACATTTGAAAAGCTGTTAAGCCTTTTATCTTGAGGCCAGTTAATAAGATAATCAAGAAAGGAAGAGAAAACAAAAATTTTCCACCAACCGCAAGTATAGCTGCTAAAGCTACTGATAATAAGACTGCTAACCTTTTTAAAAACTGTGCTATTTTTTTACTACTAGTTTTAGCAAACCAGTTAAGAAATAAATAAATAATGACAAAGATGACAGTTCCAACTAAAAACAAATTCATATAATAATCTTTCTTTAAATGAATATACCAAAATTAGCCAAAAAACCGATTACTAAAAGTTGCCATGGAGTAAATTGGAAAGATGATTATGCATGGGTTCACCAGGACAACATATTAGAAGTTCTCAAAGATGGCAGCAAACTACTTTCTGAGGTAAGAAAATACCTCGAAGATGAAAACAATTTTACAGAAAAAAGCTTATATGACACAAAATCCTTACAAAAAAAACTTTTTAAAGAAATTAAAGGAAGGATAAAACTTGATGATGAGTCTTTGCCTTTCAAAGACAAAAAATATGAATATTGGACCAAGGTTACTAAAGAAGGAGATTATTCAAAAAAATTAAGGAAAAAAATTGGTAGTGATAAAGTTGAAATATATTGGGACGGAGATATAGAAGCCAAAGGTAAAAAGTTTTTTAACACTGGAGATATTTCTGTATCAAATAACGATGAACTTCTAGGATATTCTGTAGATGAAAAAGGTAGTGAATATTTCACAATATTTATTAGAGAAATTTCTAGTAAAAAAATTATTGAAGAGCCAATACCAGATACTTCTGGCTCAATAACTTGGTCTTACGATGATAAATATTTCTTTTATACTAAGCTAGACAAATTTCATAGAGCAAGAAAAATATATAGACACAAACTTGGTTCTCCTATTAGTCAAGATGAATTAATCTTTGAAGAAGAAGATGAAAAATTTACTTGTGGTATTGGAACAAGCTCAGATGAAAAATTTTATTTTATCTCTACTTCTGAACATACCACTTCTGAAATATATTTTTTTAGCAAAGATGAAATAAAACCAAAACTTTTTTTAAAAAGAGAAAATGGAGTAGAATATTCTTTAGATAGTTGGAATGGATATTTTTGGATACATACTAACAAAGATGCAAAAGATTTTAAAATATGCAGATGTAAAAATGAAAGTATTGATCAATGGGAAGAATACATCCCAGCAAAAGATGAAGTTTTGATAGGAGGATTTTCTCTTCTTAATGATTGGATGATAAGATCAGAAACAATTGATGCACTTCCTAAAATATTTATTAGAAATTTAAAAAATAACAAAGAAGAAGAACTTGTTATATCTGATGAAGAGGTAATCAGTCCAGGTATAGGTTTGATGCAAAAAGATAGAAATACTAATGTACTTAGAATAAGTTATGAGTCGCCCAAAACTCCAGCTCGAACATATGAATATAATATTATCACAAAAGAAAAAAAATTAGTCAAAGAGTTGGAAATTCCTTCAGGTTATGATCGTAATGATTATATTGTTAAAAGAATTAATTGTGATGCACATGATGGAAGAAAAATTCCTTTAACAATTACACACAATAAAAAAACAAAGTTAGATGGTAGTGCTCATGTTCTACTTTATGGTTATGGTTCTTATGGTTTTTCAATTCCTCCGAGTTTCTCTACTCCAAGATTAAGTTTAATAGACCGGGATATAATTTGGGCTACAGCTCATATCAGAGGAGGAATGGAAAGAGGAATGAAATACTGGGAAGAAGGAAAAATGTTAAATAAGAAAAATACTTTTAAAGATTATATTTCCTGTGCAAATTTTTTGATTAGTAAAAAATTCACGGACAAAGGAAAAATTATTGGCTATGGCGGAAGCGCAGGAGGTCTTCTTATGGGCTCAGTAGTCAACGAAGCTCCAGATTTATTCTTAGGTATGATTATGTCTGTTCCTTTTGTTGATACCTTAACTACAAATTTAGATCACTCTTTGCCACTAACAGTTGGAGAATTTAACGAGTTTGGTAATGCCAAAGAAAACAAAGAACATTTTAATTATATTCGTTCTTATTCACCTTATGAAAATATTAAAAAAATGGACTATCCCAATATTCTAGTTACGACTAGTTTGTCAGACAACAGGGTTCTTTTCGATGAGCCTACCAAATATGTAGCAAAATTAAGAGAATTTAAAACTGACAAAAATTTACTTCTTTTTAAATGTGAAATGAATGCCGGTCATGGCGGACGCTCTGGTAGAGATGCAGCAATAGAGGAAATTGCTTTTGATTACTCTTTTGCTTTAAAAATTTCAAATAAATTATAATTTAAAAACAGTTTTTACTGCTGAAGCCTACAATCATGTTTTTAGGATTAATTTCAAACTTTCTCTCACATTTAATCTTAAGTTTTTCAGTAATATAGATATAATTTCTAGTTCCTTGATCAGTAAACTCAATTTTGTCGGGAGAACCAAAAACAATTTTTAATTCTGATTCTGGTTGATTAAGCCATTTACTTAATTCTTTCTCTTCTTTTTCAACATTTTTATCTATTCTTTTACTAACCGTCTGACAGGAAATTAAAAATAAAAAAATAAACAAAATAAATAAAAAATTAAAAATATTTTTCATATACAACTAACCATAGAATATACATTAATCTTATGAACAGATATATTACCTATAAGTTGTAAAAGACAATCTGCATATTAGATTAGTGGTTATTTCATGTGATTTTTTAAGGCAATAAGATAATTTACGTCGATAGGAGGAATCATATGTTAGATAATTATTTCAAATATAAACAAAATAAAACAAATTTTAAAACCGAAGTAATAGCTGGCGTTACTACTTTTTTAACGATGGCTTACATAATGTTTTTAAATCCTTTTATTCTCTCAGGAGAGTTTGCGGGAGCAGAAAAAGGTTTTTTTGATTTTGGTGCAGTATTTACAGCAACTATTTGTGCTACAGCATTAGCTTGTTTCATAATGGCGTTCCATGGAAAAACTTGGCCTATTGGTCTAGCTCCAGGGATGGGGATTAATGCTTTTGTAGCATTTGGAGTCGTTGGGGGAATGGGTTATACACCGCAAGCAGCTCTCGGAGCAGTATTGGTGGCTGGTGTTTTGTTTTTAATTATTTCTTTAACTCCAATTAGAGCTTGGATAATTAATTCAATTCCAAAAAGTTTAAAATTAGGAATAGGAGCTGGTATAGGTTTATTTTTAGCTATCATAGGCTTAGAAATTATGGGAGTTGTTGCAGATCATCCTGTAACTTTAGTGACATTAGGAGACATTAAAAATCCTTTGATTCTTCTTGGCTGTTTAGCTTTTGTAGCGATGATAGTTCTAGAGAAAATGAAGGTAAGAGGAAATATCATCATAGGGATACTTGTTTTCAGTATAATTGCTTGGATCACTGGATTGGCTAAGTTTAATGGAGTTGTTAGTTCACCTCCGCCTATGACATACCTTCTTGATTTTGATCTTAGTGCAGCACTTACTGCTGGAATGTCTACAGTAATTTTTACTTTATTGTTTATTGATTTTTTTGACACGGCTGGAACTTTAACTTCAGTAGCTAATGTTGCAGGCAAAGTAGATAGTAAAGGAAAAGTTAAGGACATTGAAAAAGCAATGTTGGCAGATAGTGTTGGAACAGTTGGTGGAGCTTTAATGGGTACTTCAACTGTTACTAGCTATGTTGAGTCTGGTGCAGGAGTTAAGGCCGGTGGAAGAACTGGAATGACTTCGTTAGTAATTGGAGTTTTGTTCTTATCGTGTTTGTTTTTTTCACCATTAGCAACTAGCTTGCCAAAAGAAATAGATGGTGCAGCTTTACTTTACGTTGCAGTGCTTTTTGTTAGAAACATAACTGATATTGAGTGGAACGATATTGCAGAATCAGGGCCAGCTGTTTTAGCTATGATTACAATGCCACTTACTTATAGTATTAGCAATGGTATTGCTTTAGCATTTATTGCTTACGCATTAATTAAAATATTAACAGGAAAATTTAGCACTACTTCTCCTGCTATATGGGTTGTAGCAGTACTAAGTGTTCTTAGCTTTGCTGTTTAAAATTTAGATTAAATTAATTGATAAAGGCCGGTAAAAACTGGCCTTTATTTTTTTTTGTGCTTCTCTTTTAATTGATCAACTCTTATCTCTTCATATTTTTCAAAAGGCTGAACAATCCAAGGATCGTTTTTTAGTTTAACTGCACAAAAATCAGGGTTAAAGGTTGACTTTGCTTTTTTCCATAAAATTGCTGTTTTTATAGATTTGATTTTTCCTTTAAGCGGTGGGTATTGCTTTATCCATTCCATGCTTCTATTTAGTGTAACTCCTGTATCTGAAAGATCGTCACACAAAAGTAAGTTTCCTCCCATATTCTGTACTGTTGAGCTCATTTCTCTTGAAAAAACCAATTCACCTTGTTGATCTTCTATGCCTTTGCCAGAATAAGACTCTACCGCTAAGTAAGCACATTTTAATTTAAAAACTCGACTTAAAACGTCTATGATGATAGCTCCACCTCTCATTACTCCTATTAAAATATCAGGCTTATACCCACTCTCGTCTATTTGTATTGCAAGTTTTTCAACTGTTGAATTATACTCGTCCCAAGATATGAAAAGTTTTTCTGCCATGGAAAAAATTAAATCATTTTAGGGGAGATGTAAATGAAAGGTTATTGGGTAAGTTTATATACAAAAATAGAAAATCAAGAAAATCTAAAGAAATATGCAGAAACTGTAACTCCTATTATTAAAAGTTATGGTGGAGTCGCTCTTGTAAGAGGAGGAAAAAATACAGTTTATGAAGGAGAAAAATTTATAAGAACTGTGATTTGGGAATTTCCTAGTTATCAAAAGGCAGTCGAATGTCATGACTCAAAGGAATATCAAGCTGGTTGGGATATAGCTAAAAAAACTACTGTGAGACACATGCAAGTGATAGAAGGATTTAGTACTGAATAGGTTCGTTGTCTATTGATCTCCATAAATACCATGTGGCAACTGAACAGTAAGGAGAAAATTTTTTTTGAAGTTTTGTAACAAAATTTTTAGGTGGAAAATACTTTTTATTATAATTTATGGAAATAGCTCTAAGCAGACCGATATCTTGTGTAGGCCAAATATCAGGACGATTAAAAAAGAAAATGAGTGCCATTTCACTAGACCATCTCCCAATTTGCCTAAGACTAGATAAATAAAGAATAGCTTCCTCATCTTCCATTTTTTTAATCAATTTATGATCAAAAGATTTATTTAAAATTTTTTTAGCTAGACTTTTTACTCCTTTAGCTTTTAGGCGACTTAAACCGCACCTCCTCAAGGATGATATGGAGAGTTTAGATACATTTTTTGGATTAATTTTATTTTTACATTTTTTCTCAAACTTGGAAAAAACTGAATCAGCTGCCTTTGTGCTTATTTGTTGAGAAACAATTGATCTAGATAGAGAATAAAAAAAATTATTCCTAGTAATCAAGTTGCCTTTGTAAGTTTTAATCAACTTATTCATAATTTTATCATTTTTACTTAAGTATCTTTTTGCTCTCTCCCAATAAAATGGTTTGCTCATGATCTTGGTGGAATAACTTGTTTTTTTAATTTTGCTTCTCTTCTAAATATAATTAAAGAACTTGTAACCACTAAAAAAGCTCCAAATAACATCATGGTCTTAGGTATCTCATTAAAAATATAGTAGCCAAAAAATAGCGCAAATAATAAGGATAAATATTTTATAGGTGATACAAGGCTAGCGTCGGCTAATCGGTAACTTTGTGTTAGAAGCAAGTTAGCAATTCCACCAGCCAACCCTAAAATAACAAATAAAAACAATTCAAATTTTGAAGGAACTGCCCAACCCATAGGTAAAGTTAGAAGACTTAAAAATAAAACTAAAATTGTAAAATAAAAAGCAATTAAATAATTAGGCTCTGTCTTTGATAAAGATCTTATGCTAATAGCAACAAAACTAAATCCAATACAAAATATTATTGGAAATATATAGTAAAAATTCATTTCAGTGAAAGCAGGCTGAACAATAAATAACATGCCAATAAATCCAATAAAAACTGCAGACCATCTTTTAATTCCTACTTTTTCAGAAAGAAATATTATAGAAAAAATAGTTACGAAAATTGGTCCTGCAAAAGTTAAAGATATAACATCTGCTAAAGGTAAATTTCTTAAACCAATAAAAAGTGCAATTATAGCAACAGCTCCACTAATTGCTCTAAAGGCATGTAAAGCAGGTCTTTTTGTTTTATAAAATGTAAAAATTTTATCTCTAGGAATTATAAAGAAAATTGGAATTAAACCGAAAAAAAACCTCATAAAGAGAAGTTGAGGAACAGGAAAATTATCAAGATATTTTACAAGAATATCCATTGTTGAAAAACAAATTACGCTTCCAACCATATATAAAACTGCTATTTGAGACTTTGTGAGCAAATTTACCGCCTTTTAATTAATCAACTATCATATTAAAATCAAAACTTAAATATGCAAACTGCAATTGTTGGAATTGGATGTTTCTGGAAAGAAACAGAATTTAAAAAGTTAAAAGGAGTTATTTCTACTGAAGTTGGATATTGCGGTGGAAATACAAACAAAACTAACTATAAAAAAGTATGTAGTGGTGAATGTAATTCAGCAGAAGTTGTAAAAGTGAGTTTTGATGAAAAAATCTTGCATTATGAAGATTTGTTAAGATTTTTCTTTTCTATACATGATCCAACAACTTTTAATAAACAAGGTCCCGATATAGGCCCACAATATAGAAGTGAAATTTTTTATGATGATGAAAAAGAAAAAGAAATAGCAGAAAAGATGAAAAAAGAAATAAACGAAAAATTGAATGATAAAGTAGTTACAAAAATTACAAAAATATCAAATTATGTTCGTGCTGAAGATTATCACCAAAAATATTTTGAAAAGAAAGGAATAGCTTGAGTCTAGTATCAACTGAGTGGTTAGAATCAAATTTAAACAATGTAAGGATTATTGATGCCAGTTGGCACATGCCAAATTCTCAAAGAGATGCTTACGCAGAATATTTAAAAGCACATATAGAAAATGCAGTTTTTTTTGATTTAGATAAAAGTTCTAATGAAAAGTCTCCTTTTCCACATATGCTACCTAATGAAGAAGAGTGGGGAAAAATAGTTTCAGATCTAGGAATTAAAAATTCTGATCATGTAGTCATTTATGATAATTCTGACATAATAAGTTCATGCAGATGTTGGTACAGTTTTATTTATTTTGGTCATAACACCGATAATGTTTCTGTTTTAGATGGCGGTTTAACAAAATGGATTGATGAAAAAAAATTAACAACTAACAAAATAAAAAAATTTAATAAAAGTGAATATGCTGTTACTGAGAATAAATCTTTAGTTAAAAATAAAGAACAAATTAAAAAAAATATTATCTCTAAACAATTTGAACTTGTAGATGCAAGATCTGAACAAAGGTTTAAAGGTTTGGTACCAGAGCCCAGAAAAGGTTTAAAAAGTGGTCATATAAAAAATTCAAAAAATATTCCTTTTAATGAATGCTTAAATAAAAATGATCGTACTTTTAAAAATAAAGAAGAGTTAATAAAAATATTTGAAAAACAAAACATTAATAATAAAAATGTAGTTTTTACTTGCGGTTCTGGAGTTACAGCTTGCGTTTTGGGTCTAGTAAATTCTATTATAAGTGGTAAAACACCTATTATCTATGACGGATCCTGGTCCGAATGGGGAAAAGAATAAAAGATGAAAACATCAAAGAAAGTAACAATTGGAATATTAATATTTTTTATTGCCATCGCGGTTGTTATTGGCGGACGAACTGCAATCGGAAAACATTTTAAGAAAAAATTCTCAAAGAGACCTCCTCCAGGAGTAATTGTTGAGATAGTAAAAGAAAAAAATTTTAGCCAAACTATTGAAAGTTATTGTACAGCTTTAAGCAGTCAAACAATCTCGTTTAAAATAAAAAAAAATGAACTCACAGAACCAATAAAGCTTGGCAAAAATGTCAAGAAAGGAGATGTTATAGCTAAACTATCTTCTAAAAATATTATAGCTCCTTTTGCTGGAAAAACTGGAACAAGGGGTATTAGTTCATCCACTTTAGGAACAAGTTCTATAATGCTAACCTTAGATGATTCAAAAAATATACTTTGTGATTTACAAATTCCAGAAGTTTTTGCTGGAGTATTAAAGAAAAACCTTAAAGTTCAAGCAAAATTTTTAGCATACAAAAATAAAGATTATGAAGGAATAATTGAGTCAGTTGCTTCAAGAATTGATGCTCAAACTCGATCTATTTTAGCCCGAGCAAAAATTAAAAATGAAGATCTTGAAATACTCCCTGGTTCTCTTCTAGATATTAAGCTTTTTTACAACGAAAAAAAATCTCTCTCAGTCGCTGACACAAGCATTATTTTTGAAGATGAAAAAAAATACATTTATAAAGTTTTAGACAACAATAAAATAGATAAAATTCAAGTTGTTACTGGTGTAAGAAAAGATGGAAATTTAGAAATTCTAAAAGGACTAAAAGAAAATGACAAAATTGTTAAAGAAGGCCTGTCCCGTCTTAGCAAAGGAATGACTGTTAAACCAATAATTAATTAAAATATGCATAATTTTTGTCTTTTAAACATAAAGAGACCTGTGTTGAGTTCTGTTTTCTCATTGCTTCTTGTAGTTTTTGGTTTGTATACTTTCTTTCAAATAAGCACTAGAGAGCTTCCAAAAGATCTTCAGCCTCCGGTAGTAGAAATAAGAACTAATTATACTGGTGCTAGTCCTTCAATTATTTCATCAGAAATATCAGAACCAATTGAACTAGCTGTAGGTGGAGCAGAAGGAATAAAATCTATTGATACTCTCTCTGAAATCGGAAGAAGCACAATCAAAATAGAATTTTTTACTAACATTGATGTAGATGATGCTGCAAATGATATAAGAGAACGAGTAGCTAGAATTATAGACAATCTTCCTGAAGACAGTAAGGCTCCTGAAATTAGAAAAGCTTCCGCTGGATTTTCTACTAGTATGTGGCTTTCTGTAAGCAGCACTTCTTGGACATCTTTAGATATTGGAGATTATGTTAAAAGAAATTTGGTAGATGCTTTTAGTTCTGTTCCAGGGACAGGGCGTATAATAGTTGGAGGAATAAATGAAAAAGCAGTAAGAGTTTATCTAAACCCCATTAAACTTAGCGCAAATGATTTGGATGTTAAAGAAGTTGAAAGTGCTATAAGAAAAAATAATGTTTCTATTCCTGCTGGAACCATAGAAGCTAACAATATAGATCTTACTCTTGATCTTGGAAAAACCTATAACAATATTGATTCCATAAAACAATTGCCGATTAAAAAAATTAAAAGTAAAACTATAACTTTAGGAGATCTTGGAAAAATTAGTTATGGTCCTGTCTCTGAAAAAACTCTTTTTAAGTCTCAAAGTCCTAATTCAATTAATGAAAATACCGTTGGAATTGGTATTTATGCACGAACAAATGAAAGCACTGTTACACTTTCAAAAAATATAAGAAAAAAAATTAAAGAAGTAAAAAAAACTCTACCAAATGGTTTAAAACTTTCAGTTAGTTTTGATCGTGCAGTTTATATTTCTGAGGCAGTTAAAATGTGTTATCAGTCAATACTTTTAGCTTTAGCGCTTGTTGTGGGCATAATTTATCTTTTCTTAGGAAATGTTAGGGCAATGATAGTTCCCGCCATAACTTTGCCTGTCAGCTTAATTGGTGCTGCATTAGGCTTATGGATTTTTGGATTAACTATTAATATTTTTACTTTGCTAGCAATAATACTCAGCGTAGCCATTGTTACCGACGATAGTGTAGTAATGACGGAGTCGATTTATCACAGAGTTGAACAAGGCGACTCTCCATTAGTTGCAGCTGCAACTGGGAGTAAAAATGTTATTTTTGCCATTATATCTACAAGTATTATAATTTTAGCGACCTTTGCGCCTTTGTTATTCATAGGTGGAATAAGCGGAACTCTTTTTAGAGAAATGGCAATAACGCTTTCTCTTTGTGTTGTAATAAGCACTTTTACAGCTCTTTCTATTGCTCCAATGTTAGGATCAAAATTATTGAACAAACAAACCAATAAGACAAAAATAGTTATAAAATTTGAAAAATTTTTTAAATCTTTTGAATCTTTTTATTCTGAAACTTTAAGTTATTGGATTCGAAAACCAAAAACTATTATTTGGTTTATGGCTTTTGTGATTATATTGGCTGGAATTCTTTTTAAAATTACTCCAAAAACTTTACTTGAAAAAGATCCAGATAGAGGAGTTTATTTAGTTTTTGGAAAAACAGATGAGTCTTCTTCTTTTGAATATACAGTTGATAAAGCTGAAAAAGTTGAAAAAAGACTTATACCGCTTCTACAAAAAGAAAATGAACCTTACCAAAAATTAATAATGAGAGTACCTGGATTTGGGAGATCGTCTCAATCTTACAACTCATTTATAATTATTGCCTTATTAGATAATTGGAAAGATAGAAAAGAAAGTGCCCAAAAAATTGTCAGAAAAGCTATAGGTAAAATTGTTACTGTTCCAGGAACAATGGCATTTCCGTTGACTCCTAACTCTGTACGAGTGAGTAATTATCAAAAACCTGTTGTCGTAACAATTACTGGTCCATCCTACGAAAAACTTTATCAATGGCAAAATTTAGTAATGGAAGAAATGAGGAAAAATAGAGGATTAGCAGATATAACTTCTGATTATTCTAAAAATAAACCTGAGATAGAACTAGTAATAGACGAAAAAAAAGCTAAGGACTTGGGTCTTTCTATACAATCTATAGGAAAGTCAGTAGAAACATTATTTTCTGGAAAAACTGTAACAAAACTTAATGATTCAGGAAAGGAGTACCCTATAATTTTACAGGCCAATCTTGAAGATAGAAGAAAAACTGAAAGTTTAAGTAAGATTTTTGTTCGTTCTGAAATTACAGGTAAATTAATATCTTTAGCAAATGTAGTTCGTTTTGAAGAGAAAGGTTCTGCAAAATTACTAACTCGTTACCAAAGGTCTAAGTCTATAACTTTAACTGCTCGATTAGTTAGTGGTTATACTCTTAATGAAGCATTAAATTTTATTGAAAAGACAATTGATGACAAGGCTCCTTTAGCTGGAATTTATTACAAAGGAAAATCTTTAGATCTAAAGGAAGCGTCCAGCGAATTATTAATAATATTTGCCTTGGCTTTAATAAGCGCATATCTAGTTATGGCTGGCACCTTCAATGCTTGGAGACAACCATTTGTCGTTATGTTAACAGTACCTTTGGCTGCTATAGGAGGTTTAATTTTTATTCTTCTATTTAATAGTACAATAAATGTTTTTTCACAAATTGCTTTGGTGGTTCTAATAGGAATTGCTACAAAGAACAGTATTCTTATAGTGGATTGGGCCAATCAATTGCGGATTAAAGGTAGAGCTGTTGAAAATGCAATTGTAGAATCTTGTAAAAGAAGATTTAGACCCATAATTATGACAAGTTTATCAACACTAATTGCCATGGTTCCACTTATAGTTGGAAATATCGGTCCAGGTGCTGGTGAAGGAATAAGACTGGCTGTAGGCTGTACTATATTTGGTGGCATGCTTATTAGTACTTTTTTAACTTTATTTACCACTCCGGTGTTTTATTTACTACTTTGCAAAAATTCTAAAAGAATGGATGACGTAGATCTTCAGCTAAGTAGAGAGTTTAAAAAATAATATATTTATTCTTATCTAAATTTTTTCTGCAGAGCGTAAGTTGTTTCCTATATTTGCTAGCAGTTTCTTTTACTGATCTGGCATAAATAATTGCTTTCTTATCTTTGGAATAATTCTTGTAATCACCCCATCCCTTATAATAAGCAAGATATTGCCTATAGGCATCATTCTTAGGTATTTTTAATAGAGTTGTTGTTTTGTTTACATACCAACCTATAAAATCTACTGAGTCTTTAAATCTTGCTCTAGTGGCAAGTTTATTGCCTGTCTCCCTTTTATATTGTCGCCAAGTTCCTTCAACAGCTTGGCTGTACCCAAATGAACTAGAAGGTCTTTTAAAAGGAATTACTTTAAATAATTTAACTCTAGGTGGTTTTGCCAGCCAATTAAAGTCACTTTCTTTTTTTATAAAAGCTAACTGAATATATATCGGCGCTCCCCATTTTTTATAAGAAGCTCTTGCATGCTTATACCACAAGTAGCGCTCTTCAAAAATTTCGCAACTATTTTGAGTGTTTTTTGGAATGGAGGAACAAGCACTAATTAAAAGTAAAATTAATAAATAAAAATTTGTTTTTCGAATCACCCAAACATTATAAATTATTTATTTTTTCTTCTCCATTGTTCTGGTGTTTCTTGAAATCCATAACGCCAAATACCATGTTTGTGTTTTTTAGCCAAATTTTCTAGACTTAAGTATCTTTTGGAATATCTTTTATAAGCTATGGCGTATCCATTCCACACCATCGTACCATTAATTTCTAACCCTGGATCATTTTGAAAATAAACCCCATGATAACAAATTCCTAGAATTCTCCCATATCTATCTTTCTCTCGATAGGAACATGTAATTCTTTTTCCGTCAATGATTTCCTCAAGCATGCTCTTAGACTCTTTTCCGCAATGTTTAGACCAGTTTTCACAACTTTGTTTAAGTTCAAACGCATCTATTCCAAAAAGTCTAATATTTATTCCATTAATTTTTATTGAATCTCCATCAATAACTTTTGCAAATCCAGTAATTATTTTTTCAGATGTAATGGATGAAATTTGTGTTAATAATAAGAATAAAATAGAAAATAAAATTAAGTTTATCTTTTTCATAAAATCTTTTTATATCTTTTATAAAAAATAATTATAAATACTGCTAATAAAGTTCCAAGTAAATTTCCAAAAAGATCTAAAAATTCAAAAGATCTATTGGGTATAAAGTAATGGGATAATTCTAAAATCATGGATAAGGATATTAAAAAAATTATATTTAGATTAAAACTTTTGTCTCTCATAGAGCTAATTAAACCAAGTATTGTTAAATAAAATAAAGCTAAAGCATGATTAATAGATGTTCCAATGGGATTTGGAATAAAATCTGGTTGTTTTCCAAAATCTCCGTACAACAGATATCCGATGAGACTGCCTGGAAACAAATAAAGTATTAACAATCCTGTTAAGGAAAAATAATAAAAGAATTTAATACCCTTCATATTAATAATTTAATATATTAAGTATATTATTTTCAATTAACAAATATTTAATGGGAAAACTCATACTTATCAGACACGGACAAAGCACTTGGAATGCAGAAAATCGTTTTACTGGTTGGGTTGACGTTGATCTTTCAGAAAAAGGTGTATTAGAAGCAGAAAAGTCTGGAAAGTTATTAAAAGAGTTGGGTTTAGAATATGAAGCTTGTTTTACTTCATACCTCAAGAGAGCAATAAAAACATTGGAGATAGCATTAAAGATTGCTGGTAAAGAAAGTAAATATACTAAAGCTTGGGAGCTGAATGAAAGACATTATGGAGCTTTAACAGGATTAGATAAAGCTGAAACCAAAGAAAAACTAGGCGAAGAAAGGTTTAATCAATACAGAAGATCTTGGGATAACCCTCCTCCGATACTAGACAAAGGATCAAAATATAGTTCTCACAACGATTCTTTGTATAAAGAATTAAAAAATGTACCTGATACAGAATCTCTTAAAAATACTTATGATCGAGTCATACCTTATTTTGAAAAAAATATTCAAAAATATTTAACACTGGATAAAAATATCATTATATCAGCTCATGGAAACTCTTTAAGAGCTTTGTGTAAATATTTATTTAATATTTCTGAAAAAAAGATAAATGAATTAGAAATTCCTACAGGAAATCCACTAATAATATTTTTTGATAAAAATTTAAAAATTGAAAAATCTTACTACCTAGATAAAGAAAGAGAGAAAAAAATAATATCTAATCAATAACATTTTTTTTCAAAAGTTCTTCATAAATATTTATGCTATTTAAATGATAAAATTTCTGATTACTTTTTAAGGCTAAAATATTTTTTTCTACTATTAGATCATTCCATATATCATTCATTGAAAAAATCTTTTTTTTATTTTTTCTAAAAAATTTTCTATTTAAAATTTGCATTCCAGTAAAAATAAACTCATTTACATGATTACGGCTTATTCTATTATCGTCATCGACGTTAAAGTCACCTTTAAAAGAAGTATCGAAGCTGAAAGACTTTTTGACTACTAAAAGACATGTTTTTTTAGATTTACTATAAAGTTCCTCTAATAGATTCAGTTCATCTTTATATTTGCTGCTCCATACAGTATCAGGATTTAAAACTAAAAAAGGATCATCATGAAAACTTTCAGTCCCTTTGAAAATACCACCACCTGTATCAAGCAATTCATTTCTTTCGTTTGATATCGTAACTTTAATTTTTAAATCTTTATCTTTAATAAAATTTTCAATTTGATCTGCTAAGTGATGAACGTTAATAACTAATTCTTTCACCCCATGTTGAATCAATAAATCAATAGACCTTTCTAAAAGATTGTGATTACCAATTTTTATTAGAGGTTTTGGAGTCTTTAGCGTTAAAGGTTGCATTCTAGTTCCAAGACCAGCAGCTAATATCATTGCTTTATTTATTTTCATTAAAATTTTTTTATTTTACGTTTTTTTTTAGGTATTAACTTATCAATCATAATTCTTAGATTATTGAAAATAGGATTTTTTAATCTCATTTCTATTAATTTCCAAGTATAAGGCAAAAATTTTAGATAATTGGATTTTTTATCCCTTACATGTAATCTTACAAAAATACCAAGTATCTTTAAATTTCTTTGAACAGATAAAATATCAAAATCATTTTTTAAATTTGTTTTTTTAAATTTTGATCTTTTTAAGTAATATTGAAACAATTCTTCTTGGATTTTTTTAGGTATTTTAATTCTAACATCGTCTATTAAAGAAGCAACATCATATAAAGGATTTCCTATAATTGCATCTTGTGAGTCAATTAAACCAAATCCTTTTTTAGAAATCATGATGTTGGCAGCGTGAAAATCTCTATGAGTAAAATAATTATTCTTCATAATCAGACTTTTATAGATTCTATTTAGTTCTTTTTTAATCTTTTTTTTTATGTACTTAGATTTTTTATTATTAAATAAATATCTTAAATACCAGTCGAAAAATAAATCTGACTCTTTGTGTAGATTATTAACATTGTATTTTGTAAATTTTATTTTATTGTTTTTAAAAATATATTTTTTTTTAAGTTTAATTTTCTGCATCTTAATAATTATTTCTATTAATTTTTTATAATTTTTAAATTTTATCTTTTTATTTTTTATAAAGTCATAAAAAGAATTTTTTCCTAAATCACTTATTTCAATAATATTTTTATTAATAAAATTACTTAAAAGTTTAGGAGCCAAAACACCATTCATATTTAAAATTTTATTGACCGCACTATAAGTTATTAAATTCTTAAATTTATCTTTTTTTGCCAATACAATTATTGAAGATTTGGAATCTTTTTGTATTCTATAAAATTCCCTAAATGATGCATCTCCTGAAATTTTTTTAAGTTTATATCTCACTTGTTTTAAATCCTTTCCATTTCCCATAACCTAAAAAACTTATATTTCTTTCATTCTCACTTCTTCCATGTTTAAAAATGATTTTAAGCTTATCTTTAAACTTTTCTTTTAAAAGTTCTGGCCACTCTATTAACTTAATTGTCTTTTGATAATCATCAAAAATACCTAACTGCTTAGTTTCTTTGTATGTTTTAAGTCTGTATAAGTCGTAATGCATAATTTTACTGCCTCTAATTTGATACTCATAAAGTAAATTAAATGTCGGACTTAATACTTCAGTTTCTTTAATTTTTTCTTTTTTTTGAAGATGATTTATAAAATATCTAGAAAAAGTTGTCTTGCCAGTACCTATTTCTCCATAAAGAAGTAAACAATCTTCTTTAGATACTTTATCTGCTATTTGCTTTGAAATTAAATTTAGATGCTCTAAAGATTTTATAATCATTGGCTACTAAACTAGTAGCGATAGCTATCTGGTTTAAATGGTCCTGATGTTTTAACGCTAATATAATCTGCTTGATCTTTTGATAGTTTTGTTAATTTAGCTCCAACTTTTCCCAGATGTAAAGTTGCCACTTTTTCATCTAGGTGTTTTGGCAATACATAAACTTTATTTTGATATTTTTCAGAATTGTTCCATAGCTCAATTTGAGCAATTACTTGATTAGTAAATGATGCGCTCATGACAAAACTTGGATGTCCTGTTGCGCAGCCTAAATTAACCAGTCTTCCTTCAGCTAACAATATAATTCTTTTTTTATCAGGAAATTCAATTTCATGAACTTGCGGTTTAATTTCTGTCCATCTATAATTTCTTAATGAGTCCACCTGAATCTCATTATCAAAATGTCCTATGTTACAAAGTATAGACCTGTCCTTCATTTTTCTCATATGGTCAGCTGTAACGACGTCTTTGTTTCCCGTCGCAGTAACAATTATATCTGCTTCTTTAATTGCTTCATCCATTAAAACTACTTCATATCCTTCCATAGCTGCTTGCAAAGCACATATTGGATCAGCTTCAGTGATCATCACTCTTGCTCCGCTTTGTCTTAAAGATGCTGCACTACCTTTTCCTACGTCTCCGAAACCTGCAACAATTGCTATTTTTCCTGACATCATAACATCTGTGGCTCTCTTAATGCCATCTACTAAACTTTCTCTACATCCATATAAATTATCAAATTTAGATTTTGTTACAGAGTCATTTACATTTATAGCTGGAATTAATAATCTTTTTTCTGTCTCCATTTTTTTTAAAGCTTTCACTCCAGTTGTTGTTTCCTCAGAAACTCCTTTTACGGACTTAAGTATATCTTTGTAATCTTTGTGCATAAGAGCAGTTAAATCACCTCCATCATCAAGAAGCATATTTGCTTTCCAAGTTTTTTGTCCTTCAATAGTTTGTTTTACACACCACCAATATTCTTTTTCCGTCTCACCTTTCCAAGCAAAAACTGGGATCCCTGCTTTTGCTATAGCTGCTGCGGCATGATCTTGGGTAGAAAAGATATTGCATGATGACCACCTTACCTCTGCTCCCAAAGCAGTAAGAGTTTCAATTAATACTGCTGTCTGAATGGTCATATGGAGACATCCTATTATTTTAGCTCCTTTAAGAGGTGATTTGCCTTTATATTCTTTTCTTAAGGCCATTAGACCTGGCATTTCTGTTTCTGCCAATGAAATTTCTCTACGACCAAAATCGGCTAATTTAATATCTTTTACTTTGTAATCTTGTGACATAATAAATTTTTCTTTTAACAATATAGCTAAATCTTATCAAACAACAATGCTAATTTAATTTAGGTAATAAAACTTCTATTTGAGCTCCTTGTTTATCAGGTCTATTAGAAGCTGATATTGAGCCGTTATGAAGCTCAACTATATTTTTTGCAATATTCAAACCTAATCCTGAATGTTCACCAAAATTTTTTGGTCTATTGCTATAAAATCTTTTAAAAATTTTTTGAGGTGAAGACTCTGTAAGTCCAGGCCCTTCATCTTTTACTAAAAGAATAAAATTATTTTTGGCTTCTGTTATTTCAACATCTATTTTTCCTTTGTCTTTGCTGAAAGAAACTGCATTGTCTAATAAATTTGCAATAACTTGTTCAAGTCTATTCTCAATACCTAAAACGAAAAAACCTTTACCATTTTTATTTTTATGAATAACATTGATGCTTATATTTTTATTTTGACTAGAAAGGTCTTGATTAAAATCTTCTATAACCCCTCTTATTACAGAATCTAGATCTATTTTTTTCATTTTTTCACGTGATAAAGAAGCCTCATCTTTTAGCATTTGAGAATAGTCAGTTATAAGTCTTTCTATTCTCTCAACATCATGATTAATTATTTCAAATAATTTTTCCCTTTCTTTTTGTTGTTGAGTTTTATCAAGTAGTTCTGAAGCTCCTTTTAAGGATGCAAGTGGATTTCGTATTTCATGAGCCAAATCTGTAGAAAATGTTTCAGCACGATTTGTTCTTTTTTGAAGCTCTGTGGTCATCTCATCAATTGATTTAGTAAGTTTTCCAATTTCATCTCCTCTTATAAAAAATTTATCTACATTAGGAGGCTTATCTGCTTTAGCTTTTATTGACTCAGTAAACAAAACTAAAAGTTTAATAGGTTTTAAAATATATTTATTTAGAAAAAGAGAAAATATTAAAATTACTAATGCGACAGCTAAAACTGTTCTTACTATAAAATTTTTTCTCTCCTTAACTGCAAATAATATATCATTGGCCTCTTCAGTTACAACTATGTATCCCAGTCTTTCGTTATTTATTTTAACTTCATCTAATGTGCTTACAAAAAAATTATTATTAATTTCTTTTTCTAATACTACTGGTTCATTTTGATATATTCTTGATATAGTATCTTTAATTAGGCTTTCATCTTGAAGGTTTTTATTTTCAACATTTTCTTTAATTTCTTTTTGATCTTCCGTTTTTGTACCATCAATGCTTTCTTCTATTACAGAGTCAGATTTAGAGAAAACATTTTTATCCAAATCTAAAATATTAGTATCACCAATTATATTTCCATCTCTGTCATAAAACTGAACCCTGTCTAGGCTTTGAAAAAGAAATCTAGTAGATAGTAAAAAAGTCTTGATACCTTCTTTTTCAAACTTAACATTTAGTCTTTCCAGATGGTCAGATGTATTATTAATTATTGTTATATGATTTATTGTTCTTTTCTTAACTAAGCTAGGTTGTACAGCTTTTAAATAAAGAATTGTGAATAAACCTAGTATTGAAAAAACTAGTAAATTAAATAATAAAAATTTTCTTAATATTGACGCTGATTTTTTTTGCTTCATTAACTAACATTCCATCTATACCCGCTTCCATACCTAGTTTCAATTGCTGAAAATTTTTCATCGACCTTTTTAAATTTTTTTCTGATACGTTTTACATGGCTATCTATTGTTCGATCTTCTATTTCGCTATTTTCTTTATAGGCTATATCCATTAAATGAGCTCGTTCTTTAATTACTCCGGGTCTTTTAGCCAGCTCTTTGACTATTAAAAACTCTGTAGTGGTTAACTTGTCGGGTAAAGGTTGGCCTCCCCATTCGCATTCCAATTGAGAAGAGTCTAACTTAAGCTTACCATGACTAATAATATTTTTTGAATCATCAATTACGTCACTCTTTTTCCTCAATTGAACTCTAATTCTTTCAATTAAAACTTTCATAGAAAAACCGCCTGACTTTCTTACAAAATCATCAGCTCCTAATTTAAGTCCAAGAAGTTCGTCTACCTCATCATCTTTAGAAGTTAAAAAAATAATAGGGATAGACATCTTTTTTTTCAATTTTTTTAAAAGTTCTTCACCGTCCATCCGAGGCATCTTAATATCTACGACTGCTAAGTCAGGAGGATTTCTTGTTAATCCAATCAAAGCGGACTCTCCATCTATATAAGTTTGAACTTTAAAACCTTCTCTTTCTAGAGCTATGCTTATCCCAGTAAGAAGATTACGATCATCATCGACTAATGCAATAGTTTGTGCCATATATAAATTTTAATAATCCTAATTAAATTGTCAAAATTTAGGCGTTTGTAAATCTTATTAGTGTGCCTCACCCCAATTATACCCTGAATTTACATTAACTTCTAATGGTATTGAAAAAATATGATGATCAGAACTTGAAATAGAAGACATTGCTTGTTTAATAGTTTTTTTAACATAATCTTTGTTTTCTTCAGCAGTTTCAAAAATAAGTTCGTCATGGATTTGAAGCAAAATTTTAGCTTCAATTTTTTTATTTTCTTTAATTAAATTGTTTATTTTTATCATAGCTAATCTTATGATGTCTGCTGCAGAGCTTTGGATAGGTGCATTGATTGCGGCTCTTTCTTGAAAGCTCCTTACACTAAAATTTTTATCATTAATTCCTCTTAAATGAATTTTTCTTCCAAAAATATTACTTACATATCCATTTTTTCTGCAAGCTTTAATAGTACTATTCATATATTCCTTTATCTCAGGAAATTTTTTAAAATATGACTCAATAAAATCTAAAGCTTCTTGGTTAGAGACAGATATTTGCTTAGCCAACCCATATTGAGTAATTCCATAAATGATTCCAAAATTTATTGCTTTAGCTTTTCTTCTAAGATCTTCATTAACTGAATCAATAGAAACATTGAAGACTTGACTTGCAGTCAAACTGTGAATGTCTTCGTTGTTTTTAAATGCTTTTTTTAACTCCTTAACATTGGCAATATCAGCTAAAATTCTCATTTCAATTTGATTGTAATCTGCTGATATTAAAATTTTATTTTTTTCAGCCACAAAAGCTTTTCTTATTTCTTTTCCGTCTTCAGTTTTAATTGGAATGTTTTGTAAATTTGGATCACTTGAGGCTAGTCTCCCTGTATTAGTAGCTGCTAATAAAAAAGACGTATGAACTCTCTTTGTCTTTGCATTGATATGATCTTGTAAAGCATCAGAATAAGTATTTTTTAGTTTTGAAATTTGTCTCCACTCCAAAACTAAATTTGGAAATTTATGACCTTTATGTGCTAATTCTTCCAAAATTTTTGCACTCGTAGCTAAACTTCCTTTTTTTGTCTTTTTAAGTTTAGTTATTTTAAGATCATTATATATAAGCTCACCAAGCTGTTTGGGAGATCCAATGTTAAATTTTTTACCTGCTAAAGAATAAATTTCTTCTTCGATTTTTTTTATGCGTTTTTCAAATTTTTTTGACAAAATTTGAAGATAGTTTTTGTCAACTTTAATGCCGTTAAATTCCATTTCAGATAGTAGACTAATCATGGGTTTTTCAAATAGTTCATAATTTTTATTTAATTTCTCTTCATCTAGTCTTTTTTTAAGTTTTTTATAAAGTCTTAATGTAACGTCTGCATCTTCAGCAGCATACTCAGTTGCTTTTTTAAGATCAACATCGCTGAAATTAATTTTTTTTTTTCCAGAACCTACAAGATCTTTATAAGAAATTGTTTTATGATTTAAATGAATTTCTGAAAGGATATCCAAATTATGTCTGTTAAGACCAGCATCCAAGATATAAGAAATTAACATTGTGTCTTCCATTGATTGGATTGTGATGCCATGTTGTTTTAAAACCATGTAGTCAAATTTAATATTTTGACCAACTTTTTTGATACTTACATCTTCTAAAATATTTTTAATTTTTTTTAAGACTAAATCTTTTTTGAGTCCTTTTATTTTTTTGTGACCTATTGGAATGTAACAAGATTTATCAGGTTTGTAGCTAAAAGATACACCAACTAGATCGGCTTCCATTGGATTTAGAGAAGATGTTTCTGTGTCTACAGAGATGATAGGCTGTTCACTTAAAATCTTTACCCATTTTTCTAAACTTTTTTCATTTAAAACACTTTCGTATGTTTTAGTATCTATTTTTTCTAATTCTTTTTTACTTTTTTTACCTCTATTATTTTCATCACTTTCTTCTCCATAAAATCCTATAGCTCGACTTAACAGTCTATTAAATTCCATTTCTCTCAAAAAATCAAAAAGCTTTTCCTTTTTAACTTCTTTTAATTGGAAAGTGTCTGGATCTTCCTTGATTGGAACATCATTTTTTAAAGTTACTAATTCTCTGCTTAAAAGAGCTTTTTTTTTGTTTTGTAATAAAGTTTCTTTTCTCTTCTTTTGAGGAATTTCATCTGCTTTGTTCAATAGATTATCCAAATTTTTATATTTGTTAATTAATTCAGCTGCTGTCTTTATGCCTATTCCTGGAACTCCAGGTATGTTGTCTGATGAGTCTCCTGCTAAAGATTGTACATCTATAACCTTATTAGGTTTAACGCCAAACTTTTCTATAACTTCTTTTTCTCCTAAAACTTTAAATTTTACAGGATCGTATAGTCTGACCTTGTCTGAGACTAATTGCATTAAATCTTTGTCAGAAGAAACAATGGTTACTTTAGCGCCAGCGTTTATTATTTGTTTTGCATAAGTTGCTATTAAATCGTCAGCTTCATAGTTATTCATTTCTATAGAAGGTAAATTAAATGCCTCTACAGATTTTCTAATATACTCAAATTGAGGAGCTAGATCCTCTGGTGCTTCGCTACGATTAGCTTTGTAATCTTTATAAATTTCATTTCTAAAATTTTTTCTAGCTGAATCAAATATTACAGCAAAATGAGTAGGTTTATGTTCCGAGTCATCTGATCTAGAGTCTTCTAAAAGCTTAAATAGCATAGAACAGAAACCACTTACTGCGCCAGTAGGAAGTCCATCACTTTTTCTGGAAAGTGGTGGAAGTGCATAATATGCTCTAAAAATATAACCAGAACCATCAATAAGATAAAAATGATCTGACTTTTTTAATGAACTCATATATTCATAATACCTTAAATTTTTTTATGATATAATTAAATAAACTATGGATAAAATTGCTCTAACTGTTGAAAATCTTACTAAGATTTATTCAAAAAATAAAAAAAAACAAACTTCAGAACGAGCTTTGAATAATTTAAACTTTGAAGTTAAACGAGGTGAAATATTTGGCCTTCTAGGCCCAAATGGAGCTGGGAAGACAACATTTCTTAGTATTCTTGCTGGAACAGTCATGAAGACTGAGGGAAAAATTAATGTTTGGGGTTTTGATCTCGATGAAAATCCAAGACAAGTAAGAGGATCAATTGGAATAGTTCCCCAAGAAGTAAATTTAGATGCTTTTTTTAGTCCAAAAAAGTTGCTGGAATTACAAGCAGGTCTCTATGGAGTATCTAGGAGTAAAAGAATCACAGATATAATTTTAAAAATGGTTTCTCTGGAAAAACAATCCAATTCTTATTCTAGAAGTTTATCTGGTGGAATGAAAAGACGTTTATTAATTGCAAAAGCAATGGTTCACCAACCTCCAATTTTAGTATTAGATGAACCAACAGCTGGGGTAGACGTTGAATTAAGAAAAAATCTTTGGGAAAATGTAAAAGAATTAAATAAAGTGGGAGTAACAATAATTCTTACAACTCATTATTTGTTTGAGGCCCAAGAAATGTGTGATCGTATAGCAATAATCAACAAAGGAAATTTGGTTGCTTTGGACACCACACAAAAACTTCTAGATAGAATTAAAACAAAAAAAGTTTTTTTTAAAGTTAAAAAAATTGATAATATAAGTAGTTTAAAATTAAACGGAATGCATTTTTCAAGTGATAATGACAATAACACTATCATAGCCACCTATGAAAAAGATAAGCATAAATTTAATGATATTTTGCAAGTTTTAAAAAAAAACAACTTAGAAATACTAGATATTTCAACAGATGATGGCAATTTAGAAGATGTATTTGTTGATCTTACAAAAAGCTAGCTTTAGTTTTAAAAAGTTGTATTGTATTAAACATGGAAGCAATTAGTAAAATTAATATAAATAAAAATATAAAAAATATTCTTATAGTAATTTTTGGAACTTTCATTTTAACGATATCAGCCAGAACTCAAACTCCTTTAACTCCGGTCCCAGTTACAATGCAAACTTTTGCTGTCTTGTTATTAGGAATGGCTTTGGGATACAAAATGGCCTCAACAGTAGTAATTTTATATCTAATTGAAGGAGCTTTAGGGTTACCGGTTTTTGCCAAGGGTGGTGGATTAATCTATTTTCAAGGCCCAACAAGTGGATACTTATTTGGATTTATACTTGGCGCTTTTTTTTCAGGTTATTTTAAAATAGGTTCAAATTACCTTTTTACTTTTTTAAAGTTAATTTTTTCAGTAAGTTTTATTTATTTGTTTGGTCTTCTTTGGTTATGGGTAAACTTAAATTTTTATTCTGGAAAACAAGTAAATTTGTATAGTGTTTTTGAATTAGGTGCCAAACCTTTTTTACTTATTGAAATTTACAAAATTTTAATTTTAACAGCCATATCTACACAAATCTTTAAGCTAAGAAAATTTATCTAGGAGACCTTTTTGAGAGAATTCTCTGAAGTGTTCTTCTGTGCATTTTTAGTCTTCTTGCAGTCTCAGACACGTTTCTGTTGCATAATTCAAATACACGGTGAATGTGCTCCCATTTAACTCTGTCAGCCGACATTGGGTTTTCAGGTGGTTTTGCCTTGGAGTCTGGGCTAGCGAGTAAGGCGGCTTCCACATCGTCAGCATCAACTGGTTTTGCTATGTAATCTATTGCTCCAGCCTTGACAGCTGCTACAGCCGTGGGGAGATTCCCGTAGCCTGTTAACATGACGATTCTGCTGTCTTTTTTGATTTTTGAAAGTTCATTTACAACATCTAAACCACTTCCATCTTCTAGCCTTAGGTCAATAACAGCAAAATAAGGAGGTGTTTTTTTGATCAAATCTAGTGCATTTTCAACACTTTTTGCCTCCATAGTCTTGAATCCCTTCTTTTCCATAGCTCTAGAAAGCCTGTTTCTCAAAGGATCGTCATCGTCAACTATAAGAAGAGACTTGTCCTCAAAATTTTCTATCTTGAGTTGGGTTGGTGGTGATGTGTTTGAACTTGCCATATGGATATATGTGGGCATGAATTTTAAAATTGCAACTTATTAACCTCATTTTTTTCTTTACATAGGGTGAAAATAACCTTAAATGCGAAAATATAAGGTTTTTTTATTAAAATTTTTTAGAAACCTTTCTGTGTAAACAAAAAGAGGGACACATGAGATGCGAAAATTTAAAGACGTTAACGAATTAGTTAACACACTAAAACCGGATTATCCGGTCTATTGTATACGTCCAGATTCCATAAAAAGGTCTACAGGATTTTTTAAAAAAAATTTTCCAGGCAAAGTTCTTTATGCTGTGAAAACAAATCCTAACGAAAAAGTTTTAAAACATATAATTAATAACGGTATAGAAGATTTTGATGTTGCCTCTATTAATGAAATTAAACTAATAAAAAAAATAAAACCTGATGCTAATTTATATTTTATGCATACAGTTAAAAGCCGGGAAGATATATCTCAGGCTTATTTTGAATTAGGTGTAAAACACTTTTCTCTTGACTCTAAAGATGAACTTCAAAAAATATTAGAAGCAACAAAGCAAGCAAAAGATTTATGTCTATTTGTTCGTATAGCAATTTCAAATGAACATGCAGAAATAGACCTATCTAGAAAATTTGGAGCATCTTCAAGTGAAGCTTTGGGTTTAGTAAGATTGTGTAAAGAACATGGAAGAAAAATAGGAATTAGTTTTCATGTTGGATCACAATGCATGCACAAAATTTCATTCTCAAAAGCCATTGGAGAAATAGGGTCTATAATTAAAAAGACTAAAATAATTCCAGATGTAATTAATGTTGGTGGCGGATTCCCTTCTGTTTATCCTGATCTTAATCCAGAACCTTTAAAAAACTATATTGATGAAATAAAAGAAGCTCTTAAAAATCTTAAACTTTCTAATATGCCAAAAATAATCTGTGAGCCAGGAAGGGCTCTTGTTGCTGAAAGTGGTTCAACTATAGTAAAAATTAATTTGAGAAAAAAACAAAAGCTTTATATTAATGATGGAACTTATGGAAGCTTGTTCGATGCAGGAGTTCCTAATTTTATATTGCCATCTAAAATGATTTCTAATGGAAGAATTCAGTCGAAGAAATTTACTTCTTTTAGTTTTTATGGACCAACTTGTGACAGTTTAGATTATATGAAAGGACCATTCTTGCTTCCTAACAACATTAAAGAAGGGGATTATATTGAGCTAGGCCAATTAGGAGCTTATGCTTTAACCTTTAGAACAAAATTTAATGGATTCTACTCTAATGAAATATTTGAGTTGCATGACAAACCTATCATCTCTATGTACGAGGACTCTGACAAGTTTGATTACTTGGTCGCTTAATGAAATCAAAAAATAGTCCAAATATCGGACATAACAAAAAATCTTTTTTAGAAAAACCAGTTGAGCATATAGACATAACATCTTTTGATGCTCGCAAAATAATAGACTCTATGGCGAAGATGTCTTTTACTTCTAGGGACACTTCTAATGCAGCAAAAATATTTAACGAAATGCTAAATGATAAGAGCTGCTCAATCTTTTTAACATTGGCTGGTTCTACTTCAGCTGCAGGTTGTATGAATTTATATTCAGACTTAATCAAATATAATATGATTGATGCTGTAGTAGCTACTGGAGCCTCCATAATAGACATGGATTTCTTTGAGGCCTTGGGCTTTAAGCATTATCAAGGTTCTCAATTTCAAGACGATACTGTTCTAAGAAACAACTACATAGACAGGATATACGACACTTATATTGACGAAGAGGAACTTCAAGCATGCGATAAAATTATATGTGATATAGCAAATAAACTTGAACCAAAAGCTTATACTTCTAGAGAGTTTATAAAAGAAATTGGCAAGTATTTAAAAACGAATGCAAAGAAAAAAGACTCATTGATAGAAACTGCCTATGACAACAATGTTCCAATATTTTGTCCTGCCTTTACAGATAGTTCGGCTGGTTTTGGATTAGTTATGCACCAAGAGCAAAATCCAAAAAAACACATAACAATCGACTCAATTAGAGAATTCAGAGAGCTTACTGAAATTAAACTAAAATCAAAACAGTCGGGTCTTCTAATGATTGGAGGAGGTGTGCCTAAAAATTTTATACAAGATACGGTTGTTTGTGCAGAACTTTTAGGTAAAAAAGTTGATATGCACAAATATGCTGTTCAAATAACTGTAGCAGATACAAGAGATGGAGCTTGTAGCAGTTCTACTTTAAAGGAAGCAAGTTCTTGGGGAAAAGTAGATATTTCTAAAGAACAAATGGTTTTTGCTGAAGCTACAAGTGTATTGCCATTAATTGCAAGTGATGCCTATCATCGCAAATTCTGGCAAAATAGAGAAAGAAGAAATTTCTCAAAATTATTTGGATAAAAATTGAATTATTTAACTAACAAACAAGGTTTTTTAGGAATAGAAAACAAATTTAATTTTAAAGAAAAAGCTGTTGTTGTTCCCTTTGGATTAGAAAAAACTGTCAGTTATGGTGGAGGAACAAGAAATGGACCAAAAGAAATAATTAAAGCATCTCATCAGGTTGAGTTATTCGATGAGGATTTAAATTGCGAACCTTATAAAAAAATTGGAATTAAAACTTTAAGACCTTTTGTTATTAAAAAAAATATGAACAAAGCTCTTGAACAAATCTCAAAGATCAATGAATTTCTTTTAAAAAAAAACATTTTTCCAATGGTACTTGGGGGAGAACATTCAATTACTCCTGGATGCATTAAACCTTTTGTAAAAAGATTTGATAAAGTTTATTTACTACATTTTGATGCTCATGCAGATTTAAGACAAAGTTATAATGGAAATAAGTTTTCACATGCCTCAGCAATTAGAAGATGTTTAGACTATAAGAACATTAACGTCATATCTTTTGGAATAAGAAATATATCTAAAAATGAAACTACTTACTTAAATAAAAATAAGAAAAGAATAAATATCTTTTGGGCAAAAGATAAACATAAATGGAATTTAAATGTTTTTAAAAGATTAATAAAAAATAAAAATGTTTATATTACATTCGATGTTGATGGTTTTGACTCAAGTTTAATGCCAGCTACTGGAACTCCAGAACCAGGAGGATTGTTTTGGGATGAGACATTAAAGATTATAAAAATTGCATCCAAATACGCAAAAATAATTGGAGCAGACGTTAATGAACTATCCCCAATAAAAGGTTTTCAAAGTTATAACTTTTTGGCTGCAAAATTGGTTTACAAGATACTTTCTTATAAGTTTGTTAATTTTAAGTTGTAATATCAGAGATATTCCAGCTTATATCAACTTTAGCTCCTCCTTTTTTTAAATTAGAAAATTTTAAAGAAGCCCTACTTCTCTCAAGAAGTGTTTTTCCTATAAAGGTTCCTAGTCCCAAACCTCTTTTTTCATTCAAAACATCTGAACTTGAAACTATATATGGCTGACCAATATTCTCTAAAATATCTTTTGGAAAACCAGGACCGTTGTCGGTAATAATTATTTTTAATTTTTTGTCATCAGCAATTAAGCTAATATTTATCTCATTTTTTGAGTACTTCACCGCATTTCCGAAAAAATTTCTTATTCCATAAGTAATTTCGGGTGATCTTTTAAAAAAGATATCTTTTTTATATTCATTAAAATTCAAATTTATTCTTTTATCAGAAATTTGCATGAATGAATCTGAAATTTCACTCAATAAAATCTTGAAAGATACATTGGTAATGAACTTGTCATTACCCATTTGATTTAAAGATATTTTCTTAAGAATTTCTCTGCACCTTTTAGCTTGACTTATGAGCAAATCCACATCTTTTGAATGCTTGGAATCTTTAAGAATTTCTTTTTTAAGTTCTCCTGCTATTACAGTTATAGTAGAGAGAGGAGTTCCTAACGAATGTGCTGCTGCTGCAGCTTGATGGCCAATTGACTCTAGTTCACGTTCTTTTGCCATTATTAATTCTAATTTATTTATCGCTTCTACTCTTTTTTTTGTCTCAAGACCAAACCTAGCGCCAAAATAAGTTAAAAAAACTAAAACAACAATTGCTGCTAGTGGTATTGAGTACAAATAGTAATCAGGTACATGAAAATGTAAATTTCCTGGATGAGGTAATGGTAAAGGAGAAAAAGTCAATAATACTATAAAAAAGATTGAACAAGATACCAAAAAAAATGTGGATCTTAAACTTAGTAAGGTTGAAGATATAATAGCAGGTATAACTATAAAAATTACAAAAGGATTTTTTATACCGCCAGTTAAAAATATTAATAAACTTAGTTGAAAAATATCATATAATAAAAAAATTGTAGATTCTAAATTACTTAATTCATTTTTTTTAAAAGTAAATTGTAAATAAATATTAGTTATTATTCCTAGAATAACTATTAATAAACATTGAATAATAGGTAGTGAAAAATTAAATAAAAAATAAACAACTAAAATTGTAAATACTTGACCTATAATTGCTATCCATCTTAAAAAAGTTAGAGTTTTTTTTTCTAATTGCGGATTCTCTCCTTTTTTGAAGAGCTCTTTTAAATTCATGAAACTATATATCTAAATTATCAACTTCTAGAGCATTAGTGGTTATAAATTCTTTTCTAGGAGCAACATCGTCACCCATTAATATTTCTATAATTTTTTGATCTTCCTTTGATTTTTCCTTAGTCCCTTTTGAATATTGCACTTTTAATAACGTTCTATTCTCTGGATCTAGTGTTGTTTCCCAAAGTTCCTTTGGATTCATCTCACCCAAACCTTTAAATCTCTGTATAGAAAGTTTTTGTTTTTGCTCTTCCATAAATTTTATGAATTCTTTAGATCCTCTTTTTATCTTTTTATTGTTTGATTCTGATGTTTTTAGAATATAATTTTCTAAATCCTTTTCATCTTTTATATAATTAATCTTGCTTCCTTTCGTAACCTTAAACAATGGAGGCTGTGCTAAATAAAGATGTCCATTCTCAATCAATTTATTAAAAGGACTATTGTTAAAAAAAGTAAGAAGAAGAGTTCTAATATGAGATCCGTCAACATCAGCATCTGTCATTATAATAATTTTGTCATACCTTAAATTTTCTAAATCAAAATCTTTAGAACCTGTTCCGAGAGCATTGATAAGTGTTACTATTTCACTCGATGACATCATCTTAGCTAAGGCTTTTGTTTTATGATCTTCTATATTTCCATTAGTTCCATTTTTTCTAACTCCGTTGCTAACATAGGTGTTTAAAATTTTTCCTCTTAAAGGTAGCACAGCTTGATATTCTCTCATTCTTCCTTGCTTAGCAGAACCCCCCGCAGAATCACCCTCAACTATAAAAAGTTCAGTTCCTTCTTTTTTAGATATCTGGCAATCTGCAAGTTTTCCAGGTAAGCCAGATAGTTCTATAGCACCTTTTCTTCTTACGTTATCTCTTGCTTTTCTTGCTACATCCCTCGCTATTGCCGCTTGGGTAATTTTCTCTAAAATATATTTTGTTACTCCTGGATTTTGATCAAACCAAGTAGAAATTTTATCACCAATTATACTTTCAACTACTAATCTTATTTCAGAAGACACCAGCTTATCTTTTGTCTGAGATGAAAACTTTGGATCTTGCATTTTAACAGACAAAACTGCTGTTAAACCTTCTTTAATATCGTCTCCAGACAGAGTTACTTTGTTTCTTTTGCTGTTATTTTTTTCTGAAGAATACTTATTAATAACTCTAGTTAAAGCACTTCTAAAACCTAATAAATGAGTTCCTCCATCCTTTTGATGAATATTGTTTGTAAAAGCCAAAACTTCTTCAGAATAGCCTGCATTCCATTCTAAAGAACACTCAACCATTACATTATTCTTTTGTGCTGAAATAAATATAGGCTTTTTAAAAACCTCTTTCTCATTTTTATTTACTAGAATAGGTTTCTTTTGATTAATAAATTTTACAAATTCTAAGATTCCACCTTCATATTTATTAACAAATTCTTTTGGCTTAGAAGTAGTATTGTCTGTCAAAGTTATATTGATGCCTTTATTTAAAAAGGCTAGCTCTCTCATTCTTTTTTGTAAAATTGTAGAACTAAACTTAGTAGAAGAAAATACATTTTTCGAAGGTAAAAAAGTGATTTTAGTACCAGTTTTTTTGGTTTTTCCAATCTGTTTTAGAGGTTTGACTGTATTTCCATCTTTAAAAATAATGGAGTACTCTTTATTGTCCCTAAAAATATTTAATTCTAATTTTTCTGACAGTGCATTTACAACTGACACTCCTACTCCATGCAAACCACCTGATACTTTGTAAGAGTCATGATCAAATTTTCCTCCTGCATGAAGCTGTGTCATTATTACTTCTGCGGCTGATTTCTTTTCTCCTTTATGTATTTCGACAGGTATACCTCTTCCATCGTCCTCTACTGTAACTGTACTATCTTTATTTATGTCTACAGATATATTTTTGCAATAACCTGCTAATGCTTCATCTATAGCATTATCTACAACCTCAAAAACCATATGATGAAGACCAGAACCATCATCTGTATCACCAATATACATTCCTGGTCTTTTTCTAACCGCGTCTAAACCTTTCAATACTTTAATTGAGTCGGCTCCGTAGGTCTGATTATTGATCTTTTTTAAATTTTTTGACATTTAACTGTTGAATAAAGATAATGAATTATAGCATTTTTTTTCAATTATATAAAACCAACCTAAATACAAACCTTAAATTAATCTTGATTACCAAGGTTTTTGGACTGAAATGTAAAAAAAAAAGTTAAAATCAGTATTGTTAGATTTTCATCGGCATTATAACATAATAGCTGTTTTTGTCGGAACTATCTTCTATTAAAACAGGAGAAATAGAATCTTTTAAATTCATTTTTAAGTTTTTATCATCAATTTCAGAAGCAATATCTATTAGATATCTTGAATTAAAACTTATTGTTAGTTCGTCAGAGTCATAATTTGCATTAATTATTTCATTTCCTTCGCCAGAATTAGTACTATTTACTGATAATTTTATTTTATCTTTATTAATAACCAATTTAACACCTTCTTTTCTGTCTAGAGATACAGTAGCTACTCTTTCTATGGAGTCTATGAAATCTTTTGACGACACTGTCAATGCCTTATCATTCTTTGTTGGAACAACTTTTCTATAATCTGGAAATTTTCCATCAATCACTTTTGAAACTAATTTAGTTTTTCCAATTTTAAATTGAATTTTTGTATCACTAGTTTGCATAAATACTTTTTCATCAGAATCTTGAAGTAAGTTAGAAAGTTGATAAACAGCTTTTTTCGGTAAAATTAAAGATGAAAATTTTTTTCCTTTTTCAATTTCTATGCTGCTAGAAGAAAGTCTATGACTGTCTGTTGCAACACCTGTAAGATATGATTTATTTTGAAACTCGGTCAAATGAATAAATATTCCATTTAAATAGTGACGTGTATCATCATTTGAAATAGATATCTTAGTTTTGTTTATAAGTGACAAAAATTTTGATTTATCTAAAATTATTTCACTGCTTTCAAAATCATCAGCAAAGTTTGGAAAATTTTCTGTGGGAAGGCATAATAAGTTAAAATCTGAATTATCCGCTCTTAAACTTAGTTTGTTTTCACTTTTTAAACTAAAATAAACTTCTGAATTTGAAGATATTTTTCTAAGAATATCGTATAAAATTGTTGCAGATGTAGTAGTTTTTCCTTCTTGTTTAATTTCGACTTCTCCTATTTCGTCATAAAAAACTATATCTAAATCTGTAGCTATAATAAAAAGCTTATTGTTTTCAACTTGTAATAAAACATTTGAGAGTATTGGAAGTGTGTTTTTTTTCTCTATAATTCCTTGTGCAAGATTTAATGATTTTAACAATGCGTCTCTTTTAATTGAGAACTCCATTTACTTTATTCCTTCATTAACAGATTAGTAATCTGATTTATGTTTTTGTTCATTTCCTCATTTTCTTGCGATAGTTTTGTAATAGTCTTTACTGCATGAATTACAGTTGTATGATCTCTATTAGCAAAACGCCTGCCAATTTCTGGAAGAGAACGCGTTGTCATCTTTTTTGCTAAGTACATTGCTATTTGTCTTGGCCTTGCAAGGGGTCGAGATCTTCTTTGTGAAAGCATTTCATTCAAAGATATGTTAAAAAAATTTGAAACTGTATTTTGAATTCTATCAACTGTAATTATTTTTTGTTGGCTAAAAACGTCTTTTAATATATTTTTACAGTCACTTATATTTAAAGGCTTCTTATGTATTCTTCCAAAAGTTAATATTCTATTTAAAATACCAATTAACCCTCTAATATTCGTTTTACATTCATTGGCTATAAAATTAATGACATTATCGTCAATATTATAGGATTCTCCAAATTGGTTTTGGTTGTCTTCTATTTTTCTTTTTATAATTTTTATTTTCAATTCTAAATCTGGTCTATCTATATCTACTATCAAGCCACCAGATAACCTAGATTTAATTCTCTCCTGAACTCTTTCCAGCTTAGCTGGTGGTCTGTCTGCAGAAACGATTATTTGAGAACTTTTTTCTATTAAACTATTAAAAGTATGAAAAAATTCTTCTTGGAGACCTTCTTTGCCGCTAATAAACTGGATATCATCAATTATAAAAACAGAGGATTTTCTGAAAAAATCTTTAAAATTTACCATGTCATTTTTCTTAATTGATTTTATAAAGTGATACATAAATCTTTCAGTCGAAATGAACATTACATTAGTTTCTTTCTTGAGCTCAAGTCCTATAGCATTCAACAAATGTGTCTTACCTAAACCCACTCCTCCATAGATATATAAAGGATTGAATCTGGAAGTTTGTTCGCATACCTTTTTAGAGGATGATAAAGCTATCTCATTGCTAGAACCTTTTATAAAATTATCAAAATTTAAATTTGGATTAAGACGGTTATAATTTAGAACTGAGTCTTTTATTTCTAGAATTGAATTAGATTCGTTGGTTTTATGATTAACATTTATAGATGTCTTGTTATCCTCTAAAATTTTAAATTCGATTCTAATTAAACTTAATTTAAAAGACTTTATTTGTTTAAGAATTTTATCTAAATATCTTGATACTATCCAATCTCTAAAAAATCTTGTAGGAACACCTAAAACTAAGTAATCGTTATATTCTTTTAATAAAGTTATATTACTTAGCCAGCTTGAGTAAATTTCTTTTCCAAAACTCTTCTCAAAAGAACTTTGAACTTCCGACCAGTTTAAAGTTTTTTCTTCTTCTAATGCAAAAACATTGTTTGTTTGAATAGATTTTTTTTCCATGTAATTAAATAAATTGAAATTTATTTTTATTTTTTAAATTTAATTTATTCAAGAAATATTTTTGAAATTCAAAAAAAAAATCGACTTAGGTTGTATGTTTATCGCTGAAATAGAATTTGTGAAAATTTTTTAATCAAAGTTTTTTATGATAACCTGCTACAACTTAACCATCCAAATATCTATATGTAGTTTTATAATAAAAAAATTTATTATATTTAAAAAAATTTAAACAACTTAAAATTGATTTATTTACTCTTTTTGCTAGAGATTTTTTTTGAAATTTTAGAAATTTTTCTTGAAGCAGTTTTTTTGTTTACTGCCCCAGATTTCGCAACCTGCATGAGAATTGATTGAAATTTTGGAAAATATATTTTTATTTTATCTTTTTTTCCATTTTTTATCAGTTCCTCCATATGTTTTATAGCAGCCTTATATTTGCTCTTTCTCAATCGATTGACAAAGGTCTGCTTTTTAACTCTTCTCACCCTTCTAACTGCTGATTTTGTGTTTGGCATAAATTTACATGTGTATATATCCTTAGAATATTAGGGTCAACTTCAATCTATTTTTAACAACTTCAACTTAAGGTAATTCTGACATATAATTTCTTAATGAATTTCTACAATCAGGAAAAAACAGGACTAGTTAACTCAGTTTTTAACAAGGTGCATAAAAAGTATGATTTTATGAATGATATAATTTCATTAGGAATCCACCGTTTGTGGAAAAAAAACGTGATAGACTGGATGAAGCCTCAACCTAAAAGTTCATTAATAGATGTTGCTTCTGGAACAGGTGATATAGCAAAAAATTTTTCTAAAAAAACTTTAGGAAAAAGTGAAATTTTCTGTGTAGAGCCAAACAAAGAAATGTTAAATATGGGAAAAGATAAATTAAATAGTCTGAAAAATATAAAATGGTTCTGTCATTCTGCAGAAAATCTTCCTTTTGAAGATAACAAGTTTGATTTTTATACAATAAGTTTTGGAATTAGAAATGTTACTGACATTAATCTTTGTTTGAAAGAGGCTAATAGAGTATTAAAAACTGGAGGAAGATTTATGTGTTTGGAGTTTTCAAAAGTGGAAAACGAAATATTAAAAAACTTATATAAAGAATACTCAAAAGTCATACCGTTAGTAGGTAAGTATGTAACAGGTAGTTCAATGCCATATGAATATTTAGTGGAGAGTATTAAAGAATTTTATAACCAAGAAGAATTATCACAATTATTAAAAAATCATGGCTTTTCAAAAATTGAGTACAGAAATTTATCTAGTGGAATTGCAGCCATACATTCAGGTTGGAAAATTTAAAAATGTTTACAAGAATTTTTCAACTATTAAAAATAGCTCGAAAGTTAGGATCTTCTGGAGCAATTGATACGGTAAATGAAATTTACAATATTCCCTTTTTAATAAAATTGTTTTTTAATCTGATGGCCCTTGGATCTGAAAAAAATTTAACTGGAATTTCAAATAAACCAGGAGAGAGACTATGTAATGCGTTTGAAAGTATGGGAACAACTTTCATTAAACTAGGACAATTCTTAGCAACTAGACCAGATATAATAGGTGAAGACCTTGCAAATGATTTGGTAAAACTTCAAGATAAATTGCCTGCCTTTGATACTAATTTATCTAAACATATAATTAAAAAAGAAATTGGTGAAAAACAATTTGGTGAAATTATCGACTTAAGTGAACCAATAGCAGCTGCTTCGATAGCACAAGTTCATACTGCAAAGATTAAAATTAATAATAAAGAAAAAGAAGTAGCAATTAAAATTTTGAGGCCAAATATAGAAAAATTATTTAATGAAGAACTAGATGCTTTAATGTTGCTGGCTTACATAATAGAAAATCTAATTTCAAAAACTAAAAGATTAAAACTAGTAGAAGTAGTTCATTTACTGAGAGAAATTACAAATATCGAAATGGACTTGAGATTTGAAGCTGCAGCTGCAAATGAATTATATGAAAATACTAAAAATGATGAAGGTTTTAATGTTCCAAAAATATACTGGAATTATACTTCAAAAAGAGTCTTAACTTTGGACAAAGTAAATGGGACTCCAATAAGAGAATATGAAAAATTGAGAGAATCAGGAGTTGATCTAGAAAATTTAGCAAAAAATCTTATACAACATTTTTTAAAGCAAGCAGTAAAAGATGGATTTTTTCATGGAGACATGCATCAAGGAAATCTATTTGTAGACGAAAAGGGAAATATTGTTCCAGTAGATTTCGGCATAATGGGAAGATTAGACAAAAATAATAGAAAATATTTGGCTGAAATTCTTTACGGTTTTACCCAAAGAGACTATGTAAAAGTTGCTGAAGTCCATTTTCAAGCGGGTTTAGTCCCAAAAGAAGCATCCAAAGAAGAATTCGCTCAAGCTTTAAGATCAGTAGGTGAACCAATATTTGGTCAATCTATTAAAGATATTTCAGGTGGCAATTTGCTATCTCAGTTATTTGAAATTACTGAAAAATTTAATATGGCAACTCAAACACAACTTTTACTTCTTCAAAAAACAATGGTTGTTGTGGAAGGGGTTGCAAGAAAACTTTATCCGGAAACTAATATATGGAAAGTATCTAAGCCAGTTTTAGAAAATTGGATTAAAGACTTCAAAAGTCCACAGTCAAATATTGATAAAGCTCTAAAAACATCTACTGAAATTTTGAAAAGAATACCTGATTTTCCCGATTTTATGGATAAGGCTAACTATGCTTTACAATTAATAGCAGAAGGAAAGCTTAATTTAGGAGTTAAACCTAACAAGGGTTTGGAAATAGAAGAAATGAAACTAAAAAGTTTAAGAAATAATATTATTATTAGTGTTTTAGTTGTTGTAATTTTTATTTTATTAGTATTTTAATAACAATAATGTCTTTAAAAAATAAAAAAATTCTTCTGATAATAGGCGGTGGAATATCCGCATATAAAACTTTAGATCTTATAAGATTGTTAAGAAAAAATAATGTAGAAATAAAAAGTATATTAACCAAAAGTGGAAAGCATTTTGTGACTCCGCTATCTATTGCTTCTTTAACAAATAACAAAGTTTACGAAGATATTTTTGACGTAAATAATGAGTCTGAAATTGACCATATCTCTTTATCAAGATGGGCAGATATAATTTTAGTATTGCCGACTACTGCAAATTTTATGACTAAAATAAGCTTGGGTAAAGCAGAAGATCTAGCTAGTACAGTTATATTAGCATCAAACAAAGATATTGTTTTGGTACCAGCTATGAATGTAAGAATGTGGTTACATAAAGCTACACAGGATAACTATAAAACATTAGTAGGATATGGTTATAAATTTATAGGCCCTATAAAAGGTGAGATGGCGTGTGGGGAATATGGTGAAGGAAAAATGTCAAGCCCTAGACAAATATATTCTTATCTAGTTGATTATTTTAAAAATAAAAATATTTTAAAAAAAAAAAATATAAATGCATTAGTAACATCTGGACCTACTAGAGAGTATATAGATCCCGTAAGATATATTTCTAATGAGTCCAGTGGAAAACAAGGTTATGAAATAGCGTTGGCTCTCTCGAAAATTGGAGTTAAAACTACTCTGATCACAGGACCTTCTGAAATTAGAGTTGTTAAGGGCTTAACAATAAAAAAAGTAAAAACTGCTGATCAGATGTTTGAGCAAGTTAAAAAAATTCTTCCTGTAGATATCGCAATATGTGCTGCAGCAGTTTCAGATTTTAAAGCTAAAGAATTCAAAAAAGAGAAAATTAAAAACAAAAATCTCGATAATATAAAACTACAAAAAAACATAGATATTCTTGCCTATCTTGGAAAAAATAACAAGTTAAGACCAAAAATAGTTGTTGGATTTTCAGCAGAGACAGAAAATTTAATAAAAAATTCTTTAAACAAGTTAAAAGAAAAATATTGTGACTTTATAGTTGCTAATGATGTATCAAAAAAAAATACTGGTTTTAATGTTGACTATAATAAAGTTTCTTTAATAGACGTGAATGGTAAAATTAACTCCATTCAAAGAAATAAGAAAAGCTATATCGCCTCTGTTATTGTAAATAAGATAATAGATAAGTTTTTAGTTGATGACAAAAATATTAATTAAAAAACTCTCTGAAGAGGCTATAATCCCAAAATATGAAACTGACGGTTCCTCTGGAATGGATATTTGTGCCAACATTAAAAAAGAAATAAAAATTCAGTCTGGTGATAAAGCATTAATACCATCAGGATTCTCTTTGTCTATTCCAAAAGGGTTCGAGGTACAGATAAGACCTCGCTCTGGTTTGGCTGCAAAAAAAGGTATAAGTGTTTTAAATTCTCCTGGTACGATAGATGCAGATTATAGAGGTGAAATTAAAATAATATTAATTAATTTAAGTAAAGAGGAATTTACAGTAGAGAAAAATATGCGTATAGCTCAGATGGTTGTTGCTCCAATCATTCAAGTAAATTTAGAAGAAGTTGAAGAATTGCCTAAAACTTCTAGAGGCTCTGGAGGATTTGGTTCAACTGGAACAAAATAATGAAAGTTAGTAACAACGAACTAAGAAGATTTTCAAAACAAATAATTCTTAAAAATGTTGGTATAGCAGGCCAAAAGAAGATATTTTCAGCTAAAGTTTTGGTAGTAGGCATTGGGGGTCTGGGATGTCCTTTGATACTTTATTTGGCAAATTCAGGCGTAGGCAATATTGGCATTGTAGACCACGATAAAGTAGATATCACAAATTTAAATAGACAGGTTCTATTTAGCTCAAAGGATATTGGAAAATTTAAAGCAAAACAAGCTGAAAAAATTATTAAAAGTATTAATAAAAAAATTAATGTTTTTGTTTACAAAGAAAAAATAAATAAAAAAAATATAGAAAGCATTTTAAATAAGTTTGATATAATTTGCGATGGAACAGATAATTTTAAAACAAGATATTTGATCAATGACTATTGTTTAAAAAATAAAAAAATTTTGATATCAGCAGCTATTAATAAATTTGATGGTCAAATTTTTAAATTTGATTTTAAAAAAAAAACTCCTTGTTTTAGATGTTTTATGCCAGAAATTCCTAACATGGAAGATAACTGCGATACAGAAGGAATTATTTCTACTCTTGCAGGTATTGCGGGTACTATACAGGCAAATGAAGTTATAAAATCTATACTTAGTGTTAAAGATAATCTTTTAGGTAAAATTCTTATTTTTAATTCTTTAAAAGCTGAATTTAGAAAAGTTAAACTTCCCAAAAATCCAGATTGTATAAAAGAATGCACAAAGAAATAATAAAAATATTTTTAATTTTGTTTTTTTTATTTATGCCTAATACCTTCTTATATTCAGAGGGAGAATACTTTTTAACATTAAGAAATGAAAAAGTTAATTTAAGGCAGGGCCCATCATTTAAACATCCAATAAAAATTTTTTATAAAAAAAAGTATTTACCTGTATTAATTCAAGATAAATCAGATAACTTTAGAAAAATTAGAGATCACGAAAATAATAGTGGCTGGATTCATATATCTCAGTTATCTAAAAAAAAAGCAGCTATTTCAGTAGACGAAGGTCTAATAGTTTTTAAAAATCCTACTATTTATTCTAAACCATTAGCAATTTTAGACAAAGGAAGGTTGTGCTTAGTTTCAAAATGTGAGAAAGAATGGTGTAAAATTAAAGTTGATAAATATGTTGGATGGGTAAAAAAAGAAAGTTTGTGGGGAAAACTTTAGGTCTAATTTAAATCAAAACGATCTAAATTCATTACTTTGTTCCAAGCAGATACAAAATCAATTATAAATTTATTTTTAGAATCTTCAGTCGCATAGACTTCTGCTAATGCTCTTAACTGAGAATTAGATCCAAATATAAGATCCGCTCGAGTTCCAGTCCATTTAATTTTATCAGTTTTACGATCTCTTCCTTCAAATAGAATTTCCTCTTTAGAAGTTTCTTTCCATTTTGTTTTCATGTCTAGCAAATTAACAAAGAAATCATTTGTAAGAGTTTCTGGTTTTTTTGTAAACACTCCATGTTTTGAACCATCAAAATTTGTATTCAAAACTCGAAGACCTCCGATCAAAACTGTCATTTCTGGTGCAGTAAGTTTCATCAATTGGGCTTTATCAACCAACATTTCCTCAGCAGTTACTGTGGGTTTAATTGATGATCCATTAGGTTTATTTTGAATATAATTTCTAAATCCATCAGCTTTTGGCTCAAGTAGCCCAAAAGAATAGGTGTCTGTTTGATCTTGAGATGCATCCCCACGTCCAGGTTTGAATGGAACTATTATCTTTTCTCCGGCTTTTTTTGCAGCTTTTTCTATTCCAACGCAACCTCCTAAAACAATTAAATCAGCTAACGAAATTATTTTACTTTTGGTATCAAATCCTTTTTTAATTTTTTCAAGTACATTTAGCACTTTTGAAAGTTGAGGAGGGTTATTTACTTCCCAATTTTTTTGTGGTTCAAGTCTAATTCTTGCTCCATTAGCTCCACCTCTTTTATCTGAACCTCTAAAAGTCGAAGCAGAAGCCCACGCTGTAGTAACTAATTGAGAAATAGTAAGACCTGATTTTAATATTTTTGCTTTAAGTAGACTTATATCTTTGTTTTTAAGTTTATATTTGACTTTAGGTACTGGGTCTTGCCAAATTAATTCTTCTTTTGGAATTTCTGGACCTAAATAACAAGTACGAGGTCCCATATCACGATGAGTAAGTTTAAACCAAGCTCTTCCAAATGCATCAGCAAACTCATCCATATTCTCATGAAAACGTTTTGATATCGGTCCATATTTAGGATCCATTTTTAAAGAAAGATCTGTAGTTAACATCATCGGAGGATTTTTTTTGTTAGGAATATGAGCATCTGGAACTATGTCAATATCAGCTCCATTTTGTTTAGGTTTCCATTGATGTGCTCCTGCTGGACTTTTAGTTAATTCCCAATCATGACCAAATAATAAGTCAAAATAACCATTGTCCCACTTTGTTGGATTAACAGTCCATGCTCCTTCTAGTCCACTGCTGACTGTATCTGCTCCGACTCCAGAACCAAAATTACTTGTCCAACCCATGCTTTGTTCCTGAATTTTAGCTCCTTCAGGTTCTGGACCTTTGTGAGATTCAGGTGCTGCGCCATGAGATTTACCAAAAGTATGTCCACCAGCTATCAGTGCTACCGTTTCATAATCATTCATAGCCATTCTGCCAAAAGTTTCACGAATATCATGCGCTGCTAAAAGAGGATCTGGATTTGCGTCTGGACCTTGAGGATTTACATAAATTAGACCCATATGGGATGCACCTAAAGGATTCTCAAGATCTCTTTTACCGCTGTAACGATTAACACCAAGCCATTCTTTTTCAGAACCCCAGTAAATATCTTCCTCGGGTTCCCAAATATCTTCTCTACCTCCTCCAAAACCAAAAGTTTTAAAACCCATTGACTCTAAAGCTACGTTTCCAACCAAAATAAAAAGATCAGCCCAAGATATTTTTTTTCCATATTTTTTTTTAATTGGCCAAAGCAATAATCTTGCCTTATCCAAATTTACGTTATCTGGCCAACTATTTAATGGAGCGAAACGTTGATTTCCTGTACCTGCACCACCACGCCCATCACCTGTTCTGTATGTTCCTGCTGCATGCCATGCTAATCTAATAAAAAGACCACCGTAATGACCGTAGTCTGCTGGCCACCATTCTTGGGAGTCGGTCATTAATTTGTTTAAATCTTTTTTCAATGCTTTAAAGTTGAGTTTTTTAAACTCTTTTGCATAATTAAACTTCTTGTCCATAGGACTAACCATGGAAGAATGTTGACTTAAAATTTTTAAATTTAAATTATTTGGCCACCACTCTCTGTTTGAGGTTCCTCTTCCAGTTGGAAACTTTGGAGGAGTTCCTGCGCCTGTATATGGACATTTTGACTGTTCGCTCATAATAAATGCTTTATTTTAATAAGCCTTAATTTACGATAATTCTAAAGTATTTGTAAAGTAGTTTAGACTGAGATACGTTGTCATAGAATTACTACAATTTTAAACTAATGATTATATGAAATTAATAATCATTATTAATTTATGAATAAAAAATCATCCTATAGCTATAAAGAATTAATTGATTGCGCAAATGGCAAACTTTTTGGGCCTGGAAATGCCAAACTTCCTCTTCCTCCCATGCTCATGTTTGATAGAATATCGGAAATTAGTGAAAATACTGGAATTTTTAAAAAAGGATTAATTAAAGCTGAACTGGACATAAAAGATAGTTTGTGGTTTTTTGAATGTCATTTTAAGGATGATTCGGTTATGCCTGGATGTTTAGGATTGGATGCAATGTGGCAACTAGTAGGATTTTACTTAGGTTGGTTAGGAAATCCTGGAAAAGGCAGAGCTTTAGGTGTTAATACTGTAAAATTTACTGGAGAAGTACTAAAGAATATTAAAATGGCAACTTATGAAATAAACATGAAAAGAATTCTTATAAAAGAAGGAGCTACGGTAGGTTTGGCTAATGGTATACTTAAAGCAGATGGAAAAGAAATATATTCTGCAGAAAATTTAAAAGTGGGGTTATTTAAACAATGAAAAGAGTTGTAATTACAGGAATAGGTATAGTTTCTTGTTTAGGAAATAATCAAAAAGAAGTTTATGATTCATTATTAAACAGTAAGTCTGGAATATCTTTTTCAGAAGAATACAAAGAACATAATTTAAAAAGCAATATTCATGGAAAACCTAATATAAAAATTGAAGATCATGTAGATAGAAAAATAATGAGATTTATGGGAGATGGATCCGCATATAATTATATTGCAATGAATGAGGCAGTTAAAGACTCTGGACTAACTGAAAAAGAAGTAAGTAATAACTTAACCGGTATAGTTATGGGTTCAGGCGGACCATCAATCAAAAATGTTATTCTTGCAGCAGACAAAACGCGGGAAAAAAATCCAAAAAAAATGGGACCATTCGTAGTTCCAAGAACAATGGCTAGTACAGCATCAGCTACTTTAGCAGTTCCCTTTAAGATTAAAGGAGTGAATTATACAATAAGTTCAGCTTGTGCAACTAGCGGGCATTGTATTGGAAATGGAATGGAACTAATCCAGTTAGGAAAACAAAAAATAGTTTTTACTGGTGGTAGCGATGAATTACATTTGGCAATGACTGCAATGTTTGATGCCATGACCGCTTTATCTTCAAAATACAACGATACTCCAGGAAAAGCTTCAAGACCTTATGATAAATCTAGAGATGGTTTTGTTATAGCTGGTGGCGGCGGCGTTCTAGTTTTAGAAGAATATGAGCATGCAAAAGCTAGAGGAGCTAATATTTATGCTGAAATAACAGGATATGGAGCTACATCTGACGGAAATGATATGGTTGCTCCTTCTGGAGAAGGAGCAGTTAGGTGTATGGATATGGCTTTAAAAACTTCTAAAAATAAAATTGATTATATTAATACCCACGGAACCTCAACTCCTGTAGGAGATATTACTGAGCTAAAAGCTGTTTCTGAGGCCTTTAAAGAAAAAATACCAAAAATAAGCTCAACAAAATCACTTTCAGGTCATCCGCTTGGAGCGGCATCGGTTCATGAAGCTATTTACAGTTTGATAATGATGAAAAATAATTTCATTGCGGCTTCTGCTAATGTTAAAGACATGGATGAAGAGGCAAAAAAATTTCCAATAGTAACTAAAGTTGAAAAAAATATAACTCTAAATTCTGTAATGTCTAATAGCTTTGGTTTTGGTGGAACAAACGCTACTTTAGTTTTTGAAAAGGTCTAATTATGAGCTTAGTTAAAAATAAAAAAGGATTAATAATGGGAGTTGCCAATGAAAGGTCCATAGCATGGGGAATAGCCAAAAAACTTTCAGAAAATGGAGCTGAATTGGCTTTTACCTATTTAGGAGATGCACTAAAAAAAAGAGTAACACCTTTAGCAGAATCTATAAATTCTAAATTCTTGATTAATTGTAACGTGGAAAATAAAGAAGACATTGTAAAAACTTTTGAAGATGTAAAAAAACAATGGGGCCAGCTTGATTTTGTTGTTCATGCTATTGCTTTTTCAGATAGAGCTGAATTAAGTGGAGAGTACATAAATACTTCAAGAGAAAATTTTACTAAAAGCATGTTGGTTTCCTGTTTCTCATTTACTGAAATAGCTAAAGAAGCCTCAAAAATAATGAAAAATGGTTCTAGTATGTTAACTTTGTCTTACGAGTCCACAAAAGTAATTCCTAATTATAACGTTATGGGCGTTTGTAAAGCTGCTCTAGAGTCAAGCGTGAAATATATAGCAAGAGATCTTGGCTCAAAAGGAATAAGAGTTAATGCCATTAGTGCAGGTCCAATCAAAACTTTAGCGGCATCTGCAATAGGCGATGCCAAATTTTTGTATAAGTGGAGTGCCGATCATTCATTTTTGAAAAGAAATGTTGATATTGATGACGTGGGTAAATCAGCTTTATATCTATTGAGTGATCTTGCTGCAGGCGTAACGGGTGAAATTCATTATGTAGATGCTGGATATAATAAGTCAGGGATGCCTGATCCCAAAAATATTTCTTAACCTGCAAAAAATGCATAGCTGAAATAAAATCATAACAATTTCATAAGAAAAATTTAAACTTTATCAAGTTAAATTAATATTATAAAAATGAGAGAAATATTTAAAAATGTTAGAGAAAAATTAGTTGCTAAATATTTGAAAGATAATATTTCAAAAGATTATTCGAAGAACACTAAAAAATTTAATCCTAGAATTAAAGCAAGAATCCGAAAAAATAAGCAACTTATAAGTAAAAATATAGATACTTTTTTTGATTGGATTAAGGGAGCGGAATTAATAGAACTTAAGTCATGTGATGTAAAAGAAGATCCTGTAAGACCTGAACTTGATATTAAATTCAGAACAAGTTATGGACGAAGAATTTTTGGTGTAAAATACAAAAATGAAATTTGTGCAATTATGTGTTTTGGTTTTACAAATGAAATTCCTAAAACAGTTAAAGATTTAGATTTAATGACAAAAGATGCTTATTTACAAAGTGCATTGAGAGATCAGAAAGTTGGAAAGATAGCTATTGCTTACACAGTTTGGTCTAAAAAAAAAGGTGGAGGAAAATTAATTGTTAAAGAAGTATTTAAAAAAATAAAGAAATCAAATCATTTGAATAGGTTAGTTACGTTGTCTCCATTAACAGAGATGGCTAGAAATTTTCATTTACGTAACGGTGCAGTTGAACTTCAAGTAAATAAAGAAACTCAAAATTTTGAATATAAAATTTGATTTTATTAAGCTACAGCCTGTTTAATAGACAATTTAACTTTTCCTCTATCAAAACCTAAAACTTTTACGGAAACTTCATCTCCTTCTTTAACAACATCAGTAACTTTGGCTACTCTTTTTCCTGCAAGCTCAGAAATGTGAACTAATCCGTCTTGTTTTCCTAAAAAATTTACAAAGGCACCAAACTCCATAATCTTAACTACTTTTCCTTTATAAATCTTTCCAACTTCAGGTTTTGCAACTAAATTTTTAATAAATTCTATAGCTTTATTTCTAGACTCTTCATCAGGCGCTGCTACAGTTACTTCACCTGTGTCTTTTACATCTACTTTAGCTCCAGATGTTTCTACTATTTCTCTTATAGTTGCTCCACCTTTTCCTATAACTGTTGCTATATCCTTTTTATCAACCTGTATCACTTCCATTTTGGGAGTATGTTTTGAAAATTCTTTTCTTGAAACTTTTAAAGCCTTGTTCATTTCACCTAAAATGTGTTCTCTTCCTGCTTTTGCTTGCTCTAACGCCTTTGCCATGATCTCAAATGTAATACCTGTAATTTTAATATCCATTTGAAGAGATGTTATTCCATTTTTGGTGCCTGCCACCTTGAAATCCATATCGCCTAGATGATCTTCATCTCCTAAAATATCTGATAATACTGAATAATTATCACCCTCTTTAATCAAGCCCATTGCAATACCTGCTACTGGTTCTTTTATGGGTACACCTGCATCCATTAAAGATAATGAGGTTCCACAAACTGTTGCCATAGATGATGACCCATTTGATTCTGTAATTTCAGATACTACTCTTAAAGTATATGGAAAATTTTCTTTTTTTGGTAATGATGAGTTAATAGCTCGCCATGCTAATTTTCCATGGCCAATTTCTCTTCTTCCAGTTCCTATTCTACCGCACTCCCCAACTGAAAATGGTGGAAAATTATAATGCAACATAAAATTTGATCTTTTCATACCATCCAAGCTTTCTAATCTTTGTTCGTCGTCTGACATGCCTAATGTGGTAACTACTAAAGCCTGTGTTTCTCCTCTGGTAAATAAAGCTGATCCATGTGTTCTAGGTAAAACTCCCACCTCACATTTAATTTGCCTTACATCTGCCAGACCTCTACCGTCAATTCTTTTTTTATCTTTTAATATTGCTGTTCTAACTATGTCTTTCTCTATAGATTTTAGTTGAGCCTTAGCCTGATTCTCACTTACATTTTCATCCTCTGCAAACATTTCTTTACATTTTGCTTCTGCTTCTAAAATAGCTGTTGACCTTTTTTTCTTGTCAATTTCTTTAAATGCTTTCCTAAGATCTGTTTCTAAAGCTTTAGCAATTTTTTTCTTAACATCAGAATGGTCTAAAGTTTCAATTTTCCATTTAGGTTTACCACTTTTTTTAACTAAATTTTCTATAGCAGTGATAATTGGTAAAAAATTCTTATGTCCAAATTTAACTGCTTCTAACATTTCTTTTTCTGTTAAACCTGAAGCTTCAGACTCTACCATAAGTACTGCATCTTTGGTTCCAGCAACTACTAAATCTAATTTTGATTCTTCTAACTCTTTTGGTGAAGGATTTAACAAACATTTTCCATCTTTAAATCCAACTCTACTAGCTGCTATAGGCCCTTGAAAAGGTAAACCTGAAATAGCTAATGCGGCTGAGGAAGCTATGATTGATAATATATCTGGTTGGTTTTCTCCATCATAAGATAGTACTGTTGGCAAAACTTGCACTTCATTTAAAAAACCATCAGGAAACAATGGTCTTATAGGCCTATCTATTAATCTTGAAATTAAAGTCTCAGCCTCAGTTGGACGAGCTTCTCTCTTAAAATAACCTCCAGGTATTTTTCCTGCAGCATAATATTTTTCTTGATAGTTTACTGAAAGAGGAAAATAATCTTGATCATCTTTTACTTCTTTTGCGCCAACTGCTGTTGCTATTACTACAGTTTCACCACAGCTTGCAATTACAGCTCCATCTGCCTGTCTTGCAATCTTTCCTGTTTCTAATATTATTTTTTTTCCATTAATTTCTAATTCTTCTTTTTGAATTTTAAACATTATTTCCTTAAATTTAATTGTTTTAATACTTTATTATATGACTCTGGATTTTTTCTTTTAAGATAAGCTAAAAGTTTTTTTCTTCTGTTAACAGACTTATTTAATCCCATTGCTGAGTGTTTGTCTTTTTTAAATTTTTTAAAATGATCTGATAATTTTTCTATTTTATCGCTTAATAATCCGATTTGAACTTCTGCAGATCCAACATCTTTGGAATTAATAGCTAAAGACTTAGTTATCTCTTCTTTTTTCTTTTTCATTTTCATTTTTCTTATTTTTTCTAATCAATCTTTCAATTTTTTCAGCATATTCAAAAGAAGTATCTTGTACAAACGAAAGCTTGGGAAGAAACTTAATATCAAGTTTTTTTGACAAAGCCTTTCTAACAAGATGAGAGAATTCAGTCAATATACTTACTGTTTTATCCATTTCCGCTCCTCCTAAAGGTATCACGTATGCTCTAGCTGTTTTCAAATCAGGGGTCATTCTAACTTCAGTAACCGTTATTACTTTAGTGTTTATAGAGGGTATTTTTGCTTCATTTCTTATAAAAATTTCACCTAGGTTTTGCTTAACCAGCTCTCCTACTCTAAGTTGCCTTTGACTAAAAGCTGAAGAATTCTTCTCTTTTTTCATTAAATTTCTCTTTCAATTCTATCAACTTGATAAGATTCTATTATATCCTTTTCTTTAAAATCTATAAAGTCTTTAAGGCTTATTCCGCACTCTAAACCTGTTTTAACCTCTTTTACTGCATTCTTCTCTCTAAATATGCTAGAAATTTCTCCATCATAAACTACGGAACCATCTCTTATTAATCTTGCTTTGGATTTGTTTTTTACTTCTCCACTAAGAACTTTTGATCCAGCTATCTTTCCAGCTTTTGATACTTTAAATATTTTTAGAATTTCAGCTGAGCCAATTACTTTTTCTTTTAAGTCTGGTTCTAATAATCCAGATAAACTTTTTTGTATAGACTCTAGAGCTTTGTAAATTATATCATAATATTTAATATCAACATTTTGATCTTCAGCTAATTTTTTAGCTTCTCTGTTGGGTTTAACATTAAATCCTAACAAAATTGCATTTGAAGCCTTAGCAAGAGAAACATCAGTCTCATTTATCATTCCAATATCTGAAAGTATAATGTTTGGTTTAACCTCTTCATGTTCAATTTTATTTATAGCATTTTTTAAAGCTTCACTTGAGCCTTGAACATCAGATTTTATTATTATATTTAATTCCTCTTTATCCTTTTTATCTTCAAATAAATTTTTTTTATCTTTAGTAATTATTTTTTTTACTCCATTAGAGTCATCTCTTTTTTTAAATTCTGCAATTTCTTCAGCTTTATCTTCTTCTGTTACTAAAAATTCTGCTCCTGCATAAACAGAATTGTTCATCCCTAATATTTCCACTGGCATAGAGGGTGAAGCTTCCTCTATATTTTTTCCTTCATGATTAATAATTGCTCTTATTTTACCCCAAGTATCACCGCATACAAAATAGTCTCCTTTTTTAAGCAACCCATTAGAAATAAGTATTGTGGATACAGGACCTTTGCCTTTATCAATTTTAGATTCTAATACAGTTCCAGAAGCTGGTCCTGAAATTGATGCTTTGAGGTCTAAAATATCTGACTGCAAAATAATAGCCTCTTTGAGTTTATCTAGATTAGTTTTTTTTGCAGCCGAAACTTCAACAAACAAAGTATCTCCGCTTAAATCCTCTGCTATTAATTCGTACTGCATAAGATCATTTTTTATCTTACTGATATTTTTATTTGGTAAATCACATTTGTTTATTGCTACAATTATTGGCACTTTCGCAGCTTTTGAGTGTTGAATCGCTTCAATTGTTTGAGGTTTTATTCCATCATCAGCCGCAATTACCAAAACTACTATATCCGTAACTTTAGAACCTCTTGCTCTCATTTGAGTAAATGCAGCATGACCCGGGGTATCTATAAAAGTTATGATTTGACTCTTCTCAGTTTTTACTTGGTAAGCTCCGATATGTTGAGTTATTCCTCCATGTTCTCCTGAAACAACATTCGTATCTCTCAGCGAGTCTAGAAGTGAAGTTTTGCCGTGATCTACATGACCCATTATTGTAACTACTGGAGGCCTTTTTTTAATATCTCCTTTTATTAAACTTTCTTTTTTACTGATTTCTAGGTTAGGAGTTTCTTCTAAAATTGGTTTGTGACCAAACTCTTTTACAATATATTCAGCCGTATCTTTGTCAATAACGTGATTAATTGTTGCTACAACTTTCATATTAAGCAAAAATTTAATTATATCGCTTGAGCGTTCTGCCATTCTATTTGAAAGTTCTTGAATTGATATTTGATCTGAAATTTTAACGTCTCTTATAATTTTTTTAAATTCTTTCTTTTCTTCAGTTGTTGTAGTGGTGTTTTTTTTTTCTTTAAGACGTGCTCTTTTTACTGATGCTAAGCTTCTTTGTTTTATCTCTATTTCCTCAACATTTAGAGCTCTAGCAACTGTCATTTTGAAATTTTTTCTGTCTAAAGTGCTTTTTAACTTTAACTTGTCTTTTTTTGGTTTCTTGTCATCCTTTTTAATAAAGTCTTTTTTTGCTTGTTGCTCTATAAACTTTCTTGCAACATTTTTGTTTTTTTTATTAATATCAAATCTATTATTTAAAATAGTGTTTTGAAAATTTTTCTTTGGACCTCTAAATGGTTTTTTTTTATCTATTGAAAAAGATTTTTTTCCTTGTTGAACAAGTGATGTAGGGTCTACTTTCTTACTAAAATTTTTAGATATTGTTAAAGTTTTTTTTTTCTCTTTTTTTTCATCCATGTTTAACCTCACTTGTATGCTATTGCTCTAGCTGACATAATTAATTGGTCAGCCTCTTCTCTGGAAAGCGAAAATTCCTCTAAATATCCTTCCACTCTAATTTTTTTTCCCTTAATTTCATCAAAACCCCCAATTAATTCATCAGAGGACAAGTCAGCAAAATCACTTAATTTTTTTATATTTCTTTGACCCAACATAACAAGCATTCCCTGGGTCATTCCTTTAAGACTTATAAGAGAGTCTTCAACGCCAAGTTCTTTAAGTTTTTTTCCAATTTCTTCTTTTTCTTTAATTAAATTTTCTTTTGATCTATTAATTAATTCTTCCGCAGTACCTTCGTCTATACCTTCTATTTTTGATATATCATCAGGTTTTGCTTGAGATATTTCTTCAATTCCCTGGAATCCTTCAGAAACCAAAAGTTGCCCCAGGGTTTCATCTACTTCAAGATTTTTAATTAAAAGTTCAGTTTTCTCTTTAAATTCTATTTGTCTTCTTTCTGAGTCTTCCTTGTCAGTCAATATATCAATTTCAAAATTAGTTAGCTTAGAAGCTAATCTTACATTTTGCCCTCTTCTACCAATAGCTTTACTTAAATTTTCTTCTGTCAAAATTACATCAATTCTTTTGCTATCTTTATCTATCAAAACTTTTTGGATTTCTGCAGGGGATAAAGACTCAGCAATTAATGTTGGCAAGTCCTCTGTCCATTTTATTATGTCAATTTTTTCACCATGTAATTCATTTACAATCGTTTGTACTCTACTACCTCTCATACCTACACAAGCACCTACAGGGTCTATAGAATTATCTTTAGAGTTAACGCATATTTTTGCTCTACTACCAGGATCTCTAGCTACTGATTTGATTTCTATTATTCCCTCATATATTTCCGGAACTTCTTGAAAAAATAATTTTGCTAAAAACTGAGGATGGGCTCTTGACAAAAATATTTGGTGACCTTTTATTTCTTTTTTTACTTCATAACAATAAGCTTTCACTCTATCTCCCGTTTTTAAAATTTCTCTTGGTATAAGTTCATCTTTTTTGATTACGCCTTCAGCTTTTCCTAGGTCCATAATTACATTTCCATACTCTAACCTTTTAATAATACCACTCAATATTTGACCTTCTTTGTCGATAAAGTCTTCATATTGTCTTGTTTTTTCTGCTTCTTTTACTCTTTGACTAATAACTTGTTTGGCACTCTGTGCAGCTATTCTTCCAAAATCTATTTGAGGTAATTCTTCAAAGATTTTTTCACCGACTTTAAGATTTGAATTACCCTTATTATTTTTTTTTGCATCTTCTAAAGTAATTTGTTTACTTGGATCTTCCACATTTTCTACGATTTCAAAAAATTTTTGAATTTTTATTTCTCCACTTTCTCTATCTATTGTCACTTCTATAGAGTTATCATTTCCAAATTTTGTTAATGCTGCTTTTTGAATTGCACTTTCCATAGATGTAATAACCAGTTCTTTATCTATGGATTTCTCGTTAGCAACTGACTCTACAATTCTTAACAATTCTAATTTATCTAAACCTCTATTTAACATTTATTCCTTTTTTATATGTTCCAAAAAAAAATGGGCCAGGGCCCATTTTTGAAATTTCAATAATGTAAGTTTAGTTATATTAAATATTATTATTTTTTCAAGATTTACTTTATAAAAATGTCTTTTTTATCTGTTTTTTCCCATGAAAATTCACCATTATTTAAAGGGCTTCTTCCAAAATGACCATAAGCAGAAGTTACTTGATATATGGGTTTGTTTAGTCCTAAAAGCTCTCTAATTCCACGAGGAGATAAATCAAAATTTTGTTTAATAATTTTTTTGATATGTTCAGTTTTATTTTTATCTTTATCAGAAAGTTTAACATAAACAGATAGGGGTTCGGATACCCCGATTGCATAGGCTAATTGAATTAAGCACTTGTCTGAAACACCTGATGCTACGATATTCTTTGCAACATATCTTGCAACGTAGGCTGCCGATCTATCAACTTTAGTTGGATCTTTTCCCGAAAAAGCTCCTCCTCCATGAGGTGCTGCTCCTCCATAAGTATCAACAATAATTTTTCTACCTGTTAAACCAGTATCGCCATCTGGTCCTCCTATAATAAATTGGCCTGTAGGATTAACATAAACATTTTTTTCATCTAAATCATTTATCAACTCTTTAGGTATTGATTTTGCAATATAAGGATAAACTAAATCTTTAACTTTTTTTCGATCAATATCTTTTGAATGTTGGGTAGAAATAACTACGGATGTAACTTTTTTTGGTTTTTCATCTTCATATAACATAGTAACTTGACTCTTAGAATCTGGTTCAATACCCTTTAGAATTCCTTTTTTTCTATCTTCTGCCATTAGTCTTAGAATTTTGTGTGAAAAATGTATTGGCGCAGGCATTAAATCTTTAGTTTCTTTACAAGCATATCCAAACATTATACCCTGGTCACCAGCTCCTTCGTCTTTGTTACCTTTGGAGTCAACGCCCATTGCAATGTCAGAAGACTGTTCATGCAAATGTGTTTCAATATTTGCTGTTTTCCAACTAAAACCTTTTTGGTCATATCCTATATCCTTTATACACTCTCTTATTTTTTCAATTAGTTCATCATTCTTAATTTTTGGTCCTCTGGTTTCACCTGCAAGAACTACTTTATTCGTGGTAGCTAGAGTCTCGCAAGCAACTCTTGCATGAGGTTCTTTTGACAAGTAAGTATCAACAACCATATCGGAAATACGATCGCAGACTTTATCTGGGTGTCCTTCGGAAACGGATTCGCTAGTAAAAAAATAATTATTATCAGTCATTATATTTTTTTTTAAATAAAAAAAAGATGATCGTATATGTAAATAAAAGAATAAAAAATATCAAATCATTTTTGGTTTTAAAATTATTGTTAATTAAAGGTACATTTAGTTCTATATTGCCAGCCTCATTTGGTTCTAATTTTTTTACTACAACACCATTAGTATTAATAAAAGCACTGATACCTTTATTTGCTGACCTAGCCAAATAAGTATTATTTTCAATGGATCTGAAAATAGCTTTGGCAAAATGTTGGTGTGGTCCTATGGAATTTCCGAACCAAGCATCTTCAGAAATATTTACAATTAAATTAGTATTTTTTTCAGATGATTGTATGAATTTAGGAAAAATTATTTCATAACATATCAAAGGAAGTATATTTAAATCGTTCAATTTATAGTTTTTTTGTTTATTTCCCTTTGAAAAAGAACCATATCCATAAGTTATTTTTTTTAAACCAAGTTTTTCAAGAAAATATTCAAAAGGTAAAAATTCACCAAATGGAACAAGTTTTTCTTTGTCATATTTATAAAGTACTTCAAATTTATTATTTATAACTACAAGACTATTATAAAATTTTTCTTTTGTGCTATTTTGTGTATTAACTCCAAATATTATTAAGTGGTTTTTAGAAAAACTTTTATTAAAAATATTTGAAAATTTTTTCAAATCTTCAAGATAAACACCAGCAAATATTCCTTCTGGCCATAAAAATATAGTCTCCTTATTAGGATCTGGGTCGCTATATCTGATAATTTGATTAATAGTTTTCTTTATTTCTTCATCACTATGAATATATCTCATATTAAAGTTAGGTGAAATTATTTTAATATTAATAGTTTGGCTAGTTTCTTTTATAACCTCTTGATCTTTATTAATCTTATAAGATCCATAAATATAAAACGAAAAATAAATTAACGAAAAAGTTAAAAAGACTAAATATTTATACTTACTTTTAAAGAACAATATTACTGGAGAACAAAAAAAGGCTATTGATATCGAGTTAAAAGCATAAACACCAATCGGATTCAATATTTGAATTACTTCAGATAGCCATGACCATGAGTAAGACAATAAATTCCAAGGAAAACCTGATAAAATATTTCCTCTTAAATATTCAATTAAAGAAAAAATCAAACAAAATAAAAAAAATGATGAATAATCATTTCTTAAAAAAGGTCCAGAACATAAAGTTATAAAACCAAAAAAAAGCCCCAGGAGCAAAGGAATTAATATTAATGAAAAAGGTATTAAAAAATTTAAATTCTCATCAAATGTAAGAGAATAAGCAATCCAATAAGTTCCTGAAAGAAAAAAACCTATTCCAAAAAAATAGCCTATAAAAAAAAGATTTCTTATATAGGGTTTTTTTCTATATATATTTTTTGATTTCTTTCTGACGTAAGTTAATATTAAAAATAAACATGGTATTATAAAAAAATTTATAAGTGTAAAATTAAAAGGTTGAAAACTTAATACAGAAAGAAGACCTAATAAAAAAGGAAATATAAAAATGACAAAATTTTTATTGTTTAGTACTTTTTCTAATGTCATCTAATTTACTAAGTTGAAAAATTTTTTTTCTATTATTTTCATTTTTTTATAATCTTTATCAAATTTGTGACGATAACCAAGCAAATGAGCTAATCCATGAATCCAGAGTTTGTCAAATTGAATTCTTATATCTTTTCTATCTCTTGTTTGATCTATTATTTTATCTAGATTAATAATTATGTCCCCAAGATAAAATGGAATTTTTTTTTTAAAAAAATTATTGATTTCCCTTTTTTCATAGAAAGGAAAAGATAAAACATCTGTGGTTTTGTTTTTTTTTCTAAATCTTTTATTAATTGTTTTAATTTCTTTATTACCACTCAGAAGTAAAGAAAAATATATGTTTTTTTTCTTAAAAAAAGAATTATCTTTATTAAGTAACCTAATTTTATTCTTAGTATAGATTTCAGGATTTTTTATGAATTTTTCCCAGTTTTTATTATTCAAAAGAACATTAATTTTTATCATCAATATTTTTTTGATAAGCTTGTATAATTTTTGAAACTAAGGGATGTCTAACTACATCTTTATGATCAAATTCAATTGTTTTTATTTCTTTTATCTTATTTAAAATTTTTCTTGATTTTATTAAACCTGAATTTGATTTATTGATTAAATCTATTTGAGACGGATCTCCATTCACAACTAGTTTAGAATTTTCACCTATTCTTGTCAAAAACATTTTTATTTGAGTGGATGTAGCATTTTGTGCTTCATCTAGAATAGCAAAAGAATTTTTTAGAGTTCTACCTCTCATAAATGCTAGAGGTGCAATTTCTATTTGTCCAGTATCTATTTTCTTTTGAATCTTTTCAAAACCAAATAGATCATATAATGCATCATACAAAGGTCTTAAATATGGATCGACTTTATCTTTCATATCTCCGGGTAAAAATCCTAGCTTCTCTCCTGCCTCAACTGCAGGTCTGGACAAGATAACTTTTTCTACTTTTTTTTCCATTAGCATTGTAATTGCAACCGATACAGCAAGAAAACTTTTTCCTGTACCTGCGGGACCAAGAGCAATTGTTATATCGTTTTCTTTTAACGCTTTTATGTATTGAGCCTGCTTTTCAGATCTTGCCATTACAGACCTTCTAGGAGTCTTAATCAGCTGATTTAATGACTGAATATTAGACTTGCTATCTTCATATGTGCCGCTCTTCACTGACAAAATTATATCATTATTTTCAATAGAATTTGTTAAAATAAATTTATTAATAAGAAATTTTATTGCTTCAAATACCCTTTTTGTGTCATCAATTTTTCCTTTGATCGTGATAGAGTTACCTCTAAAAAAAATATTCGTATTTGTAAGTTTTTCAAGTTCTAATAGATGAGAGTTAAACTCTCCAACTATTGCCATCAATATTTTATTATCAAAAATTTGAATATTAAATGTTTCTTTGTCTATTTTTTTAGATTGGAAAATATTATTTAATTTAGTAACTTCAGACATAATTTACGCAGCAACTTCTCTATTTTTATTTAAAAAAATTTCTCCAAATAAAGTGCTTCTATTGAAATTATTTATTTTTACATCTAAATTTTTTCCTGTTAGATCAATTTTACTTTCCACCACTACAGAATTTCCATATTTATCTCTTCCAAAATATTTCTCTTGATTTTTCATTTTATTTTCAAATAAAACCTCTGTTTTTTTGTTTATAAGTTTTTTTCTATAATCTTCTTTAATTTCGTCTGATATTTTCTGAAAAATTTTTAATCGCTCTTTAGATATTTCAGTGTCTACTGTTTTTAAGTTTGAAGCTGGAGTTCCTGGTCTTGGACTAAATATAAAAGAAAATGAATTAATAAATTTAATATCTTTCATTAAAGATAATGTTTTATTAAAATCATCTTCATTTTCACCAGGATAACCAATGATAAAATCACTTGAAAATTTTATGAATTCATTATTTTTCTTTAACTTTTTAATAATTTCTAAATATTCCTCGATGTTATGCTTACGATTCATAAGTTTTAAAATTTTAGAAGATCCGCTTTGAACTGGTAGATGTAATAAAGGCATAAGCTTATTACAATTTTTATGGGCTTCAATTAAATCATCTGTCATGTCTTTTGGATGAGAAGTGGTATACCTAATACGATATAAATCATCATAACTGTTTAATTCATTAATCAAATCAGATAATCTATATTTTTTGTGATTATAAGCATTAACATTCTGCCCTAATAAAATTATTTCTTTTGAACCATTGGCTATAAGTTGTTTTGCTTCAGATATAATTTGTTGAAAGGGTCTAGAATATTCCGGTCCTCTTGTATATGGAACTACACAAAAATGACAAAATTTATCGCAGCCTTCTTGAATTGTTAAAAAAGAGGAAATTTTTGAATTTTTATTTGGAATTGAATTTAATTTATCAAATTTTTCTACTACATCAAATTCTGTGTTGTTAACTTTATTTTTTTTATTTTCTATTTTTTTAATGACATCTGGTATTGAATGATAAGATTGTGGCCCGATCACCCCGTCAATATACTTGCTTCGTTCTAGCATTTCACTACTTTCTGCCTGAGCAACGCAACCCGTGATTAACAATATAGGTTTTTTTTTATCTCTAAATTTTTTTTTAATCCTCCCAATATCATCGTAAACTTTCTCTGTAGCTTTTTCTCTTATGTGGCAAGTATTAAGAATGTAACAATCTGTTTCTAAAACGTTTTTTGTTGGAAAATATCCAACTTTTTTTACTAAGTCGAGAATACGATCACTATCATATTCATTCATCTGACAACCAAAAGTTTTGATGAAAATTTTTTTTGGCAAAATATTAATTCTTTTTTATTTTTGTGGCATACAATTCTAATTTATGATCAACCAGTTTGTACCCCAATTTTTCAGAAACTTTTTTTTGTAATTTTTCAATTTCTTCATCAACAAACTCAATAATTTCTCCAGTATTAATATCAATTAAATGATCGTGATGTTCATCAGTTAATGGTTCGTACCTAGCCTTTCCTTCTTTAAAATCATGTCTTTCAATTATTCCTGCCTCCTCAAAAAGTTTAACTGTTCTATAAACTGTCGCAATGCTAATATTTTTATCTATAGAGCTCACTCTTTTGTGAAGTTCATCAACGTCAGGATGATCTTTTGAACCATAAGTTTGCTTTGAGTCCGACATTACTTTAGCAATTATACGTCTTTGCTCAGTTAATCTAACACCTTTGGCTTTACATTTTTCTTCTATAATGCTCATAAATTTCTTTAATCTAACTCAAATATACTGGTTTAATCAATTCATTTTCCAACAAATTTTTTTGAATTAAAAATTCAATATTTTTCAAGTTAAATTCATTTAAAAGAGAATCTTTATATCCATAAAGCCTTGCCCCCTTGGAAACTTGTATTCCTTTTGCCACAGCTAGGGATATTCTTACTGAAGAGAAACTACCAGGCCCAATATTAACAATAATTGAAAAATCTTTATTTATCTCAGTTTTGTGTTTTTTTAGAAATATTAATATTTTGTTAACAAGTGTTTCATTGCTTTGAATATTAGTTTGAAATTTTTGAATAAAAAAATTACTATTTATCTTTAATCCAATTGAATCGTTTTTGCCTGTGCAACTTATTATTAGAAAATCATTTATCATCTTTTTATTTATAATTTCTTTATTTGTTTATAACAAATCTTACTCTTCATCAAATATTGTAGATGATTATGGGATAATTGCTCTTATGTATCACCGGTTTGAAGAAAATAAATATCCATCTACTAATATAAGATTAAACGACTTTAAGAAACATTTGCAATTAATCAAAGAAGCAGGTTTTATTTTTGTCAATCCTAATAGCTTTGAAGATGATCTTAAAAATAATAAGGGAAGTAAAAAAATTTTACTAACTATAGATGATGGATTTTCTTCTTTTTATGAAAATGCTTGGCCTGTTTTAAGTTCTAAAAAAATACCTTTTATATTATTTGTTAGCACCAGAGAAGTAGGAAAAAAAGGTTATATGTCTTGGGATCAGATAAAAGAAATAGACAAAGAAAATTTTGTTCATATTGGAAACCACAGTCATACTCACGAATATTTGGTTGATAGAGATAATGAGGAAATATTAGATGATTTAGAAAAATCAATATTAATTTTTAAAAAAAATTTAGGATATAACTCTCATTTTTTTTCTTATCCATTTGGAGAATATAGTTTAAATTTTAAAAAGATAGTCAAAAAACTTAATTTCTCATTTGCTTTTGGTCAACACTCAGGGGTCGCAGATGATACAAAAGATTTTTTAGAGCTGCCAAGGTTTCCAATAAATGAAAAATATGGTGAGATAAAAAGATTCCAAACTTTATTGAACACTCTTCCTATGAAGTATAAAAATATTCTTCCAGAAGAAAAATATATTCATGATAAGGACAACCCTCCAAAAGTTAGTATAGAGTTCTTTGATGATATGCAAAATATCAAGTTAATTAATTGTTATTCTAATGAAGGAAATAAATGGCAAAAATCTGAACTAAAATTTATTAATAATCATAAAATGGAAATTAATTTGAAAGGGAAATTTACTACTGAAAGAGGTCGTATAAATTGTTCTCTTAGGGATAAAAGCGGTTTATGGAGATGGTTAGGTATGCAATTTGTAATAGCTGAAAAATAATATTTATAAATCTAATTCCTTTTTAATTACAGTATTAGCCAATATTACATTTTCAAAATCAGTTAAAGAATTTTGATCAATTATTTTTTTCAGTATCTTTGTATATTCTTTTCCTGTCTCAGCATAATTATCTAGGGTATGAATAAGTTTGGTTCCAGAAATATTAGATTTTTTCTTTCTAAGGCTAAATCTTTTTTCTCTAAATTCTTTGTAGCCTTTATGAGTATTAAGATTATTTTTGTAAGCTTTTACTGAAGCTCTTAAAATAGGAAATCTCAAAATTTTATGATTTTTTTCATCACTTCTGTCTAAAGGAGCAATACCTGTTCCAGTCCAAGTCCATTGTCCAAATATAGCATTTCCCTCAAGGGCAAATCTTGATGTTCCCCATCCACTTTCTTTAGCAGCTTGAGCAAGAGCTATAGATATTGGAATAATATCCATTCTTTTTCTTAGTTCTAAAGTATCATTTTTTTTAATTTTGTATTCTCTAAACTTTTTGTTTAACCAAAGTTTTTCTTTCTCACTTCTTGCGCCATCTCTTTTTTTAATTATTTTACTTAGTTTATATCTATCATTCAAAATTTTTTGATTTTCGGCAGCAACCAATGGAAGTATTATTTTTATGAATGTCTCTTTTTTAAGTTTAGTGCTAGAAATTTCATCAAGATCTTTTGGAAACTGTGTAAAGTAAATAGGTCTTACTTTCTTTTCAAATCTTACTTTTTTTAGATCATATTGTACATCTTCAAATAAGTTTAGAACAGTTTCAGTTTTTAAATTTAAATTGGGTAACACTAACTCTGTAACTTCTTCTTGAGCCTTTTTTTCTTTTTTCTTTTCTAAATCTTTGGCCAGCTGTTTTTGCTTAGGCTTTTTAGACTTTTCAGTTGTTTTTTTTGACTTAGTTTCTTTCTTTTTTTTTGGAATAATCTTTTTATCTTCAGCTTTATCTATTTTCTTCTCTAATACAACCTTTTTAGTTTCAGTTTCTTTAAAAACATCTACAACATTAAACGCTGCGATTACTAAAAGGACCAAGAAAGAAAAAGACAAACCTACTGTAACAATCGAGTTTCCTTTTTTTTCTTTGGATTTAAAATTATAAATCCAATTTAAAGAGTTTACAGTTCCTTTGCTAATTAAAGTTCCTAAATTTAAAATTCCATAAAAGATGGTCTGTATTAATTTTATGAATGCTTTTTTAATAGAAGTTAAAAATCTTAAAAACTCTGTCATTATTGAACCAAAAAAACCAGTAATTTTATTACCTGTTTGATATACAGGTTTTGAGATCTTTTTAACCTGAATTTCTAGAAGACTTTTATTTATCTCCGTAGGTATTGGTACTTTGTTTTTTTTTAAAATATGTTCTAATTGAGGAGTAGTTAAATATTTTTTGTTTCTTGTATAATTATTAACCTCACTAACTCTGTATATTGTAGCAAGTTCTAATAATTTGTCTCTATAACTCAAATTTTTTTTCATTTTAAAGCGCTTCCACAGATTTTACTTCGTCCACATAGTGGCAAAGAAGATTTTGAACACCTTGTTTTAAAGTCATTAATGAACTTGGACAACCAGAACAACTACCCTGGAGTTCGACTTTTACAATTCCCTTTTCAAATGATTTAAATTTTATATCTCCTCCATCTCTTGCAACAGCAGGTCTTATCTTTTTGTCTAAAATTTCTTTAATTTTTTTAACAGTTTCATCTGTGTCCTCATTAAATTTTTTCTCTTTTTCTTTCTTTTCTAAAATTGGTTTATCATTTTTTTGAAAATAATCATTAATATGGGATATTACCGTTGGTTTAAGAACATCCCAAGAAGCTTCACTAGTTTTTTTTACAGTTAAAAAAGTGTCAGAAAGAAGAATTAGTTCTACCCCTTGAACCTCAAGAAGATTTTTAATAAAATTATTATTGATTTTATTTTTATTTTTACTTTGAAATTCTTCCATCCCTACTTCAGAAATTGTTTTTTCTGATAGAAACTTTAATGAATCAGGGTTTGGTGTTTGTTCAGTACGTATCATAACAAGTTATTATATATTACAATAATCCTACTATTTCACGTATCTTTTTAAGGTTTTCCTCAGCCTTTTTTGATGCTTTTTCTCTACCTTTTTTTAGAACTTCTTCTAAATATGTTTTATCACTTGTTAATTCCTTCAATTTTTTTCCAACAGGGCAGATTGTTTCAATTAAAACTTCCGAGAGCCTTTCTTTCAAATAAGAAAATTCCTTTCCCTTGGTTTCTTCTAATACTTTTTTTAGAGAAGTTTTAGTAATGTCTGAATAAATATTAAGCAAGTTAAGTGCCTCAGGTCTTTTCTCTAGTTCTTTTTCGCTTTCTGGAATTGGTAAAGAATCTGTTTTAGCTTTTTTAATTTTTTTTGAAATATCATCAGCAGTATCTTTAAGATTTATTCTACCATAATCTGATTCTTCAGATTTGCTCATTTTTTTTAAACCATCTCTTAGACTCATTACTCTAGAAATATTCTTTTGAATTAAAGGTTCTGGTAAAGGGAAAAAATTTTTTGATTTAAAATCATTATTAAATTTTTGAGCTATGTCTCTACATAATTCTAAATGCTGTTTTTGGTCGGCTCCAACAGGAACATGTGTTGCTTTATATAAAAGAATATCCGCAGCCATAAGATTTGGATATATATAAAGTCCTACACTCGCCTTTTCTTTATCAGAGCCTGCTTTATCTTTAAATTGAGTCATTCTGTTTAACCATCCTAATCGAGCCACACAATTTAATATCCATCCTAATTCTGCATGTTCGCTTACGGATGACTGATTAAATATAATACTTTTATTAGAGTCTAGTCCTGATGCTAAAAAACCAGCTGTGGTTTCAAGAATATTTTCTTTTAGCTTTTTAGGATCTTGAAAGACTGTTATAGCGTGCAAATCTACTACACAATAAATACATTCTGACTCTTTTTGCAATGAAACAAAATTCTTAAACGCTCCAAGATAATTTCCTAAATGAAGATTTCCTGTTGGTTGAACGCCAGAAAAAACTAATTTTTTATTATTGCTCATTTTAATTTGTTTTGTAATTTTTAATTTTTAATAAACCAAATAAATAACAAGATATTAAATAAATCGTTGCTACTAAACTTACCATAATTAATAGATAAATGGACTTATAATTATTGCTATAAATTAATTTATCCTCAAAAATATCTATTCCATAATATAAAGTAAAAGACATTATTATTGTGGAAATAATAATTTTGAAAATACTATAAAAAGGCAAAGTATTTAAAATTATAAATTTAGATTTGTTTAATAAAATTAAGTAAAAAATCACTGCCATCCAAGTTGATATAGAGGTTGCTATTGGAATAATTATAAATCCTACTTCTTTAAAATAACTAATACTTATTCCAATATTTAGAGCTACACTAAATAGAGATAAGTAAAATGGAGTTTTTGTGTTATCTCTTGCAAAGAAAAAATTTGATAAAATTTTTACTAAAGCAAAAGCAGGAACTCCATAACCAAAATATTTTAAAGCCTTCGCCGTCAAAATTACATTTTCTTCTGAAAAAGAACCATATCCAAAAAGAGCATCTACAATTTCTCTAGAGGCTATTATTAAACCAATACTTGCGGGTATCGAAAATAAAAAACATAACTCTATTGATTTGTTTTGTATGCTTTTCGCTTCATAAATTTTTCCAACTTTTAAACTTTTAGATAAAGCAGGAAGAGAAACAGTTCCAACTGCAATTCCTGCAATTGCTAAATTGATTTGATAAATTCTGTCAGCGTAATATAAATAAGAAACTGCCCCTGCCTCAAAGGAAGCTATAATTGTCCCAACTAAAATATTAATTTGAGTAACACCAGAAGAAAAAATACTAGGTAAAAGTTTTTTTAAAAAGAATTTAACTTTAGAATTAATTTTAGTTTTAAACGCAATTGAAGGTTTATAATATTTTCTACTTGCAATTATTAAAAATATTAATTGTATAATTCCAGAAAGAGTAACACCATAAGATAAGTTGACTGCAAAATCTAATTTAAATGAAAAAGAAATTAAGAGAGTTAATATTAAAATGATATTTAAAACAATAGGAGCAGCTGCTGCTGCAGCAAATCTATTATTTGAGTTTAAGATCCCAGAAAAAAATGAAGATAAGCTTACAAATAATAAAAAGGGAAATGTTATTCTTACGAGATCAACAGCTAATTCAAATTTTTCTGAATTTTCATAAAATCCAGGAGCAATTAAATAAACAAAATATGGAGTAAAAATTTCAACAATAAGGATTATAGCGAGTAATATTAGAATAAGTAAAGATAGAACATCGTCAGCAAATTTTTTCGATCTAGAATCGTTATTTTTTTTTTCAGATGTATAACTTGGAATAAAAGCAGCGTTAAATGTGCCCTCTGCAAATAACCTTCTAAAGGTATTTGGAATCCTAAAGGCTACAAAAAAAGCATCTGCAAAAATTGAAGCTCCTAAAAAAGCAGCTATCAATATATCTCTGATATAACCTAAAATCCTACTAATTAAGGTATAAAAACTAAAAATATATGTTGAGGATAATAAATTCATAATTAAGACAAATTATTAGTGATTAAATACCATTTATATTACATACTAAAAACTGAATGACAAAAAAATCAAAAATTGATCATTATACAGATAAAGAAGCATTAGATTTTCATAATAAAGGAAAGTCTGGCAAAATTGAGATTGTTTCTTCAAAATCTTTAACAACTAAAAGAGACCTTTCTCTAGCATATTCTCCTGGGGTCGCAGTTCCTGTTAAAGAAATTTCAAAAAATCCAGATGCAGCCTATGAATATACAAGCAAAGGAAACTTAGTGGCTGTAATAAGCAATGGTTCTGCAATTTTAGGACTTGGAAATTTGGGAGCATTAGCATCGAAACCAGTCATGGAAGGTAAGGCTGTTTTATTCAAAAGATTTGCGGACATAGATGCTATTGATATTGAAATAGATAATAAAAACTCAGATGAGATAATTAAATGTATCCAAAATATTGGAAATAGTTTTGGAGGAATAAATCTAGAGGATATTGCTGCACCAGATTGTTTTATAATAGAACAAAAATTAAGAGAATCTTTGGACATACCAATTTTTCATGATGATCAGCATGGCACTGCTATAATAACTACTGCTGCATTAATTAATGCTTTGGATATTTCAAAAAAGAAAATTCAAAATGTAAAAATTACTGTTAATGGTGCAGGTGCATCAGCATTAGCTTGTGTCAATTTATTCAAAAGTATTGGAGCAAAAAATGAAAATATAATTATGGTTGATAGAAAAGGTGTAATTTATAAAGGTAGAGATAATGTTGACCAATTTAAGTCAGCACATGCTATTGATACGAAACTCAGAACTCTAAAAGAAGCAATTAAAGGAGCAGACGTTTTTTTAGGTTTGTCAGCAAAAGATACAGTTACTCAAGATATGATAAAATCTATGGCAAAAAAACCAATCATATTTGCCTGTGCCAATCCTGATCCAGAAATAAAACCTGAGTTAGTAGATGAAGTAAGATCGGATGCAATAGTTGCTACGGGAAGATCTGACTATCCAAATCAAGTTAATAATTTAATTGGGTTCCCATATATATTTAGAGGTGCTCTTGATGTAAGAGCAAAAGAAATCAACGAAGAAATGAAAATAGCAGCGGCTCAAGCTATAGCATCTCTTGCTAGAGAAGAAGTTCCAGATGAAGTAGTAAATGCTTACGGAGGAGAAAGACCACATTACGGAAAAGAATATATTATCCCCTCAACCTTTGATCCAAGATTAATTAGTAGAATTCCTTCAGCAGTAGCTGAAGCAGCAATGAAAAGTGGTGTAGCAAGAAAAAAAATAAAAGATATCGAAGCATATAAAGATCAACTAACAAATAGACTTGATCCTTCCATGAGTATTATGCAAGGGATTAATGCTCAAATTAAAAAGAATCCTAAGACAGTAGTTTTTGCTGAAGGAGAGGATGAGAATATGTTAAAAGCTGCAATTGCCTATAAAAATAGCCGCCTTGGTACTCCGATCGTGATTGGAAATGAAAAAAGAGTAAAAGAACAGTTAAAAGAAATTGGATTGGATGAAAATTACAACATCAAAATTGTCAACTCAACTAACAAAGATAAAAGAGAATTATATACTAAAAAACTATACAGCAAATTACAAAGAAAAGGTCTTTTAGAAAGGGACGTGGACAGATTAATCAGAAACGATCGTGTCATTTGGGGAGCTTCAATGGTTGAATGCGGAGATGCAGATGCGATGGTAACAGGAAATATAAGGCATTATGCAGCCTCAATTGAAAGTCTTAAAAAAATTGTAGATCCTCGACCTGGTGAAAGTTTATTTGGTTTAAATATGTTAATCACACCCAAAAAAACTATTTTCATTGCTGACACGCAAGTAAATGATTTCCCTTCTGCAGAAAAATTAACTAAAATTGCAATATCAAGCGTTAGAGTTGCAAGATTATTTGGTTTTGATCCTAAAGTAGCTTTTCTTTCTCATTCTACATTTGGCAAACCAACTTCTAGAAACACAAAACATGTTAGAGATGCAATTGAGCTTCTAAAAAATAAAAAAGTTGATTTTGATTTTGATGGAGAGATGCAGCCAGATGTTGCTTTGAATCCTAAATATAAAGAAACATACCCATTTTCTAAAATAGTAGGTAATGCTAATATTTTAATAATGCCAGCTCTACATAGTGCAGCCATATCTACCAAACTTATGAGAACTATCGGAGGGGCAAAAACAATTGGGCCACTTTTAATTGGATTGGGCTTACCAATAGAAATTGCTCCCTTGCGATCGTCTCCAAATGACATATTGAATCTTGCTTCCGTAGCAGCTTATTCTGCTAATATTATTAACTATAAAAATAAAAAAAATAATTAATTTCTACTTCTACTCAATTCAGAGACAAGATAAATTGTAGGTATAACCTTTTCTACGTTGTATATTTCTTTAGCTTCTTTTATTACTTGTTCTCTTTCATCTTGATCAAATGCTATACCAAAAATGTAAATTTTCTTATTTATGGTTTCTAAAGTGTAATTTGAAGACTTAATTTTTTTATTAAAAATCATTGCAGATTTTAGCTGTGAAGTTATAACAATATCTCCAGCTGTACTTTTAAAATTACTTTTTCCTTTTATTTGAATCGCATTTTTTACTGACCTAACCCCTTTTGTTTCCCAGGCTAATTTTGTAATTTTAATTTTTTCCTCCGGTTCATCAACTTTTCCTGTTACAAAAATTCTTCCGTCTAAAACTTCAACTTGAATTGATAAAAAATACTTTTTTTCTTTTAGCGTTAATCTTGCAATTAAGTTTTTTTGCATTATTGTATCGTCAATTTGCATTCCTACAGTTCTAGGGTCAAAAGTAATATTTACTCCTTTGCCAAAACCACCAATATTTTTACCTCCACAAGAAGTTAAAAACAAAAAAATTACCAATAAACTAAGAATTTTTTTCATGTTTTTTTATTTTCAGACAAATTTGATAGATTTTTTTTTTAGAAACTTTTTCTTTCTTTGAAATTAAATCAACTACATCTTTCAAACTATATTTTTTTAAGTATTTCATAGCTTGTTTTGTTATATCAGTATTAGAACTTATTTCATTTTTATTATATTTTTTAGAAATTACAATGGTTACTTCTCCCTTAAGAGGATTGGAAAATAGTTTAATTTTATCCACGCTCTCTCTATAATAGGTTTCGTGAATCTTGGTCAATTCTCTTGCAATTAATAAATTTCTTCCTGAAAAGTAAGATTTAAAATTTTTTATATAAAAGTTTATTTTAATACCAGGTACAAAGAAGATTATTGAAAAATTAGAATCTTTTAAATTTAACAAAACTCTCCTTAATTCCTTTTCTTTTTTAGGCAAAAAACCATAAAAAATAAATTTATCTTCAAAGCCAGAAACACTCATTGAGGCAGTGATTGAAGATGGTCCCGGTATTGGATAGACACCAATCTTACTGTTTAAACATTCCTTAACCAGTAAAAGGCCAGGATCTGATAAAAGTGGAGTGCCAGCATCTGATACTAATGACAAAATTTTGCCCTCATTTAAATATTTTATCACTTTATTGAGTTCTTTTTTTTCATTAAATTTATGATAAGGAACTAGTTTTTTTTTGATGTTATAATGATTTAATAATTTTAATGATCTTCTTGTATCTTCACATAAAATGATATCTGAATTCTTCAAAATATCTAATGATCTCAAAGTTATATCTTCAAGATTTCCTATCGGAGTAGAAACAAGATATAAACCTGGTTTAAAAAAATTCATTTAAAATGATTAAAATATTTATCTCTTTTTTATCTTATATATTAATTTTTTTTAATACCAATGTTTTAAGTTATGAAAATACAGACAAACTAAAGATTGGTCTTTTGGCACCTTTTTCTGGAGAATACAAAAATTTGGGAAATTCATTACTACTTTCAACTCAACTAGCTTTGGAAGAAATAGGAGATAAAAAAATAATAATTATACCTAGAGACTCAGGATCAAATAATAAAGAACAGTTAAACAAGTCCATAAAAGAAATTATTAATACTGGCGCTAAAATAATAATAGGTCCAGTTGACTCTGATTATTTCAAAGAAATAAAAAAATATAAGAATATAATTTTTATTTCATTATCAAATAAAGAACCAAAAATAAGAGAGAATATAATTAGCATTGGAATAAGTTTGGACTCACAAATTTTAGCCTTAGAAAAATTTATAAATAAGCAAGGTAAAAAGAAAACTATAATAATGTATCCAAAAAATAAGTATGAAGATTTTGTTGAAAAAAGAATTAAAAAGATAAATTTAAAAAACTTTAAAATATTTAAATATGATCCTGACCCCAAAATTTTAACTGGAGAAATAGAAAAATTAACAAATTATCCTCAAAGAAAAAGGAACTTAGAAATAAGAAAAAAATTACTTGAAAAAAAAGAGGATGAACAGTCAATAAATGAATTAAAAAAACTAGAACAAAGATATACTCTTGGGAAAATCAATTTTGACTCTGTTATCATAATTGATTTTGGAAATAGTTTAAAAAGTGTTTTGGCTTCTTTGGCTTTTGTAGATGTGGATGATGAAAAAGTTTTACTTACAACAGTTAACCAATGGTTTGATGAAAGTATATTTTATGAAAGGTCTGTGAAAAACTTATATTATCCTTCAGTAAATCTTAAAAACTTTAATAGATATAATGATAAATATAAAAAAACATTTAATCTAAATCCTTCTGAAATAACAATTTTATCTTATGACGCTCTAGGATTAATTTATTATATTTGGAAAAAAAACAAAGGAATAGATTCAATTAACGATTTCTTCATAAAAAGTGAGATAAAAGGTAAAATAGGAACTTTTAGATTTGATGATGGAAAAGTTTCACAAAAATTAAGTATATATAAAACTGGTGATAAAAAATTTATAGAATACTAATTTTTTTTTTTATTTTTTTATAAGCAATATATCTATGATCCATCAAAATTTTTTTTTTCCATTTCATTTGACCAAAGGTAATATAATGTTTTCTTGGAATAAAAATTGGATCATATCCAAAACCATTTTTTCCTTTAATTTTCTTAGATATATTTCCTTGTACTTCTCCTTGAGAATTAAAAATATGACTATTTGAAAAACGATAGGTTAGGCTACAGACAAACTTAGCTTTTGTATTTTTAAATTTTTTATTTTTATTTTTTTCTTCAACCATTTTAATAATTTTTTTCATTGCCTGTTTAAAACCTCCATACTTTTTTGCCCATCTCGCAGAATAAATTCCTGGTTTTCCCTTTAAACAACTAATTGACAGTCCTGAATCATCAGATATTGAGGGAATTTTAGAAGCTTTATAAAAATAATTTGCTTTTAATTTAGAGTTTTCTAAAAAACTCTTTCCACTTTCCTTTGGAGATTTTATTTTTAATTCCAATGGAGAAATTTTTTTAAGTTTTCTTGGCAATAAATAGCTTAGTTCTTTAAATTTTCCTTTATTATGTGTTCCTATTAAAATCTGTTTAATTTTTTTCATTTATATCTGGTAATTGTATTTTTTACTCCTATATATCAGTTATGGAAACTAAGAACGATAAAAAAGCTAGTAAAAATGATAGTTATGATAAGGTTAAAAAAAACCAAGAGTTAGCTCAAGATTCCAAAAAAAACGATAAAAAAGGGTTGTCAATAGAGGAGAAGTTAAAAGAAACAGAAAATAAACTTTTAAGAACTCTTGCTGAACTTGAAAATCAAAGAAGAAGATTTGAAAAAGAAACTAAAGAAGCTTTTGAATTTGGTGGCTTCAATTTTGCAAGAGAAACATTGACTTTATTAGACAACTTACAGAGAGCACAGGTATCTATAAAAAATGATGAAGTTTTAAAAAATAGTAAAGATCTTGAAAAATTTTTAAAAAATATTGAAGTAATTGAAAAAGATCTTATCTCCATATTTGAAAAAAATAATATTAAGAGAATTAAATGTATAAAAGAAAAATTTGATCCAAATCTTCATCAGGCAATGCTTGAAATAGAAAATGAAGAGGAGGAGCCAGGAACCATTATGCAAGAAATGCAACCTGGTTACATGTTTGGGGAAAGACTGTTAAGACCCTCATTTGTTGCTGTTTCTAAGAAAAAAGTACCAGTTAATAAGGAAAAAAATGAAAAAAAATAGGCTGGAATGACTTGTAGAACAAAAAAAAACACCCATATAAAAAGCTAATAAAAGGATAAAATATAATGAGCAGAGTAATAGGAATAGATCTTGGAACAACTAATTCATGTGTAGCTGTCATGGAAGGCTCTCAAGCAAAAGTTTTAGAAAATGCAGAAGGAACTAGAACCACTCCTTCTGTTGTAGCATTCTTAGATAAAGATGAAAAATTAATTGGTCAGCCAGCCAAAAGGCAAGCAGTAACCAATCCAGAGAATACTATTTTTGCTACTAAAAGACTTATAGGAAGAACTTTTGAAGACAGTTCAGTTAAAAAAGATATTGGAAGAGTTCCTTTTAAAATTATTAAGTCAGACAAAGGTGAGGCCTGGGTAGAAGGAAAGGGTAAAAAATATTCTCCATCACAAATATCAGCTTTCATCTTACAAAAAATGAAGGAAACAGCAGAAAAATATCTAGGTCAAGCGGTCACAAAAGCCGTAATAACAGTGCCTGCTTATTTTAATGATGCTCAAAGACAAGCAACAAAAGATGCTGGTAAAATTGCAGGACTAGAAGTTTTAAGAATTATAAATGAACCCACAGCTGCATCACTAGCTTATGGATTAGACAAAAAAGGTGGAAAAAAGATTGCAGTTTATGATTTAGGAGGCGGTACATTTGATGTTTCAATTTTAGAGATTGGTGATGGAGTATTTGAAGTTAAATCTACAAATGGAGACACTTTTTTAGGTGGAGAAGATTTTGATGATGCAATTGTAGACTACTTAATTGGAGAATTTAAAAAAGATAACGGTATAGATTTAAAAAATGACAAACTTGCTTTACAAAGATTAAAAGAAGCTGCTGAGAAAGCTAAGATAGAATTATCTTCAGCAACACAAACTGAGATTAATCTTCCTTTTATAACTGCTGATAAAACTGGTCCTAAGCATGTAAATTTAAAATTTACTAGAGCTAAACTTGAGGCTTTAGTTGAAAATTTAATAGAAAAAACTTTAGCCCCATGCAAAACAGCATTAAAAGATTCTGGATTTTCTGCAGCTGAAATTAATGAGGTAGTTCTGGTTGGAGGCATGACTAGAATGCCAAAAATTATTGAAACAGTAAAAAATTTCTTTGGTAAAGAACCTAATAAGAGCGTAAATCCTGATGAAGTGGTAGCTATGGGAGCTGCTATTCAAGCAGGTGTATTACAAGGAGATGTTAAAGATGTATTGCTTTTAGATGTCACACCTTTATCACTAGGCATTGAAACTTTGGGCGGAGTATCAACAAAATTAATTGAAAAAAATACAACTATACCAACTAAGAAAAGTCAGGTTTTTTCTACAGCTGAAGATAATCAGCCTGCAGTCTCTATAAGAGTTTTGCAAGGTGAAAGAGAAATGGCTGCAGATAACAAAGTTTTAGGAAATTTTGAGTTGGTTGGAATACCTAATGCCCCTAGAGGAGTTCCTCAAATTGAAGTAACTTTTGATATTGATGCAAACGGAATAGTTAATGTTTCTGCAAAAGACAAAGGAACTGGTAAAGAACAAAAGATTCAAATCCAAGCTTCTGGTGGTTTGTCTGAAGAAGAAATTCAAAAAATGGTTAAAGAAGCGGAAGCTAATAAAGATGCTGATAAAAAGAAAAGAGATACTGTTGATGCAAGAAATCAAGCTGACAGTATTATTCACACAACAGAAAAAAGTTTGAAAGAACATGGTGATAAAATTTCTGCAGAAGAAAAGAAAGCCATAGAAACGGGTATATCTGACTTAAGAAATGCTCTTAAAGGCACTGATAATGAGGAAGTTAAAAAGAAAACACAAAATTTAATACAAGTTTCCATGAAGTTGGGAGAGGCTGTTTATAAAAGTCAGCAAAAAACACAACCTGATAAAAATGATAGTGGAAAAAAAACTAAATCTGATGACAAAGGAAAAGAAAATGTCGTTGATGCCGATTTTGAAGACGTAAAAGAAGATAAAGAAAAAAGCGCCTAAGATATAATATAAAAGGAGACGTCCTGTGGCAAAGAGAGATTATTATGATATCTTAGGTATTAATAAATCTTCATCAAAAGAAGATATAAAAAAAGCGTATAGAAAACTAGCACTCAAATATCATCCAGATAAAAATAAAGGCAATAAAGCTTCAGAAGAAAAATTTAAAGAAGCCAGTGAAGCATATCATGTTTTATCTGATGAAAAGAGAAAAGCTAATTATGATCAATTCGGACATGCAGCATTCGAAGGCGCTGGTAGCGGACAAGGTTTTAGCAATTTTGATTTCTCATCTTCATTTTCAGATATTTTTGAAGATTTTTTTGGAGATAACTTTGGAAGTAGTTTTGGCAGTACTTCAAGGAGATCTAATAATAGAGGAAATGATTTAAGATACGACTTAAGCATAAGCCTTGAAGAAGCATATAAAGGTTTAGAAAAAAAAGTCAGATATAATACCTATAAAAAATGTAAAGATTGCTCTGGGAGTGGCGCAGCAAAAGGTTCTAAGCCTATAACCTGCAACTACTGTGGTGGAAAAGGAAAAATTAGATCTAACCAGGGATTTTTTACTATTCAACAAACTTGTCACAATTGTAGTGGATATGGTGAAACAATAGGAAAACCTTGTAATATTTGTAGCGGTAACGGAAAAATACAAAGTCAAGAAAATGTTTCAGTTAAAATTCCAAGAGGAGTAGATGATGGAACAAGAATTAGATTGTCTGGTAAAGGCGAAGCTGGAACAAAAGGTGCGACTTCTGGTGATTTGTATTTATTTATATCAATAGACTCTCACAATATTTTTAAAAGATCTGAAGAAAATCTATATTATGAGTTACCTATAACATTTTCTGATGCTGCGTTAGGTACGACCGTAGAAGTTCCTTCTATAGATGGAGGAAAATCAAAAATCAAAATACCTTCAGGGACTCAACATGGAAAGCAACTAAGATTGAGAGGTAAAGGCATGCCTATTTTAAGAAGAAATATTTTTGGAGATTTATATATTAGAATTGTAACTGAAGTTCCTACATCATTATCTAAAAGACAAAAAGAACTTTTAGAAGAGTTTAAAGAAATAGAAGACAGTAAACCAAATCCTATAATTAAAGGTTTCTTTGAAAAAGCTAAAAAATTCTGGAAAGGTTCATAAAATTAATGGAAACTGGACAAATAATGTCTGCAATATTTTTAATTGCAGTATTAATTTTAATCTTACCAGCATTTTTATCTACAAATAATAAGATAAAACAATTTTTAAAAAATTTATCTATTTGGGCTATAATTGTTCTTGTTATTATTGTAATTATAAATCTTATATATTAATGAAAAAAATTAATTTAGCAGTAACTGGTTTTATGGGAAGAATGGGTCAACAACTCATTAAGACATCAAAAAAAAACAAAAACTTTAAATTAGTATCTATAACTGAAAATAAAATAATAAATAAAAAAATAATGGGTATCAAACCTAGTCTAAACAACAAATATGCATTTAAAAATACAAATGTAATAATAGATTTTACAGTTCCGAAATGTACTCTAGAAGTGTTGAAAATTGCTTCTAAATTAAAAAAAAGAGTGGTCATTGGAACAACAGGTTTCACTAGGAGAGAGGAAAATATAATTAAAAAATATTCTAAAAAAATACCTATTCTAAAAGCTGGAAATATGAGTTTAGGTGTGAACTTATTAATGTATTTGACTGAAATAACTTCAAGATCCCTTAACAGCAATTTTTTAAGTAAAGTTTTTGAAACTCATCATAAAAATAAAAAAGATTATCCTTCGGGAACAGCCTTAATGCTTGGAAAAGGTATAGCAGTAGGAAAAAATAAAAATCTATATAAATTAATTGGAAAAAAATACCTAAATAGAAAATCTTTTCCATATAGTAAAAAAATTAATTTTAATTCAATCAGAAAAGGATTGGTTGTAGGAAAACATGAGGTTTCTTTTTCCAGTGGAAAAGAAGCGGTTACCTTGAACCATGAGGCTTTTGACAGAGCACTTTTCTCCGAAGGTGCGTTAACTGCAGCAAAATGGTTAATGAGGAAAAAACCAGGTTTATATTCAATGAGAGATGTCTTGAATTTTAAATAATGGATGAAATTAAAAGATCAAAAAAAGTATTAAAAATTTTAAACCAAATTTATCCTAAAACTCCTATACCTTTAAAACATAAAAATCTATTTACTCTATTAGTTTCTGTAGCTTTATCTGCACAAACAACAGATGTTAATGTAAATAAAGCAACTAAAAAAATCTATCCAAAATATAATAAGCCAGAACATTTTGTAAAATTAGGAAGAAAAAAAATTGAAAAATTAATAAAGACACTAGGCTTTTTTAGAAACAAAGCCAAAAGCATATACTTGCTCTCTAAACAATTGGTAGAAAAACATGCAGGAAAAGTGCCTGGAAATTTCAAAGAACTAGAGGAATTACATGGTGTAGGACATAAAACAGCAAGCGTAGTCATGTCCCAAGGATTTGGATATGCTGCATTTCCTGTAGATACACATATTCATCGTTTAGCTCAAAGATGGGGTTTGACCAATGGTAAAAATGTTATTCAAACTGAAAAGGATCTTAAAAGGTTATTTCCTAAAAAATATTGGAACAAACTTCATCTTCAAATAATTTATTATGGAAGAGAATACTGTAGGGCAAGAGAATGCTATGGTCTAACTTGTAAAATTTGTACTACTTGTTATCCTAATCGAAAAAAACCAGTTAAAACAAAGAAAGCTTAATATGAAAGTTTTAGGAATTGGAAACGCAATAGTTGATGTTATCTGTAAAGTAGATGATTCTTTTTTGGCTAACAATAAGTTAACAAAAAGCACAATGAAACTAGTAAATGAAGTTGAATTTAAAAAACTATTATCTAATTTAAAAATTGAAGAAACAATTTCAGGTGGATCTGTCGCAAATTCTATTGTTGGATTGTCTCAACTTGGAAGTAAAGTAGGATTTATAGGTAAAATTAGTGAAGATAACTTAGGAAATAAATATGAAGAAGGTTTGAAGAGGGAAAAAGTAAATTATTTTTATTCAAAGAAAAAAGAAAAATTACCTACTGGAACTTGTTTAATATTAATAACTCCTGATTCTGAGAGAACAATGTGCACTTTCTTAGGAACTGCAGGAAAAATTAATGAAAATGATGTTGATGCCAATGCTGTTAAGAATAGTGAAATAACTTTTTTAGAAGGATATCTTTGGGATGAAGGTGAACCCAAAAAAGCATTCGAGAAAGCTATGAAGAATTCAAAAAAAGTTGCCATGTCGTTATCTGATCAATTTTGTGTTGATAGACATAAAATACATTTCTTAAATTTAGTAAAAAATAAATTAGATATAACCTTCGCAAATGAACAAGAAATTTTATCATTAACTAATTCTAAAAACTTTGAGGAAGTAGTCACATTTGGCAAACAACTTGGAAAACTGATAGTCATAACTAGAGGTGAGAAAGGAAGTGTGGCAATACAAAAAAATGAAATTATTGAGTGCAAAGCTAAAAAAAATCTTAAAATTGTAGACTTAACAGGTGCTGGGGACCTTTTTGCAGCAGGTTTTTTATACGGTTATATAAATAATTTATCATTAAAAAATAGTTTAGAAAAAGGAACAGAAATGTCTTCTAAAGTAATTCAAAAGATTGGCGCTAGATTGGATTAACTCTTTTTTTTCTTTTAAAACTTCCTTTACCTTTCTTAGGTTTAACAATTCTTTTACCGTATTTTTTTGTAAACAAATCTATTGCAATTTTATTTCTTTTTTTCAAATTATATAACCACTCTTTGTATTAATAATAAAATTATTATCCTGAAATTTATCAATAATTTTTTTTCTTAAACGATAGATATGAGTTTCAACAGTATGGGTATCAGCATCAGAAGCATATTTCCAAACTTCTTTTAATATAATATTTTTTTTAAGATATTTTTTACTATTAAATAACAATTCTATTAACTGAATTTCTTTTTCTGTAACAACTATTGAAAGATCATCTTTTTTAATTTTTTTTTCATTTTTATCTAAAATATAATCTTTTATTTGAATTGATGAGTTTAAAGAAAATTTCTTTTTCATGTTAAGCTCAAGCACTTTTTTATTAAGTTCATTGATATCTATAGGTAAATTAATTTTTTCATCATATTTATGACTAGGAGAATATTGAGATTTAGCAATTAACATTTTTGTAATACTAATTTTACTAATAGTCTTTAAGATGTTTTTATCTTCTAATACATCCTCATGTATCAAAACAGCATCAAAGTTGCCATAAATGTTGTCAATTTTATTCTTTTCTAAAAAAGACAAATTAAAATTTAAATGCTCTTTAAGTTCACTGATTGAATTGCTAAAATCATTTCCAGCGATACAAAGGATATCAACTGTATTATTTTGATGATGCATATAAAACTAAAAAATAAAAAATTATACTTTGGTAATTATAAGATAAAATGCGCCATTGGTAAAAGAGGAATTTCAAGAAAAAAAAGGGAAGGAGATGGTTGTACGCCAAAAGGTGCTTTTAAATTTAAATATTTGTTATATAGAAAAGATAAAATATTCAAAATACAATCTTATTTAAAGAAAATTACAATAAAGAAAAATATGGGTTGGTGTGACGACCCAAACTCAAATTCTTACAATAAATTAATAAAGTTTCCTTTTATCTATAGTGCTGAAAAACTTCATAAAAATGAGAATACTTATGATGTAATTTTAATAATAGATTATAATTTAAGACCAGTAATAAAAAATAAAGGGAGTGCAATATTTCTTCATATTGCAAAAAAAAATTATAGCCCTACTAAAGGATGTGTCGCTATTTCAAAAAAAGATATGAAATTATTATTAACTTATATAAATAAAAAAACTAAACTTATTATTTCCTAAGTTCGTTTTCCAAAAATTCCTGTTCCTATTCTTAAAAATGTAGCATTAAAATTTAATGCCTTCTTATAATCTCCAGACATACCTATACTCAAATCTTTAAGACCTAATGAAATATTTGACTCATTTAGAAATTTAAAATGTTTTTCTTCTTCTCCATCATTTGGAGGTATTGCCATCAAACCTATAATGTTAAGCTTCATCTCCTTAGTACAATAAATATAAAATTCCTTAATTTGATTAGGGCTTATTCCTGATTTTTGATTCTCCATACCAACATTCACTTGAATAAAATAATATAAATTTTTATTAAAGTTACTTTCTGCTTTACTTAAAGTTTGAGCTAATTTTTCATTATCCAATGAATGTATATAGTCAAATAACTCAACTGCTTTTTTTGCTTTGTTAGATTGAAGTTTTCCAACCATATGAAGTTTTATTTCTTTATTTTTAACCATGAAAGATTTCCATTTTTTTTCGGCTTCTTGAACTTTATTTTCTCCAAAATGAAGGTGTCCGAAATCTGCTAGAGGTCTAATATATTCTAGGTTAAAGGTTTTACTTACTGCAATAATATTAGTTTTTTCACTATTATTTTGACTCTTAATATAAGATTTTATTTTATTTAATCTATCGACTATTGTGTTCATAATGTTTATTTCTAAAAATAACTACTATTTATACATCGAAAACACAAAAACATTAAATCTAAGTTTAATAAAAAAAAGAAATAAATTTATAATTATCTATAGAAATAATAATAATCATGAAAATATTGATCAATTAAAAAGATTTAGGAATGAATGTAAAAAAAGATCAATTAAATTTTATATAGCTAATAATTTACATACAGCTGTTAAATGTAAAGCAGACGGTTTGTATATTTCCTCTTATAACAAAAGGCACTACAACGTTAGATTTATAGAAAATTCTTTTAAAATTATTGGTTCTGCTCATAACAGAAAAGAAATTCATGAAAAAAAGAATCAAGGTTGTAAAATAATAGTATTATCAAGATTATTTAAAACTGATTATCCCAATAAACATACATTTCTTGGAGTATTAAAATTTAACCTGACAAAAGGAAATTTTAAAGAAGATTTAGTTCCTCTTGGAGGGATCAAAAACAAAAATTTAAATTTATTAAGACTTGTAAAAGCTAATTCTTTTGCAATTTTATCAGAAATAAAAAAAAAGCCGGCGATAATTCGCCGGCTTTTTTAAATAGTATATTTGCTAATTAAAACGCAAAAGTAAACGTTAACATAGTTTCTTTTTCGTCTACGTTAGCAACGTAACCTGAGTTTTCAATGTCATCTAACGCTAAAGCAATCGTTAATCCACCCATAGTGTAAGCACCTTGGATAGAAGTGATTTCTAACTCAACATTAGCTGCTGTGTCTGTGTAGCTTTTTGTTGACTGTTCTCTAGCATAAGAAACTGAAAGATTATCATTTACTGCAAAGCCTATAGCTGCGCCTGTATTTTCAAAATCTTCAGTTACTGAAGCACCTGGAGTTCCAATTGCTGCTGCAACATATCCTCTACCATAACCTACAGAAACTGGGCCTGTAACGTATTTAGCAGACCAGTGTCCTGATTCTGGTTGTTGACCAGCTGAAGCACCTACTGAGCCAACGTCAAGATAGTCAGCTACTAATGTTAGGCCTTCGATTGGAGTAGCAGAAACAGTATATTCGCTAACTGTGTCAGCTGTCCATGCGTTATCTACAGTAGCAGAACCATTAGTGATAGACGTATTGTTTATAGCACCAGTAGCATTTTTACTGTTGATTGACGCATCTCCGATAGATTTACCAGCTTTAGCTGTAATTCCAAATGGAAGTAAACCTGCAGGCATGTGATACTGAATAGAGTTGTATGAACCTAAGTTCGCACCATGAACCATAGATCCAGCCATACCGTTATCAGAAGGAGCACCGTGTGCAGTCACATCCCAGCCAAATTTACCTGAAGATAATGAACCTTCTGAAGTATAAACTCCAATTGTACCCATGTCAGTTGTAATAGTTACTTGTGAGTCATCGATACCAGCACCAGAAGTACCTTCTCCGCCAGAATCTAACTCAGTTTGCCATTTCCAAGCCCAGCCATTATCTAATTCGCCTGAAGCATTGAAGGCAACTTCGTTTGCTATACCAATTGCTTTACCGTTGTCATTTTTACCAGTTGAACTGTCAGTACCTGAAATGTGGTATGACATTGCAGCAGTACCTGTAACAGATACTTCACCTGCAAAAGATGAACTAGCGATAACTACAGAAGCAAATATGGATAACAAAACTTTAGTTATATTTTTCATATTTTTCCTTTGTTAATTGTTGTTATATATAACGTGGATGAAATATATTAATTTTAACCAATACAAACCCCTTAAATTATAGAAAATAAGGGGTTTTTTTATTAAGTGTTGTATTTATATCACATTTAAAAATACTAAGGAATTAAGGGAATATTTGCTTAAAAAACATCAATAAAATTGCAAATTCATGACATTAAGAATATTGTTAGTTAATTTTCTTAAAAAGATGTCAAAAACTCTAAAAATTACAGTTATTTTGACCAGTTTACTGCTTTTGTTAAATGAATGCGGTATCTACAAACCAGTTGATTCTAGAAAAGTACCTGTGCAGGGAAAAGAAAGAGCCTTAAAAAACCTTAAAGAGGGAAGAGGTATATCTCTTAAAGATATAGGTAAAGGCGGAAAAACTAGTTACGAATTTAGCAGTTCAAATCCTATGTGGAGAGCTACATTGGACATTTTAGATTTCTTACCACTAACAACGGTTGACTATTCTGGTGGTGTTATTATTTCAGATTGGTACAGCGATCAAACAAGTCAGAATGAATCTATAAAAATTTCTGTTAGATTTTTATCTAATGAAATTCAAAGTAACAGTCTAAGTATCATAGTTCATAGAAAATTATGTTCTACAGCTACTAAATGTGTTGTCAAAAAAATTAGTTCAAAAATTGAGGAAGAGCTAAAAGTATCAATTATAAAAAAAGCAGCTTTGCTAGATAAAGAAAGCAAAGAGAAAAAAAAGAAAAAATAACTTTACCACAATGGAAAGAGTCAATTTTCATTTAATTGAAAAAAAATGGCAAAAGTCTTGGCTGAAAAAAAAAAATTATAAAGATTCTAAAAAAAAATTTTATTGTCTAGAAATGTTTCCATACCCTTCTGGAAAAATTCACATGGGTCATGTGAGGAATTATACCATTGGCGATGTAGTAGCTCGCTACAAATCTATGAAAGGATACAATGTTTTACATCCTATGGGTTGGGATGCATTTGGACTTCCAGCTGAAAATGCTGCTAGAGAGAACAATTTAGATCCAAAAAAATGGACTGAAAAAAACATTACAGAAATGAAAAGACAGTTAAAGATGTTGGGTCTTTCAATAGATTGGGACCTAGAGATTTCAACTTGTGATGAAAAATATTACAAACATCAACAAGAATTATTTATAGATTTTTATAATTTAGGACTAGTTTCTAGAAAAGAAACTTATGTAAATTGGGATCCTGTTGAGCAAACAGTGCTTGCAAATGAACAAGTTATTGATGGGAAAGGATGGAGATCAAATGCAACAGTTCAAAGAAAAAAATTATCTCAATGGTTCTTCAATATTTCTAAATTCTCAGAGGAACTTCTTGAAGACTTAAGTGAATTGAAAAACTGGCCAAATAAAGTAAAAACTATGCAGAAAAATTGGATAGGTAAATCTTTTGGTTGCGAAATTGACTTTAAAATAGAAGGTGATTTACCTATAGATACAATTAAGTGCTTCACCACAAGGCCAGATACTTTATTTGGATTTTCTTTTTTAGCGCTTTCTGTTGATCATTCTGTATCTAAACATTTTATAAAAAATCCTGAATTTAAAAAATTTAAAGACGAATGTTCAAAAACAGGCACTACTGAAGAGTCTATTGCTCAAGGAGAAAAAATTGGGTTTAAAACTAACTTGTTTGCTATTAATCCACTTGATGAAAATGAGAAAGTTCCAGTATATTTTGCGAATTTTGTTTTAATGGATTATGGTTTTGGAGCTGTTTTTGGTTGTCCAGCACATGATCAAAGAGATTTGGATTTTGCAAACAAATACAATTTAAAAGTTAAAACTGTAGTCAAACCATTAGATAAAAATGACAATTTTAAAGTTCATAAAGAAGCGTACACTGGACCTGGAATAGTAATTAATTCTAAGTTTTTAAATGACTTTAAAGTTCCAGAAGAGTCTATTGTTAAAACAATAGAAATTCTTGAAAAAAGGAAGTTAGGCAAAAAAAAAATTAACTTTAGATTAAAAGACTGGGGTGTATCCAGACAAAGATATTGGGGTTGCCCTATACCTATGGCCCACGACAAAAAAGGGAACATTTTTCCTATTCCAAAAAAAGATCTTCCAGTACGACTGCCAGAAAATATTGATTTAAATTGTAAAGGTAATCCTCTAGACAGCGCAAAAAAATGGAAGGAAATTAAAATAGATGGAAAAGAGCTAACTAGGGAAACTGATACTTTGGACACTTTTGTAGATTCATCTTGGTACTTTATGAGATTTTGTTCACCAAATTTTAAGGAAGGACCATTTGATATTAATAAGCTTAATTATTGGATGCCCGTTGACCAATACATAGGTGGCGTAGAACATGCTATTTTACACCTATTATATTCACGTTTTTTTATGAAAGCAGTTAAATTGACGAACAATAAAGTAAAAGACTCAGAACCATTTAAAGGTTTGTTTACTCAGGGCATGGTTTGTCATGAAACTTACAAAGACGTAAATAATAAATGGGTTTCTCCCGAAGAAGTTGAGAAAGACAAATCAGGAAATGTCATTCACAAAATAACAAAAACAAAAATAGTAGTTGGGGCATCGGAAGCAATGTCAAAATCAAAAAAAAATATAATAGACCCTGAAAGTATGATTAAAATTTACGGAGCTGATGCTGTAAGATGGTTCATTTTATCTGACAGTCCACCAGATAAAGATGTTCAATGGTCTAACCAGGGAGTTAACGCAGCATATAAATTTCTACAAAAAATATGGAATTTAAACTTGGGAATATTAGGTCGTTCTGATGTGAAAAATATCAGTAAAGAAACTGAAGATGAATTTAATAATCTTTTTAATAATTACATTTTAAAAATAACTAATTTAATTGAAAACTTTCAACTAAATGTTGCTGTTGCTAACGTTTATGAGATTTATCATTTGATTAATAAATATATGAACCAAAAAGTAAGCAATACTTGTTTGAAAAACAATCTATCAAATTTTATGAGCATTTTAATTCCCTTTACTCCTCATCTCGCTAATGAATGTCTAGAAAAGTTAGGTGTGTCTAAAATTGAAACGTGGCCAGAAATAAGAAAAGATTCTTTAAAGAAACAAAAAACTAAAATTGCTATTCAAATAAATGGAAAAACAAGAGAAGTGATAGAAATAGAAAAAAGCTTAAAAGAAGAAAAAGTAGTATCTATAACTAAAAAAAGTGAAAAAATAAGAAAAATTCTAACAAATAAGAAAATAATGAGAATTATTTTTGTAAAGGATAAGATTATAAACTATCTTGTAAAATAAAATTTTTAATTTATGAAAATAAAAATTACAACAGTTTCATTATTAGTTTTTTTAATGAGCTTTTCTGCGTGTGGATATAAATCTACAAATCTACTGAAACAAAAAAGTTATTTTGTTCAACAAATTAAGTTAAGTGGTGACAAAAGAATAGGCTACCTTATAAAAAATGAAATTTTACTAAATTCATCATCTGCAGCAGAAAGAACGATTGATATTAATTTATTAATCAATAAAAAAAAAGAGATAAAAGATAAAAATATATCAGGCAAAATAACAAGTTATAAATTAGTTTTAGATGTAGATTTGACTGTGATTAACGTCAAGAATTCCAAAAAAATAGAAAAAAAATTTATGAAATCAAACAGTTATAGTGTTGCCAATAATCATTCTGATACATTATCTAATGAAAAAAGAACTTTAGAAAATCTGGCAGAAACAATAACAGAAGATATAATAAATTTTTTATCTATATATTTGAAAAATTAAATGATCTTAAAAAGCTTTATGATTGAAAATAATATTGCTCTATTAGAGCCATATAAATATGTACTTTTATATGGAGAAAATGATGGAATAAAAGACGATATAAAAGACCAGATAAAAATGAAAAATAAGGAATCTGAGGTAATTATTCTGTTTCAAGAAGAAATGCTTAAAGATAAAAATATTTTATCTCAGCATATAAATAATTCTTCCTTGTTCAACACAAAAAAAATAATTTTTCTACATGAAATAACTGATAAAAGTTTTGGACAAATTAAAGAAAGTACGGAAAATAAAAAAGAAGATATAAGTATTTACATTTTTTCTCCTATCTTAGAAAAAAAATCAAAAATTAGAAATCTCTTTGAAAAAAACCAAGATCTGGGAATAATACCATGTTATAAAGATACTGAAAGAACATTGGCCAATTACATAAATTATAAGTTGAAAGGTTATAAGGGTCTCTCTCCTAATATTGTATCGTTGATCATATCGAATTCTAGTCATGACAGAAAAACTATTAACAATGAATTAATTAAAATTAAAAGTTTTTTTTCAGAAAAGGTTATTTCTATAAAAGAATTGGAAGAATTATTAAATATAAAATTTAATCGAGACTTTAATGAAATAAGAGATGCATCACTTATTGGGGACAAGCTAAAGGTAAACCGTCTATTAAGTGAAATTCAATTTTTACAAGAAGATTTCATGTTTTACTTAAATAATTTGACAAACAGAGTAGTAAAATTGATAGAAATTCAAAATATTAATAAAGAAACCAAAGATTACGAAGTCGCTCTAGATGTATTGAAAACAAAGGTTTTTTGGAAGGATAAACCAATCTATATTCAACAATTAAAAAAGTGGAACAATAAAAATTTAGAAAATACATTAAATAAAATTGCAAAAGTTGAATTGATAATGAAAAAAAATTCAGTAATAAGAAATGATGTACTTATAAAGAATTTACTTATAAGTATTTGCAATCGCGCATCTATTACTGCCTAAGTAGCTTTGAAATTAAATCAAATTGTTCAAGATTTTTATATTCAACAGTTATTTTACCAGAATTATTTTTTCGGTTAGTTATATTTACTTTAAGCCCTAAATTATTTTCTATAAGCCGTTGAACTTCAGCAATGTTAGAATCAATTTGCTTCTCAAGTTTGTAAGGACTTTTACTAATCTTAGAAAGGCTTTCAACTTGTCTGGAAGTTAATCTTTTTTTAATAATATCTTCTGCTATCTGTGAAGCATTTGATAAACCAATTAATGGTCTCGCTTGACCTGCTAATAATAAACCCTCTTCTAACATTGAAATAACATCTTTTGGAAGAGATAGTAGTCTTAAAGTATTACTAACATGGCTTCTGCTTTTAGAAATAAATTTTGAGATTTTATCATGATCATATCCAAATTCTTTATTCAATCTTGCATATCCTTTGGCTTCCTCAATAGGATTAAGATTTTCTCTTTGAACATTTTCTACAATAGCTACCTCTAAGGTTTCACTATCGTTAAGTTTTAAAACGACAATTGGAACTTGATGCAAACCTGCCTTTTGAGCAGCCAACCATCTTCTTTCTCCAGCAACAATTTCATATCTTCCTGGATCGGTCTTATCCTCTCTAACAGCAATGGGCTGGATCAATCCATTTTGTTTTATAGATTTTGAAAGCTCATTTATTTTGTCTTCATCAAATTTAGTTCTAGGTTGGTAAGGATTACGATTTAAATCCCCTATTAGAGCCATTTTTTGTATGTTTTTGTCATCCTCTCTCTGCTTCGCAGCTTTTGGTTTTTCATTAGAGTCTCCAAATAATGCTGATAAACCTTTACCAAGTCCTTTTTTAGTTGTTTTGATCATAATCTACCTTCGGTATTTAAATTTTTTTGATTTAAAAATTCATCTGCTAAATTAAAATATGATTTGCTGCCTAAGCAGTTTTTATCATAAATTACACACGGCATTCCATGAGATGGTGCCTCTGATAGTCTGACATTTCTAGGTATTACAGTCCGATAAACTTTTTCTTTAAAATATTTTCTAGCTTCATCGTCAACTTGTGAAGATAATTTGTTTCTTTTATCAAACATCGTTAGTAAAATTCCTCTAATCTTAAGTTCAGTGTTAAGATTAATTTTAATTCTCTCTATGGTTTTTACCAATTGAGTAATACCCTCTAAGGCAAAAAATTCTGTCTGAAGGGGTACCAATAATTCATCTGCTGCTACTAATGACATTATGGTTAAAAGACTAAGGGAGGGAGGACAATCTATAAAAATATTTTCATACTTTAATAGCAAATCATCTTTTTCATTTTTTAATATCTTTTTTAAAATAAAAGCCCTTTCTCCATCGTTAGCAGTTTCTACTTCTAGGCCCGATAAATTGACATTTGATCCAATTAGATCTAAACCTTTAATATTACTTGTCTGTATTACATCTTGAATTGACATCTTTCCTATAAGAAGATTGTAGATATTTTTCTCTTCATCATTATTAGATTTTCCAAGTCCAGTAGTTGCATTTCCTTGAGGATCTAGATCAACCACTAATATTTTTTTTCCTTTTTGAGCCAAAGCAGTTGCTAAATTTATTACTGTAGTAGTTTTACCTACTCCACCCTTTTGATTTATTACTGAAAGTATTGATCTATTCACTTTTTTTAATAACGTCGACTATAAGTATTCCTAATTCATTATTGCTAATGCTTTTTTCCAATCTATACTTATAAATTAGCTCTTTTGAAAGATTTTTAACCTCTTCCTGTGCACTCTTTCCTTTCAAAATAATTAATTTATGCGATTTTCTTACTATTTCACGTGAAATTCTCAATAATTCAGGGAGTTTTTTAAATGCCCTACAGACTATATAATTACTATCTATTTTATGAGATTGATAATCATTCGCGTACAGGTTGAACCTTATATTTAATTTATCCTTTATTTTACTTATAAAATCACATTTTACAGGTGATTTTTCATACAGTTTCACGTGAAACTTGTTATTTTTATTATATATAGACAAGATAATACCGGGAAATCCAGCGCCAGTACCTAAATCTGATAACGAATGTGGCTTATTGAAATCAATAAAATTAACTAATTGGGCTGAATCTAGTATATGTCTGGTCCATATCTGATTTTCAGTTGATTTTGAGATAAGATTATATTTATTGTTGTATTTTATAAGTTCATCTTGGAATTGATGAAGTTTTTTTATGTCCTCTAATGTAAATTTGAGATTTTTTAATAGGATTTCTTTAACCTCATCCACACTCATTAGGCGGATTTTCTTACTTTTGACTTTTTAATGTATCCAAGAAGTATTATTGCAGCTGCAGGAGTAACTCCATCTATTCTAAGTGCTTGCCCTAAGGTCTTTGGTCTGATCTTGTTTAATTTAGATTTAATTTCATTTGAAAGACCGCTAAATGAGTCATATTCAATTGCCTCAGGTATCTTTAAACCTTCATCCTTTTTAAAAGCTTTTATATCATGAGACTGTCTAATCAAATAGCCAGCATAATGAGCGTCTATTTCAACCTGCTTATCTATGGATACTCCATATTGGGGTATATTAGCCCATATTGTTCTTAATTTATCTAAATTTACATTTTTTAATGATAAAACTTCTAGTCCTGATCTTTTGACTCCATCCTTAGCAATTTTTATGGAATGCTTCGCTGCTGCATTAGGAGAAATTAGGTTGCCTTTTAAAGCATCTGTCACCTGTATTAGTTTTCTTTGTTTGTCTAGAAAGTTCTCTTCTCGATTTTTTTTTACTAAATTAATTTTAATTCCAAACGGAGTTAATCTTTGATCAGCATTATCTGCTCTTAAAGAGAGTCTATATTCTGCTCTAGAAGTAAACATTCGATAGGGCTCAGAAACTCCTTTTGTAATTAGATCATCTATCATCACTCCTATATATGACTCAGATCTATCTAAAATAAATTCGTTCTCACTTTTAATTTTTAAAGCAGCATTTACTCCTGCAATAAGTCCTTGTGCTGCTGCCTCCTCATACCCGGTAGTTCCATTTATTTGTCCCGCTAAAAAAAGTGATTTTATTTTTTTTGTCTCCAAGGTTGGTTTTAGCTCTCTAGGGTCCACATAATCATATTCAATTGCGTAGCCAGCTCTTTTCATTTTAACAGTCTCTAAACCCTTGATTTTAGATAGTATTTTGAGCTGTACCTCTTCTGGAAGTGAAGTAGATATACCATTTGGGTAAACAGTATTGTCCTTTAATCCCTCTGGCTCTAAGAAGATTTGATGCTTTTGTTTTTCTTTAAACTTCACTATCTTATCTTCTATAGCAGGACAATACCTCGGTCCTACACCCTTAATGTTTCCTGAATACATAGCACTTCTTGATATGTTATCGCTGATAATTTTATGAACCTCATTATTTGTGTAGGTAACGCCACATGAAATTTGCTTGTTTATCAACTCTTTTGTTAAAGATGAAAAGAAGTGAGGCTCATCATCTGCATCTTGCATCTCTAAACTATCATAATTAATAGTAGATCCATCTAATCGAGGAGGAGTTCCCGTTTTTAATCTTCCAATCTTTATGTTAAATTTTTCTAATTGTTCACTTAAACCAGTAGATGGTTTTTCATCATATCTACCAGCTGGTATTTGTGTTTCTCCAATATGAATTAAGCCATTTAAAAAAGTACCAGTTGTTAATATTAATTTTTTACATTTAATTTCTTTTCCACTTATACAAATGAATCCTTTAACTTCGCCATCCTTAAAAATAAATTTAACAACCGGATCTGCAATAACTGTTAAATTCTTATAGTTTAACAAAATTTCTTGCATGTATTTTTTATATAAAGCCCTATCAGATTGAGTTCGTGGTCCTCTTACAGCTGGTCCTCTGCTTCTGTTTAATAATCTAAATTGAATTCCCGATTTATCAGCCACTACTCCCATGACTCCATCTAGAGCATCTATTTCCCGAACAAGATGGCCTTTGCCTAACCCTCCTATCGCAGGATTGCAGGACATTTCACCTATCGTTTCTACTTTATGTGTAAAAAGTGCAGTGTTTACGCCCATTCTAGCAGATGCAGCAGCTGCCTCGCAACCTGCATGTCCACCACCAATTACAACTATTTCATAGTCTAAATTACTCATAACTTAAATGTATCTGTATATATTGGTTTTACAAGGTGTATTTTTTTGAATTATTTACCTATACAAAAGTCTTGAAAGATAGCTCCTAATATCTCTTCCACATCTACTTTGCCCACAATGCTCCCCAAATGTCTTGTTGCTAATCTTAGATCTTCAGCAGCTGTTTCTATCTCTTTTGATTGATCTTTCTCTAGAAAATTTTCTATTTCCTTGAGCGCAGCATTTAATTTTGCTCTATGTCGTTCCTTGGTTATTAAAATATTACTAGTTTGCATAAATTTTTTAGAGAGTTTTTCTTTAATTGTCTTAATAAGCTTATCTATATTTTTATTCTTAAGTACAGATATCAAAATTTGATCATTTTTCTTAAATTCATTTTTTGGAATTTTTTTACTTATGTCGGACTTATTAAAAACTAAAATGCAATCTTGATTTACTAATTTTTTTAAATCTTTGCTAATTATTTTTTTAGAAGTATCTACCATGATCAATGTCAGATCAGACTCTTTCGCTTTTTTAATAGCTCTTTTTATTCCTTCTTTTTCAATCTCATTTTTAACTTTCCTGATGCCTGCGGTATCTGCCAAAATAACAGGGTAACCATCAATATTAAGATACGTCTCAATTACATCACGAGTCGTTCCTTCTTGTTCGGAAACTATGGCCGCATCTCTTTTAGAAAGTAAGTTTAATAAAGAAGACTTTCCAGCATTTACATCTCCAATTATTGATATTCTAAATCCATCCCTAATTTTCTCTCCAATTTTTTGATCTTCTAGTATTTTCTTAATATCTTTATGAACTTCCTTTATTGAAATTTGTACTTCATTTAGAACATTTTCTGGCAAATCATCTTCTGCAAAGTCTATTTTAGCCTCGATATAAGATAGTGATTTTATCAGCTTTTCTCTAAGAGAATTATAGTAATTTGATGCATTGCCCTGAATAAGCTTTATGGCTTGTTGTCTTTGAAGTTCGGTTTCAGCATGAATAAGATCTCCTATGCTTTCGGCTTCTAGTAAATCCATTTTATTGTTTTGGAATGCAAGTTTTGTAAACTCTCCGGGTTCAGCCAATCTACAGTTTTCTTGTTCTCCCAATATCTGTAAAAAATAACTAACAACTGCATTACTTCCGTGAGTGTGAAATTCTACTAGATCTTCTCCTGTGTAGCTATTAGGACTAGGAGACCATAACAATAAACCTTCGTCTATCATTTTTCCATTTGAAGGATTGTAAAACTTACAAATATTAGCCTCTTTGGATTTAATATCGTTTTTCTTTGTTATTAATTTTGAAATCCGAAGACTGTCTTTTCCTGACAATCTTAAAATTGCAATCCCTGATGGACCTCGTCCTGTTGATAGCGCAAATATATTCATTTATTTTTTTCCATTTTTTCCATAGCATAGAATATATGAAAAATACTATTTCTTTTAATACTAAGTTTGGTTGGATTTCTGCTACAGAAATAGACAAAAAGATAACTAAAATTCAATTTAATAAGCGTAAAAAGACTGGCACGCCTTCTAAAAATTTAAAAGATCTTCAAAGAAATCTTTCTTCATATTTGCAAGGAAATACAAAAACGATAAAAGCATCAATTAAAATTATAGGTAACACTGTGCAAAAAAAAATATGGAATGAATTAAAAAAAATCCCAAAAGGTAAAACAAAAAGTTATGGAAATATTGCTAAAAAATTAAAAATATCTCCAAGATATGTAGGTAGAGTTTGTGGAGAAAACAAACATGTTTTAATTATTCCTTGTCATAGAGTAATTAGATCAGATGGAACCTTGGGTGGATTTTCAGCACCTGAAGGCGTTAAATTAAAACAAAGATTATTAGAATTTGAAAAAAACTAGCTAGGTTTGTTCATTGAGACGAAAAAATCTGCATTGTTCTTAGTGTTTTTAAGCTTGGACATTAAAAATTCTATTCCGTCCATTGTGCCCATAGGGCTTATAATTCTTCTAAGAACATTAACTTTGGTTAGGTCTTCTTTCTTAAATAAAAGCTCTTCTCTTCTTGTTCCCGATCTAGTGATATCAATCGCAGGATAAATTCTTTTATCTGCTATTTTTCTGTCTAAAATTAATTCAGAATTACCTGTTCCTTTAAATTCTTCAAAGATCACCTCGTCCATTCTGCTTCCGGTATCAATTAAAGCTGTAGATATAATCGTCAAAGAACCACCTTGTTCTATATTTCTTGCAGCTCCAAAAAATCTTTTTGGTCTTTGCAAGGCATTCGCGTCTACTCCTCCAGTTAAAACCTTTCCTGAACTCGGTACAACAGCATTGTAAGCTCTTCCAAGTCTCGTTATAGAATCTAAAAGGATAATTACATCTTTTTTATGTTCAGTTAGTCTTTTAGCTTTTTCGATAACCATTTCGGCTACAGCAACGTGTCTAGAAGCAGGTTCATCAAAAGTTGAGCTAATTACTTCGCCTTTGACTGAACGTTGCATATCAGTTACTTCCTCGGGACGTTCGTCTATGAGCAAAACCATCAAGTAACATTCAGGATGATTTTTAGCTATCGAATCTGCGATGTTTTGTAAAATAATTGTTTTGCCTGCTTTTGGCGGAGAAATAATTAGAGACCTTTGCCCCTTTCCGATTGGACTAACTAGATCAATTAATCTTGCAGTTTGATCTGGTTTCTTTTCTATTTCATTTTTTTCAATTTCCATCTTTAATTGTTTGTTTGGATAAAGCGGGGTTAAATTATCAAAAGCTATCTTGTTTCTTCCTTTTTCTGGATTCTCAAAGTTAATTTGGTTTACTTTCAATAACGCAAAATATCTTTCTGCATCTTTTGGAGCTCTTATTTCTCCTTCGACTGAATCTCCTGTTCTGAGACCAAATCTTCTAATTTGGCTTGGACTGACGTAAATATCATCTGGACCTGGTAAATAGTTAGATTCTATAGCTCTTAAAAAACCAAAGCCATCTTGTAGAACTTCTAACACTCCTGCGCCTGTTATTTGTTCATTTTTTTCTGCCAATTTTTTTAATATAGCAAATAATATTTCTTGCTTTCTTAGTGTACTGGGATTTTCTATTCCTAATTTTTCAGCTTCTTCAATAAGCTCTGATGGGCTTTTTTTCTTGAGTTCTTGTAGATTCATATTTGATTGTTTGTTTACTAGGTAAGTAGTTTTAATATAGGTTCTTTTTTAATAATTTCAAGCCCTATAATGGCTTAAATATAACAATAAAAACTATAATAATTAGAAGAATCGTGGGTACTTCGTTAATTATTCTATAGAATTTAGGAGAATGGCCATTTTCATCAATATCAAAATTTCTTAAACAATTAAGTAAAAAAAAATGATAGGCAGTTAATATTATAACCAAAATTAATTTTATTTGTAACCAAAGGCTTGAAAGGCTTTCGGGGCCTATAGAATGAAGCAACAACAGGCCAAAAATCCAAGACAAAATCATAGCTGGGTTCATAATATAAAAGAAAAGACGTTTCTCCATTATCTTAAATGTGTCTTTTTTTTCTTGGTTGTTCTTAGTTTCAGAATGGTAGACGAATATTCTTGGTAAATATAACAAGCCAGCCATCCAAGATATAATTGCTATTAGATGTAATGCTTTAAACAAAAGATAATAGTTCATGTTAAATACTTTGAATCCTTGGACACTTTTTAAAACTTTTAGAGCAGTTTATGGAAGATGTAAATCTTGGACCATTGCTAGCTTGCAAAATGCTTGTTTTTAAAGAATTAATAAAATCCTTGTGACATGTAACTGCTGGGATACGAATATATTTTTTACATCCATTTTCCATGGCAAGTTTCTTATACTCTATATCTAGCTCAACCAAGGTTTCAGAATGTTCAGAAACAAAAGCTATTGGAATTAAAACAATTATCTTATTTTTTTTTGATTGTTCTAGAATGACCTTGTCTGTTGCTGGTCCAATCCATTTAAGGGGGCCAACTCTACTTTGATAACTTAAAATATAATTTAAGTTTTTAATATTTAATTTATTAATTAGCTTTTCTACAGTTTTTTCTACCTGCCATTGATAGGGATCTCCTTTCTTAATCTTATTTTCTGGCAACCCATGAGCTGAAAGAATAATTGTTGTTTCTTCTAAATTGTTCAAGGAAAGTCCTTCTTTTATCAGCTTTACATGGGATAAAATAAAATTATCTTCAGTAGGGTAGCAGCAAATTATTTTTGTGTTAATTTTAAAATTATTCTCTTCACATTTTTTAAACCATTCTTCTATTGATGAGCCAGAAGTAGCAGCTGAGTATTGGGGGTATAATGGTAATAAAATAATCTGATCAGGATTAAATTCTTTAACTTTTTTTACAACTGAATCAGCTCTTGGGTGCCAGCAACGCATAACGATAAAGCACTTATAATTATCTGACTGTGATTTAAGGCTTTCTTCTATTGCTTTTGCTTGCATTTCTGTTTGTTGTAAAATTGGTGAGCTGCCTCCCATCTCTTTATAAATTGCTTTAGCAACTGGAGCTCTTCTTTTTGAAATTAATTTTGCCAAAGGATATCTAAAAATTTTAGGTAAGCTAAGTATTGCTGGGTCATTAAATAAATTAAATAAAAATGGCTCAACAGAGTCAAGATTATCTGGCCCACCTAGATTAAATAATATTACAGCTTTTTTCATTTAAAGGAATTTACTCTTTTTATAACCTTATCAAGCACATCAGGATTTGTTTCTGGAAGTAATCCGTGGCCTAAGTTAAATATATAAGGTGAATTTTTAAATGTGTTTAAATATTTATCTACTTCTAAAAATATTTTCTCTTCATCCTCAAATAATATTTTTGGATCCATTCCTCCTTGTAAACAAACATTATCTAAATTATCTCTAGCCCAAAGAGGATCTACGTCATAATCTATATTTAAACCATCTGGTTTTACTGAATCTAAAAATTCTTTGTAATTTCTACCTATACCTTTAGGAAAACAAATAACAGGTAGTCCAATTTTTTTACAAAACTCTACTATTTTTGAATTTGGTTTATAACAGTAACTGCTCAGCTCTTCTTTTGGTATAAGTCCTGCCCAAGAATCAAATATTTGCACTGTATCTGCGCCAGCTTCTAATTGATTTTCTATATGAATACAAAGATATTCGTTTAATTTATCTAGTATTAAATCTTTTTCAAAATTTTTATTTTTTATATTATTTAAATTTATATTTTTTTTATCTTGTCTTAAGCCCATCATATAAATAATCAGTGTCCAAGGTGCCCCTGTAAAAGAAATAAGAGATTTTTCTTTACTTAATTTTTTTCTTGTTTTTTTAATTGCCTCATAAACTGGGTTTAGTTTTTTAGTAAAATCATTTCTATTGTTGTTTAAAAAGTTTTTTAGATTAAACTCTGATAGTTTTGGTCCTTTGCCTTTTATGAACTTAACTTCTTGCCCTAACCCATAAGGAACCATCAAGATATCAGAAAAAATTATTGCAGCATCTAAATTAAATCGATTTATTGGTTGTAAGGTAATTTCAGAACTAAGATCACTGTTTAAACATAGTTTAATAAAGTCTGGATTTTGAGATCTTATCTTTCGAAATTCTGGGAGATATCTACCCGCTTGTCTCATGAACCAAACAGGAAAACAAGAAGTATCTTTATTGATTAAACAATTAGTTATTTTCTTCATATATATAATTATATTTATAAAAATATTATTTGTAATAGGTCATGTTAGTTAGATATATAAGTATTTATACATAGTTTTGCACATTTTATTCTATAGAAAATGGTTAAAAAATATAACTTTATATAGTTTTTAAAATATTATTAACAAATTTGTAAAACTATTAATACCTTTGTTAACATTTAATAAAATGTTAGAAGCTTGTTAATAAATGTTAGTGTTTCTTAAGATAAGAAAATTTAAAATGTATAAGAAAAACTTATAATACAAATATCAACACACTTATGTCCGAAAAATACAATGTATATCTCATATCAGATTCAACTGGAGAGACATTAGATAGAATATTTTTATCTTTGAAATCACAATTTTCAAATTTTGAATATAATAAAAAAGAATTTGTGTTTGTGAGAACAGAACAACAAATAGATAAAATTATAAAAGAATGTGATGAGTCAAAAAATTCAATAATTTTATACACTGTTGTTGAAACTAAATTAGCAAAATATTTATCAAAAAAATCTGAACAAAAGAACATTCCTTGTTTTGGAGTTTTAGGAAATTTAATATTAACTTTTTCTAAACTATTAAACCAAAAGGCTTCCCACACACCCAGTGCTCAGCATGTTTTAGACGAAGATTACTATAAAAGAATAGAGGCTATTCAATTTACCATGTCCCATGACGATGGTAATAAAACCAAAGATTTAAACCAATCGGATATTGTTTTGTTAGGTGTAAGCAGAACGGGCAAAACACCAACTTCAATTTATCTTGCTAACAGAGGTTATAAAACAACGAACATACCTTTGATAATGTCACAAGATCTTCCAGACCAACTAAAGATCAAAGAACTTAAACCTTGTGTTGTGGGTTTATATACAGATCCTGAAAGATTATCAGATATAAGAAGAAACAGAGTAAACATAATGAACGAAACCAACTTACCATCTTATACCGATCTGGATTCTATAAAAAAAGAAATTGAAGGTTCAAAAAAAATATTCAAAAAATATAATTGGCCTACAATTGATGTTACGAGAAAATCAATAGAAGAAACAGCGGCTTCAGTTATAAAAATTTATGATATTCGACGAAGTAAATGAAAATAATTTTAGCCTCAAAAAGTGGAGTAAGAAAAAAAATTTTAGAAAAAAATAAAATAAATTGTGAGGTAATACCGTCCAATATAGATGAAGATCAATTCAAAGAATCCCTGCTAAATGAAAAAGCCACTCCAGAGCTAATATCTAAAAATTTAGCAGAACTTAAAGCAAATAAAGTAAGCAGAAAAAAACCAGACGAATTAGTTTTAGGAGCTGATAGTGTAATAGATTTAAACAGCGAATTAATCTCGAAACCAAAAAGTAGAGAAGAGGCATTAAAAATTCTCCATAAATTAAATGGACAAAAACATCAACTAATCAGTTCAGTTTGTATTTCTAAAAATGGATCTATGATATGGCACTATACAGATGCATCTACCCTTATAATGAAGCAACTTAATTCTGACGAAATTAAATCGTATTTATCAAAGATAAAAGATAAAGAATTATATGCTTATGGAGTTTATCAAATTGAAGCAGATGGAAGATCTTTATTTTCTAAGATTGAGGGAGACGAAGACTCTATTATGGGATTGCCAGTTAAAAGAATTAAAGAATATTTAGATACAGTAAAATGAAAAAATATTTAGTTATAGGAAACCCTATAGAACATTCTCTGTCACCAAAGTTACATAACTATTGGATTAAACAAAATAATATAGATGCTGTTTATGAAAAAAAGCAGCTTGAAGCAGCCGATATTAAAGGAATAATTTCAGAAATTAGAAATGGAAAAATCGAAGGACTCAATGTTACTGTTCCATTTAAAAAATCAGTTATACCATTTTTAGATGAACTAAAACCTTATGCCAAAAAAACTGAGTCAGTAAATACTATTTATAAAAAAAAAGATAAAATAATAGGAGATAATACAGATGTACAAGGATTTAGATATGCATTAGATCATATTAAGTTTAATGCAAAAGGAAAAAAATTTTTCATTATAGGCGCAGGAGGTGTAACTTCTTCAATCATTTTTGCCTTAAAACAATTAGAAGCTTCTACGATTATGTTAAGCAATAGAACAAAAGAAAAAGCTGAAAATTTAAAAAAAATATATCCTGATTTAGATTTGATAAAGTGGGGTGATATTAAAGATTTTGACATGATAATAAATGCTACAAGCCTAGGCCTTAAAGAAAATGAAAAAATACCAATAAATTTAGGCAAAATAGGGAAAAGAAAATTTTTTTATGATGTTATTTACAATCCTAAAAAAACAAATTTTCTTTTAGAAGCAGAGAAGCTAGGAAATCAAATAGAAAATGGGAAAATGATGTTTGTTTATCAAGCCCAAAAAGCTTTTGAAATGTGGACAGGCCTCTTACCTGAAGTTAATAAACAAGTTATTGAATTATTAGACAATGATTAAAATAGGAGTTACAGGATCTTTGGCGTCAGGAAAATCTACAGTAGCCAAACTCATTTCTAGGGCAAAATTTCCTCTGTTTGATGCAGATAAAATTGTTTCAAATCTATATAAAAAAAAAATTTTTATAAAAAAAATAAAAAGAGATTTAAACATAACAAAGGCGAAAAATATAAAAAAAAAGGTAAGAAATCTTGTCAAAAAAGATAAAAAAAAACTTCAAAAATTAGAAATGATTATTCATCCTATTGTGAGAAGAGAAATGAAGTTTTTGATAAAGTCAAAAAAAAACCAAAAAATGATAATTTTTGATATTCCACTTTTAATTGAGAGCAAGCTGACGAAGTACTTTGACATCATCATATTTGTAGCAGCGAAAAAAAATTTAAGATTAAAAAGATATCTGCATAAAAAGGGAAATAAAAAGATATTCACAATTCTGAATAAAAGACAAATTGTGCCTAGTAAAAAAATAAAAATTAGTGATCATGTGATTTATAATAATGGGTCTCTAAAAAATTTAAAAAACAAAGTTAAAATTTTAATGAACAAAATATGAAAGAAATTTTTTTAGATACCGAAACAACTGGACTGTCTTTCAAAGATGGGCATAGAATTGTGGAAATAGCGTGCATAGAAACTGAAGGATTAATACCAACCAAAAATATTTTTCACAAATTAATTAATCCTGAAAGAAATGTTCCTGAAGAGGCTGTAAAAATACATGGATACACAAGTGATTTTTTAAAAACAAAAGAAAAATTTAGTAACGTAGCAAACACATTTATTGATTTTATAAAAGATAAAAAAATTATCATACACAATGCTCCCTTTGATCTTGGATTTCTAAATCATGAACTCAGATTATTAAAAAAAGATGAAATCAAAAAAGAACAAGCAATTGATAGTTTAGAGATTGCTAGAGGAAAATATCCTGGATCTTCAAACTCTCTTGATGCTTTATGCAAAAGATTCAATATTGATTTATCTAGAAGAACAAAACACAATGCTTTGTTAGATTGTGAACTTCTAAGAAAAGCATATATTAATCTTTTAGATATTAAGGAGCCAAAATTAGTCTTTTCAAATAATAAAATAGAAAAATTTAATGATGACAGCCCAAATTTAACGGAAGACTATTATAAAAAAGTAATTAAACCCTCTTCTGAAGAAATGAATAAACATAAAGACTTTTTAAAAAAAGAACTTAAAAAAAATTATTATTGAATCACTCTTTGAGAATAAAGTTTCCTAAAATCCACATTTTTATCTATTTTTATTTCTTTATATCCAGATTTTTCAAATAAAAATACAAACGTTTGCCTTATTTCTCTGTAAATTTCTTCCGGTACATTGATTAATATAATTTCTTCCAAATCTTTTTTACTAATCTTACTGCTCTTTATTTCTACAACTGAGGCATGAGTAATTTTTATATTTATTTTTTCAAAGTCACTCTTCGTTGGATTTAAAGAAAGAGTTGTTTGTACTTCAATTATTTTTTCTTTAATTTGATTACTTTTAATATCAATATTTATTTTATAGTTAGATATGTTTTTTGATAATAAAAAATAAACTTTTGAATTAGGTATTTCAAACTTTAGATCTTTTATGTATTTAGATATAATTTTATAGTTCATCTTTTTTATCTTTATCTTTTTCCTCAACTATCTCTGCTTCTATCACATTATTCTTTTCATCATTGTTTTGATTTACATTTTTTTTTTTAATAAAAGTATTTATTAAAATTTTTCTTGTTGTGGGAAAAATTAATAAAAATCCTAATGTGTCTGTGATAAAACCAGGTAATATTAATAAGATGGCAGCTATAGCTATAGAAGCTCCAGAAATCATTTCATATATTGGGGTCTTATTTTCATATAAATTTTTAATTCCAGATCTAATAGTATTTAAACCTTCAATTCTTGCATAATAAACACCAATAATTGCTGTAAAAAAAATTAATAATACTGTATTCAAAGCGCCTATTTGTTGGCCAATTTTGATCATTACAAAGATTTCTAAAACTGGAATCCCAATAATAATAAGCAATAGTGAGTTCATTTGTCTGTTACAAAAATATATTATTAATGTATATTTATCAAACAATGAGTAATAATTTTGGATATATCGATATAATTTTACTAGCAATGATTGCTGGTTTTATCATTTTAAGATTAAGAAATATATTAGGCAGAAAAACAGGACATCAAGATAGAACATTTGGTGGGTTTGATAAGAAGAAATTTGAAAAAGTTCAAAAAGATTTCGATTATATAAAAGAAAATATCAAAACAGATAAAATTAAAGAAAACGGATTAGATGCATCTCAAAAAGAAGAATTTTTAAAAGGAGCAGAATTAGCTTATGAAAGCATTATTACTGCATTCGCTAAAGGAGATCAAAAAAAACTAAAACCTTTATTAAGTAAAGATATGTCCTCTAGTTTTGAACAAGCTATTAACCAAAGAAACAAAGAAAATATTAAATCTGAATTAACTTTTATTGGGATGAAAGAGTCCCGACTGGAAAAGTTTGAAAAAATAAAAACTGAATTTTATGCAACAGTAAAATTTGTCTCTGAAATTATATCAGTAAAGAAAGATAAAGATAATAAAATAATAGAAGGTAATCCAGACAAGATAAAAATAGTTACTGATCATTGGAAATTTTCTAAAAACATATTCAGCAAAAGTCCAAATTGGTATTTGTGTGAAATTGTTAGTAAGTGAAAAAAAAAGAAAATATTTCTAAAAATGACAAAAAACACTGGGAAGAATATTTAAAAAACCCCAAAGATGTTTTTGATAAAGATAATAACTTAGACAACTCTTCAATAAATAATTTAAGATTTAAATTTGATTTGCATGGATATGGACTGTCAGATGCAAATGAAAAGGTAAAGAATATTATAAACTCTTGTTATGAGGAAAAATATAAAGAAATTGTACTGATTACTGGCAAAGGAATCCATTCAAATACTGATCAAGATGTTTATGCTTCTAAAGATTTAAGTAAGTTGAGATATTCAATACCAGATTATATTCATTCTAACAGAGAATTATCCTCTAAAATAAGCAACATATCTAGTGCTGATAAAAAAGATGGTGGTGAAGGAGCTATAATTATAAAACTGCGAAAATTATAAAATAAATTTAGATAAATCAGTGTCTTTTACAAGATTTCCTAAGTTTTTTTGGACATAAGATTTATCTACTATAATTTTTTCACCAGATTTGTCAGATGCATTAAAACTTATATCGTCAAGAACTTTTTCTATAATGGTATGAAGTCTTCTAGCCCCAATATTCTCTACAGAAGCGTTTACTTCTGCTGATAACTTCGCAAGCATATCAATCCCATCTTCTGTAAATTCTAAATCAACATTTTCAGTTTTTAATAAAGCTTTATATTGTTTTATTAAACTGTTATCAGGCTCTTTTAAAATTCTTTTAAAATCATCTTCATTCAAAGCGCTCAACTCAACTCTAATTGGAAGCCTACCTTGTAATTCAGGCAACAAATCAGAAGGTTTTGCCAGTTGAAAAGCACCTGATGCAATAAATAAAATATGATCTGTTTTAATAGGACCATGCTTTGTACTTACTGTTGTGCCTTCTATTAATGGTAAAAGATCTCTTTGAACACCTTCTCTTGAAACGTCTCCACCAACTCTATCTCCTCTAGCAGATACCTTGTCTATTTCGTCTAAAAATACAATTCCATTTTCTTCAGTGTATTTTTTTGCTTCTTTTACAATTTTATCTTCTTCAATCATTTTATCTGATTCTTGAGCAACTAAAATATTATGAGATTCTTTAACAGTCATTTTTTTCTTTTTACCTTTTTTAGTACCCATAGATTTCCCTAGAATTTCTCCAATATTTACCATACCAACATTAGCACCAGGCATACCTGGAATTTCAAAACTTTGCATATTTGGATTGGAATGATTTACTTCGATTTCTATTTCATTATCATCTAGATCTCCACTTCTTAATCTTTTTCTAAAACTTTCTCTTGTAGCTACACTAGCTTTATTACCAACTAAAGCATCCAGCACTTTTTCTTCTGCTGCAAGCTGAGCTTTGGCATTTACTTCTTTTCTTTTTTTCTCTCTTTCCATTGCTATAGCTATTTCAATTAAATCTCTTATAATTTGCTCAACGTCTCTCCCTACATAACCAACTTCTGTAAATCTTGTAGCTTCAACTTTTATAAAAGGTGCTTCAGCTAATTTAGATAGTCTTCTAGATATTTCAGTTTTACCTACACCAGTAGGACCAATCATAAGAATATTTTTTGGCAAAACCTCTTCTCTCATTTCATCATTTAATGCTTGGCGTCTCCATCTATTTCTTAAAGCAACAGCCACAGCTTTTTTTGCCTCTTTTTGACCAATCACATATCTGTCAAGTTCTGAAACAATCTCTCTTGGAGAAAGAGCACTAACTCTAGATTCTGATTTTTTTTTATTATCTTTAACTAGATTTAGATTTCTTACTTTTTTAGCGTCTGACATATTAAATTTTCTCAACCGTTACATTATTGTTTGTAAATACACATATATCAGAAGCAACTTTAATGGATTTTCTTGCTATTTCTTCTGCACCTAAATCAGATTCTGTTAATACCTTTGCGGCAGCTAAAGCATAATTACCTCCAGATCCAATTCCTATAATTCCGTCTTCTGGTTCTAACACATCCCCAGTACCCGAGATAATAAAACTATTTTTTTTATCAGCTACCGCCATGAGCGCTTCAAGCCTTCTTAAAAATTTGTCACTTCTCCAATCTTTTGCTAATTCAACAGCAGCTCTTGGAAGATTACCAGCATGTTTTTCTAATTTAGCTTCAAGTCTTTCAAACAAAGTTAGAGCATCTGCTGTTGAACCTGCAAATCCAGCAATTACTCCTCTTTTATCAATTTTTCTAACTTTTTTTGCTTTGCTTTTTAAAACAGTGTTACCAAGACTCACTTGACCATCCCCCGCAACAACAGTTTCACCATTTTTTCTAAGCAACACAATCGTTGTGCCATGCCATTTTTCAGCTGTATTCATTATGTTATATGTGGAGATTAATTTTGTATCTTCAATAGCGAAATCTGATTTATTGATAAAATGACAAATTGTATATATATCAAAGATAAATTGATGTTAATTTATGAAAAGAAAAGCCAAAATTACTAGAAAAACAAAAGAAACCAGCATTTCTGTCGCGGTCAATTTAGACGGAAAAGGAAAATTTAAAATCAAAACTGGTATTGGGTTCTTAGATCACATGCTAGAGCAATTATCTAAACATTCTCTAATAGATTTAGAAGTTAAAGCCAAAGGTGATACACATATAGATTTGCACCATACGACAGAAGACACAGGAATAGCTATTGGCGAAGCTATTAAAAAAGCTGCAGGCAATCGAAAAGGAATTACAAGATACGCTTCAACGATGATACCAATGGACGAAACACTCAGCCGGGTTTCAATTGATGTATCTAATAGACCTTATTTGATTTGGAAAGTAGATTTAGCTGTAGAGAAATTAGGTGAGATGGATACCGAACTGTTTAAAGAGTGGTTTCAAGCATTTTCCCAGTCAGCCGGAGTTACTTTACACATAGAAAATATTTATGGTGAAAATAGTCACCACAAGATTGAGTCCTGTTACAAAGGTTTGGCTAGATCATTAAAAGATGCTTTAGCGATAGATAAAAGAATTAAAAACTCAATACCTTCGACAAAAGGCTCTATTTAAATTTGATGAACGTCACAATTGTTGACTACCAATCGGGCAATATAAGCTCTGTTATTAACTCTTTTAAAGAGGTTGCTAAAGGCAAAGTTAATCTTGAGGTAACTTCGGATATAAAAAAAATTAAGTCCAGTGATAAGATCGTTTTACCTGGCCAAGGTTCTTTTAAAAGCTGTGTTGACTCTCTGAACAGTATAAATGGACTAGTGGACACTCTTAAAAAATTTGCAATCACAAATAAGAAACCGTTACTAGGAATTTGCGTAGGTTTGCAGATGTTCGCTGACGTAGGATATGAGGAAGCAGAAACAAAAGGATTAGGTTGGATTTCAGGAAAAGTTTCTAAAATTGATAATCAAAACAGAAAATTTAAACTTCCACACATTGGTTGGAATGAAATTGAAATACAAAAGGAAAGTAAAATATTTAAAGATATAAAAAATAAATCTCACATGTACTTCGTACACAGCTATGAGTTTATTCCTGAAGACAAATCAGTTATTTCAGCAACAACAGATTATTCATCAAAAATCGTATGTGCAGTTGAGAAAGAAAATTTATTTGGAACTCAATTTCACCCTGAAAAAAGTGATAAAACTGGATTAAAAATAATTGATAACTTTTTGAAATTATAATGAAAATATTTCCTGCAATAGATATTAAAGACAAGAAATGTGTGAGATTAATTAAAGGAGACTTTGAAAACAAAACTGAGTATGAAACTTCACCAGTGGACCAAGCTTCAAAATATAAATATCATGGTTTTAAAAACTTACACATTGTTGATTTAGATGGTGCCCTGACAGGTAAAACAGTAAATTTAGATATTATTAAGGAAATAGTAAGTAAATACAATTTCAAAATTGAGATAGGCGGAGGCGTGAGAAATACAGAGAGCATTAAACAATATATTGATGCTGGAGTAGAGAAAGTGATTTTAGGCAGTGGCGCAATTAAAAATAAAGAATTTTTAAAAGAGGCATGTAAAAAATTTAAAAATAAGATTGCTTTAGGGTTAGACGAGAAGGATGGAAATCTTTCTGTATCAGGGTGGAAAGAAAATCTAAATATTAAAACTATTGATTTTTTAAAAGAGGTAAATGATTTTGGTGTTAGCAGAATTATTTTTACGGATATAAATAGAGACGGGATGAAAACTAGTCCTAATTATGAAAAGACAGTCAAAATTGCTGAAATTTCCAATTGTCCTGTTGTTATTTCAGGAGGAGTATCTTCTATAAATGATATTAAAAAAGCAAAAGATTTAAATAATAAAAAGATTGAAGGTATTATTGTTGGTAAAGCTATTTATGATGGTGATATTAAACTTGATGAGTTAGCAAAGGAGATTGATGCTTAAAAATAGAATTATACCTTGTCTAGATGTTAAAAACGGAAGAGTCGTTAAAGGAATTAACTTCGTCGAACTAAAAGATGCTGGAGATCCAGTTGAACAGGCTAAAGTTTATAGTGATGGTGGAGCTGATGAGATTTGTTTTCTAGATATTACTGCATCAAACGAAAATAGAGATACAATCATTGATATTGTTAGAAAAACTGCAAAAAAATGTTTTGTTCCTTTGACAGTTGGAGGAGGGGTAAGAACTATCCAAAACATTACAGATTTATTACTAGCCGGTGCTGATAAAGTTTCTATTAATACTGCAGCTGTTAAGAATGTGGATTTTGTTAAAGAAGCTTCTAAAAAATTTGGATCTCAATGTATTGTTGTTGCGATTGATGCCAAAAAAGTTTCAGAAAATAAATGGGAAGTATTTACACACGGTGGAAGAAATAAAACTGGTATCGATGCTGTGGAGTTTGCTAAACAAGTAGAAGCCAATGGAGCTGGAGAAATTCTATTAACTTCAATGGATAAAGATGGAACTAAATCTGGTTATGATGTTGATCTATTAAAAACAATAACAAAAAATACCAATATTCCTGTTATAGCATCTGGCGGAGTTGGAACATTAGACCACTTATATGATGGTATAGTAAAAGGCGGAGCAAGTGCAGTTTTAGCTGCTTCTATATTTCACTACGGTGAATTTAAAATCAAAGATGCTAAAGAATATTTGAAATCTAAAAATGTATCGGTAAGGTTATAAAATGTTTGAAAACTTAGAACAATTAATAAAAACAATCAGAGAGAGAAAAAATTCTTCTCCTGATAAATCTTATACAAATAAACTTCTTAGCGACAAGAACTTAAGTGTTTCTAAAGTAAAAGAGGAGATAGGAGAATTAATCGAGTCTGTTGAGAAAAATTCAAATAAAATACATGAAGCTGCAGATGTAATTTATCATTTGATGGTTTACCTTGAGGCTAATAATATAAAGATCGAGGATGTAATGAGTGAATTAAAAAAGAGACAAAAATGAGCTACGATAAAAATAATATTTTTGCAAAAATTTTAAGGGGGGAAATACCTTGCAAGAAGATATATGAAAATGATCATGTTCTAGCCTTTCATGATATAAATCCTCAAAAAAAAATTCATGCGCTGGTAATTCCAAAAGGGGAGTACATTGACCTTGATGATTTTAATAAAAAAGCATCTGATAAAGAAATAGTTGAACTTAATAAGGCTATTTCTCATGTTTCAAATATATTAAAAGCTTCTGAAAAAGGTTATAGAATTTTATCTAATATTGGTTTGGATGGGGGCCAAGAAGTTCCACATCTGCATTACCATATATTTGCGGGTGAAAAAGTTGGTAAAATGGTAACATAAAAATTAGATGTCAAAAGTTCAAAGATATTTTTTAGAAATAGAAATTAAAGATAAAAAAAATATAAATTTTGAGTTACCTCCTAAGATTATAATATTAAAAGAAGAAAAAAGAGATTTTAATATTAATAAATTTTTTTATAAGAAAATAGGAGATGATCATTTCTGGAGAGATAGACTAATTTGGTCAGATGAAAAATGGAAAAAATATGTTTCCAATAAAAACTTAGAAACTTGGATTATGAAAAACGATAATGAATTTATTGGATTTTATGAAAAAGAATTTCATCCTTCCAAAAATGAAACAGAACTAATTAATATGGGTATACTAAAAAAATTTAGAGGAAAAAAATTAGGATCTATTCTTTTGCAGCACGCAATTAAGAACTCCTTTCATTTGAAATCTGATAGAATGTGGGTTCATACTTGTAGTCTTGATCATAAATTTGCTTTAAACAATTATAAATCAAAAGGATTTAAAATATTTAGACAAGAAGAGATAGATTTTGTAGCTTAGTTCAACTTGGTATTTTAAATATATTTAAATTAATTTCTTCATTTTTAGATAGTATTTCTATAAAAAATGAAATTTTATTTTCAAATTGATCTTTTATTTTCCATCCAATTAAATCAAAGTCTTTTTCTTTAAATAAAATAGTTATTTTTCTTTCATCATTATAAGTAAGGTGTATTTGATTATTTTTGTACTCCAATATACTTTCTTCAATTAAATTGACTAACTGTTTTTTGTCTAAGATTTGTAAAAATGGAGATTTTTTTACAGAATAATAAAATGTTTTATTATATCTTTTTTGTGTAATAGATAATCTGTTATTGTTTATAATTAGTTCTTTTTGATTCTTATCATCATAATTACACTTTAACTTTTTTGGAAAAACAAGATAGCAAACTCCCATCTCATATTTCTCATTTGTTTTTTGTTTAAAGCTAAATTTTAAAGAACTTGTATTTTTTAATTCATTAATAATATTTTCTTTTTCATTAGCAATAGCTAAATTTTCAAAACTAAATAATAGAAATAAAAAAATGTATAAGAATTTTTTCTTGAAAAAAATTTTAAAGGACTTCACGTTTGCCAACATGGTTAGCTTTACTAACTATCCCTTTTTCTTCCATAATATCAATAATTCTGGCAGCTCTATTATAACCAATTTGTAATTTCCTTTGTAAAAAACTTGTTGAAGCTTTTCCTTCTGATTTTATAATTTCTAGAGCTTTTGAATAAAGTTCATCTGCATCTTCACCAATAAGAGATTCAGAGTCTAAACTTTTATCATTTGTGGTTATTTCCTCTACATATTCGGGTTTCCCTTGTGCTCTTAATACGCTTGATATTTGTTCTATCTCTTTTTCTGAAACATAGGGACCATGTATTCGAACTATCTTATTTGCTGACGACATAAATAGCATATCTCCTTTACCTAGCAATTGTTCAGCACCCTGTTCTCCTAAAATAGTTCTACTATCAATTTTAGAACTAACCTGAAAAGATATTCTTGTTGGAAAATTAGCCTTAATAGTTCCAGTTATAACATCTACACTTGGTCTTTGAGTTGCCATTATAATATGAATTCCTGCTGCTCTAGCCATTTGAGATAATTTTTGGATATAATTTTCTATCTCTTTGCCAGCAACAAGCATTAAATCTGACATCTCATCAACAACAACAACTATATAAGGCATTTTAAGATTATGCTTCGCGTTGTATCCATCTATATTCCTGACCCCAACTTTGCTCATTAATTTATAACGACTATTCATTTCTTTAACTGCCCATCCAAGAGCAGAAGTAGCTTTTTTTGCATCAGTTATTACTGGTGAAAGTAAATGGGGAATTCCTTCATAAGATGATAATTCCAACATTTTTGGGTCAATCAAAACAAATTTACATATATCAGGATTTAATTTGTATAGTAGAGAAGTGATAATTGTATTAATGCAAACTGATTTACCTGAACCAGTTGTCCCTGCAATTAAAAGATGTGGCATAGATGTTAAGTCACCGACTATTGGAATACCAGATATACTTTTTCCAAGAGCGATTGGCAATTTAATATCTTTTTTTTGAAATCTTTCACTAGAAATAATTTCTCGAAGATTTACATCTTCTCTTAAGTCATTTGGTATTTCTATACCTACAGTATTTTTTCCTGGTATAATAGATACTCTAGCTGATGTTGAACTTGTGTTACGAGCAAGATCATCAGAAAGATTTATAATTTTTGATACTTTGACTCCTGGTGCTGGCTCAAATTCATATAAACTAACTACAGGACCATTATTAATTTTTTTAATATTTCCGCTGATTCCAAAATCTAGCAAGATTTTTTCCATAAATTCAGCATCAGGTCTATTTTTATTAAGATCCATAATATTTATTTTGGAAGTATTCTTTTTAAGTAAATCAATTGAGGGCAATCTAAATTTATTTTTAAATTTTTTATCTGAAATAATATTCTTTTTTTCAAATATAAAAGATTGTTGAGATTTTTTTTCTTCTATATTTTGATAATCCACTATCTCATTTGATTGAATATTTTCTTCGTCTTTTGATTCTTTTCTTGCAAATAAACTTTTAAGCCATCTTAGTAAACCAGAAAAAATTTTATTTATATTTATATCTGATGCTAATATAAAAAATACTATGGTTAAAAATATTAAAGATAAGTTTGAATATCTATTTTCAATTAAAGGAAAATATTTATAAATAAAATCATATATTACATGACCTACAAATCCTGAATTACCGTTGTCTATTAGCCAATAAGATTTATCAAAGGTCATATAAATAAAAGTGCATCCAAAAACCAAATATAGAATAATAAAAAATACTTTTAGAATAATTCTTTTTAATTCTTTTTTTATGATTAGGGTAAAGCCCCATGAAATAAGAGTTCCCACTATAAGAAATGCAATTAAGCCAAAGCTTTGAAGTAAAAAGTCAGAAATGATACCTCCATAAATTCCAAAAAAATTTTTAATTGTTTTGCCATCACCTCCGTATATAAAGGAAGGGTCGTTAGGCGAATAAGTTATGAAAGATAAGGTCAAAGCTAAGCTTGAAAAGATAAGTAATAAACCCATCAATTCAAAGGTTCGTTTTTTAACGAAATTTGCTACATTATTATAAATATTACTGTTCATTTAACGAATCATTAAGTTTACTTTGTATCATTTTTATTAAATTGATAAAAATTTTAAAATATGAAAAGTCAAAAAATTTGTATTATTGGTGATGGTTTAGCAGGTTTAACAACTGCAATATCTCTTAAAGAATTAAATCTAAATATAGATTTATTTTGTAGCAAATATAATAAAATTTCAAAAAAAGATAAACGAACAACTGCTATTTCAAACAGTAGTTATCAATTTCTTAAAGAAAATTTAAATTTAAAAAAAAGACACAATTTTTGGTCAAGTAAAAAAATCAATCTATTTTTTGAGGATAAAAATAATTATCTGAATTTTTTAAATTACGAAAGCAAAGATAAAAATTTAATGCATATTTTTGAAAATGTAAAATTTACAAAGTTTTTGATTAATAGATTAAAAAAAGAAGTAAGCTATGAAAATTCTTTTATTAAATATGATAATAATAAAAAATATTATGATTTAATTATTTTATGTACTGGTAACAAAAGTGTTTTTTATAAAACAATAGATATAGGAAGACATATTAGCAAAGATTATAAAGAATATTCAATAACTGGAAATGTAAAACATAATTTAAAAATTAATAATCCTAGTCAATATTTTTTACGAGAAGGTCCTCTAGCTATTTTACCTTATAAAAAAAACATGTTTTCTTTAGTTTGGAGTATTTCTTCCGATTTTTCTAATAAAAATATAAAAGTTTTTTTAAAAGATAAATTAATAAAAATTTTGGGAAAAAAAGCAAAAATTAAAATCTCAGAATTACAATTTTTTCCTCTCCACTTGAATTTGAAAACAAAATACTTTAGAAAAAATATTTTAATATTAGGTCAGGGCATTCATTCAATACATCCAATAGCTGGTCAAGGATTCAATTTAATTTTAAGAGATATAAAAAAATTATCAGAAATTATAAAAGAAAATTTACGATTAGGGATTGCTGTAAAAGACTCTTACATCTTAAAAAAATTTTATGAATCAAGAAATCCAGAAAATACTTTAATTGGATTAGGGAATGATTTAATACATAATTTTTTTAAAAAAAATGATTTAACAGATCCTATGAAATTTTATTTATTAAAAAATATTGGCAAATTTGAATTCTTAAAAAAAGTAAGTAGAACGATATCCGATAAAGGTTTTTTTTAATATCTATTGAATTGTTTTTATATTGCTTGACTCTTTGTCATGAAGATAAAATTCAATAATTTCAGACAAAATTTTTGTTTTTTCTTTAACCTTAATTGTTTCCAAAAGCTTCTGTTTCTCCTCATCTGAAAAAGGAGATATCATAGACAATGTGTTAATTTGCTGGGTTTGTTCTAATTTATTAAATTCTTTCCAATTTAAAAAAAAACCGTTCTTTCTAAGAAATAACTTAATTTTATTTAATAAGTTCTCTATAGTTTTTTCTTCAAGCTTTTGTAATTTTGTATTTTCCAGGTCTTGATAAAACTTGCTATATTCAACCTTAAACTCTCTGTATAATTTATTATTATTTACTTCTTTAAGGATCTCAAATCTTGTAATTCCTGTTAGTTTTATAAGAATTCTCCCATCATTTGTTTTTTCGAAATGACTAATCTCACCTAAACATCCTATTTTGTAGACTTCATTACTATTCTTTTTTGATTGTACCATTCCCATAAGTTTATTTGTTTCCATACAATCATTTACCAACTTTAAATATCTTTTTTCAAAAATATTGAGAGGGAGATTTGTATTTGGAAAATAAATAACTCCATTTAAGGGAAAAATAGGGATTTGATCTGGAAAATTTTGCTTCATTAAGCCTAGTATATTAGAAAAATAAATTTAACTGTAGTGATTATTTATAAATATTGACCTAATCAAAATTAATGTACTATAATCTTTTTATTGCGGGCATAGCTCAGTGGTAGAGCGTCTCGTTGCCAACGAGAAGGTCGAGGGTTCAAGTCCCTTTGCCCGCTCCAAGAAAGTGTTTTATGGATGAACTTTATAAAAAAAAATGTGTTGCTTGTGATGGTAAAATTCCACCATTTAATATTGATGAAATACATAAATATTTAAAAAAAGTAGACGGATGGGATGTAAAAAATGATGATAAGAAAAATTATTTTTTGGAAAAGCATTTTAAATTTAAAAATTTTTTAGAAAGTCAAAATTTTATTAATAAAGTTGGAGAATTATCAGAATCTGAGAATCATCATCCTGATATTTCCTTTGGCTGGGGATATGCAAAAATTAAAATTCATACCCATGCTATAAAAGGACTAGCAGAAAGTGATTTTATATTAGCTTCAAAAATAGACAGGCTATGAGTAGTATTTAATGATTAAAATGTCTAACTCCAGTAAAGATCATTTTAATTTTTGACTTGTTGGCCGCTTCAATAACTTCTTTGTCTTTTATTGATCCTCCAGGTTGTACAATAATTTTAACACCAGAGTTAATTAAAGTTTTGATTCCATCAGCAAAAGGAAAAAATGCGTCAGAAGCAGCAATAGAGTTTTTTAATTCTTTTGGTTGAAATTTTTTAGCTTTTTGTGTTGCAATTTTACAGCTATCCAAGCGACTAGGTTGACCAGCACCAATACCAATTGTTGAAAGATTGTTTGTTAAGACAATTGCATTTGATTTGACAAATTTGCATATATTAAAAGCAAATTCTATTTCTTTAATTTCTTTTTTTGATGGTTTATTTTTTGTTACATATTTTAATTTCTTTTTATTAAAAATAATTTTATCTTTATCTTGTAGCAAAAAAGATCCATCAAAAAATTTAAATGAAATATTATTTTTTTCTTTAAATTTTGATATATCGATAATTCTTAGATTCTTCTTTTTTTTTAAAACTCTTAAAGCATTTGTATCAAAGCCTTTTGCAAGAATTACTTCAAAAAATCTTTTATTAATTTTATTAGCAATAGATTTATTTAATTTAAAATTACAAGCAATTATACCCCCGAATGCACTTACTGGATCACTGGCGTAGGCTTTCTCGAAAGAATTAATAGGCGAACTATTTGAAGACACTCCACATGGATTTCCATGTTTTATGATTACTGTTGTAGGAATTTTATTTATAGATTGAAGTATATTTAATGAGGAAAAAATATCATTATAATTATTATAACTTAATTCTTTCCCGGCGATTTTTTTTAAACCTAATTCTTCATCATTATAATCATTTACATAAATAGAGCTTTTTTGATGTGGGTTTTCTCCATATCTTAACTGTTCTATTTTTCTTCCAAAAATAGTCTTTTTGTCAGGAAAATTAATTTTAAGTTTTTGGTTAAACCATTGTGCTATTACTGAATCATAATAAGCTGTTAGACCAAAAGCTTTGCTAGACATTAGTTCCCTAAAATTTAGACTTGTACAGCCTTTGTATTTTTTCAATTCATAAGTTAAACGCGGGTAATCATTTTTTTCAGTGATTATAGTAACATCTTTAAAATTCTTAGCAGCGGCACGAACAAGAGTTGGGCCACCAATATCAATACTTTCAATAAGTTTTTTTTCATTTTTTGATTCCAAAATAATTTTTTGAAAAGGATAAAAATTAACAATCACAAGATCTATAGATGAAAATTTTTGTTTTTTCATTTCTAATCTATGTTTTTTATTGGATCTGTTATGTAATATTCCTGCATGAATTTTAGGATGAAGAGTTTTAACTCTTCCATCTAACATTTCATTAAATTGAGTATAGGAAGAAACCTCTGTGCATTTATATCCTAAACTTCTAATTTTTTTAAAGGTTCCTCCAGAACTTATAATTTCAATATTATATTTTTTTAAGATTTTTAATAATTTAGATATTTCAGTTTTATCTGAAACAGATATTAGTGCATTTTTTATTTTTCTAATCACAGTTAGTTATTTTTTTTAATTTGCCAGTTAATTGTTTTATTTTCATTATTAGCTTTGCCATATATAGTAATACAGAAATTATTTAATATTTTATTTCTACCTAAAAATATACTTTTTTCTATAGTGATCTTTTCTTCAGGTGAGAAAAAGACTAGAGATTTATTTTTTTCTATTTGTAAAACTATACTATTGCCACCAATTGTCTTAACAGCTGAAATTCCAGGATAAAGATGAAATCTAATACTATAATTTACATCCGAAGGTACATTTTCTTTTTTTATCAACAAATCTGATCCAGATAAATCGTTATTGTCTTTTAAAATTTTTATTGATCGTTTGTGAATATATCCAAAATCTTTTTCATAAGCATTATGTGATGCTGTAGCTACAATACTTGATTTGTCATCAATATAATGAACATCAAAAACCCTAAATTTATTTTTTATAGAAGTACCAAAAGCTTTATTAATTAATTTGTTTCTTTCAAATTTTGTTACGGAAGTGTCATTAAGACAAAGTGTTGACTGCGCAGAAGTTAACCTACTTAATAGCTCAGCTTTTTTTGATATTTGAGAACCAAATCCACAATTGGTTATAATCTTATTTTCATTAACAAAATATTCAAATGAAAGAGGTCCAGATTGGTAACTGTCAGAAAAGTTTTTTTTGGGGGGTTCACCTACATCAAAAAAAATATTATGTTTTTTGTTTTTTAAAATTTGAATATTGCCAGACAAATTTTTTGCTTTATTCAACTTGTAATCTAAACTTTTTATATAATTAATATAATCATCTATTTTTCCTTCTGTATTTCCATTAAATAAAGGAGTTTCACTGTTTGAGGTTTTAATTGAAACAAGACAAGTTAAATTTTTTTCAATTATTATATCTAAATAATCAGGAATATAGTTTTGAGCATCTTTAATACATTCTTTAATTAAAATTAAATATTTAGATATTCCTATTAAATCACTGGGATTTCTACTTATTGGGAAACCCTCTTTGTCAAAAGAATTTTCTATGAGTATTTCTAATTCTTTAAGACCTAAATCAAAATTTTCAGAATATTCTTTAAAAACTAATCCTGAGAGCAAAATTGCAGATATCATTTCTATTTTTTTGGAATAATTATTTTGAAATTTAATATTTTTCTTTAAGTGATTAATTTGCTTAATTATGGATAACAAAAAATCATTTTTAAAGACGTTGTCAGCATTTTTAAGAATAATTTCCGCATTTAATATCCAAGATATTATTCTTCTACTAAGAACAGTGTTATCCCAAATAATTTTTTTATATTTTGAATTTTTATTAATCCAAATTGAGATTATCTTTTGTATAACTAAAGTATTATTTTTTCTATCAATTAAATTAAGCCAAAAATAATCATGAAGATTTTTTTCATCTTTTTTTGAAGATTGCTGAACCCATAAAGTTTCTGGATCTATATTTTCAATTTTCAATGAAAAATTCTTATAATTTGAAAAAGATGATAGTAAAAAAGGATTAGGGTAGAAGTAAAACTGTTTTGGAACTCTTGATTTTAAAGAACTGTTATAAAAATTTGTTGTAAAATAAATTTTTTGTAGAAATTTGGCCGTTGTTATTTTAATTGCTAAAAAATAGAAATAGAGGCCTTTTAAACTAAACATTTATTAATTTGAACGAAGCAACTCTATATTTTTTTTTAGATCACCACTGTTTTCTTTAAAAATTGTTGATCCTGAAACAATTACATTTGCTCCAGATTCTTTTACAGATTTAGAATTTTGAAAATTTATTCCACCATCAACTTCAATTTCAACGTTTAATTTTCTTTCATTAATAATTTTTTTAATTTCTTTTAATTTAGGTAAGATTTCTGGCATAAACTTTTGACCACCAAATCCTGGCTCAACACTCATAATTAAAACTAAATCTATTTTATCAAGATAATTTTCAATTAAACTAATTTTAGATTTTGGTTTTAAAGAAATTCCAACTTTTTTATTATACTTTCTAATTAATTTAATTGTTTCATCAACATTATCAGTTGCTTCTGGGTGGAAAGTAATGATATCTGCTCCAGATTCAGCAAAATCTTTTATAAAATTGTTAACAGGTGCTATCATAAGATGGACATCAAAAGTTTTTTTAGTTACTGGACGAAGTCTTTTAATTACCTCTGGACCAATAGTTATATTTGGAACAAAATGACCATCCATAACATCGATATGAATATAATCTGCACCTGCTTTTTCCAAAGATAAAATTTCATCACCTAATTTACTAAAATTAGCAGATAAAATAGATGGTGATATTTTTATTATTGAGTCCATTTAGTATAAATTGAATATAGTTCTTTAGATATATCACTTTCTAAAGGAAAAGATAACATTCCCATTACAGAATATCCTAATAGATACGGCATTAAATAGAATCTGAATAGATAAAAAAACCAAGCCACGTACAAAGGTACCATTGGTCTTAGAAGAAAACTTGGAGTAATAGGATCAAACAAACGTAAAAGTGGATCTGTAAATTTTACAAATACCCTCATAAAAAAGAAACTAGAGTCTTCTCTTTGAAAAATATTCATGGCTGATCTGCCAATTAAAGTCCACATTACTATACCTAGTAAATAGTCAAGTGTGAGTATCCAGATTGACATATTAAGACAATAACATTTATTAGATAAAAAAAAAGGGGCGAATAAATCGCCCCTTTAAATTTTTAATTTAGTTAACTAGTGCTGTTTACCAAGAATGGCTCTTCCACTAGGTACTCTAGTTTCATCTATCATTCTTTGTGTTGCAGCATCAGGTGCTTTGGTCATTAAACTCACAATAACCATAACTACTAAGCATACTGGAGCTCCGATCATACCAAATCTTAGGTGATCAATACCTGTTAGATCTGATAACCATACATTACCCATAAACTTAGGATATACATATATTAGATACGCTGTTCCAGCGGCTAAACCTGCAAGCATACCTGCAATAGCCCCTTCTCTTGTAGCTCTCTTCCACCATACTCCAAGTACAAGTGGGAAGAATAGACCTGACATAGCAAAGTCAAACGCCCAAGCAACTGCTCCAAGGATACTAGTGATACGCATAGATGCAATGTATGCACCTGCAGCACCAATTACGACTAATAGTACTCGTGCAACTATTAATCTTTTTCTAACATCCGCTTTTGGATCAACCATCTTAAAGTAAACGTCATGTGATAAAGCGTTTGCAATCGCAAGAACTAATCCATCAGCAGTTGACATCGCTGCAGCCATACCACCGGCAGCAACTAGTCCAGAAATTACATAAGGTAATCCTGCTACTTCTGGAGTAGCTAAAACAACTACACCCGTTCTCATGAACCATTCGTTTAACTGAAGTATGCCATCACCATTAAAGTCAGCAATGAAAACTTGTTTCTGAGCTGACCATGCCTGAACCCAATCAATACCCATAACCGCACTAATAGGTTTTCCTATAATACCAGTAGGTAAATTAGGATCCATTAATGAAATTTTAGATAATGTTGCAAGCATAGGCGCTGATGAGTAAAGCAAGAAGATAAAGAATAGCGACCATGCTACTGATTTTCTAGCTTGTTTTACTGATGGAGTTGTAAAGTATCTCATAAGAATATGAGGTAACGATGCAGTTCCTATCATCATACACATTGCTAACGAGATATATTTCCATACAGCCATTCCACCTTCAGGTACTCCTGTGTGTGATACTGCTATAGATTTTAAGCCGCCAGGTACTCCGGCTGCTTTTATATCTGCGGCACTATTTTTGATCAGTCCAAATGATTGTTCCAGATCAGTAATTCGAGCTACTTCATCACCTAGCATTAAGTGAGGGAATACTCCTCCACCAATTCTATTACTTATCCAGAAAACTGGAATTAAGTATGCAATGATTAGCACGATATATTGAGCAACTTGTGTCCATGTAACAGCTCTCATTCCGCCCAACATTGAGCACAATAAGATACTTATTAAACCGACCCAAACACCAAGTTCAAATGGAATTTGTAAAGCTCTAGCAGCAATAGTACCCGTAGCGTTAATTTGTGCTGTCACATAAGTGAATGAAGCTAACACTAGAACTAATACGGCACAAAATCTTACTCCATTTCCGCCATATCTTGTTCCAATGAAATCAGGCACTGTATAACATCCAAATTTTCTTAGGTATGGTGCCAATAAAGTTGATACAAGCACATATCCACCTGTCCAACCTACTAAGAAAGCCATGTAACCATAGCCACCAAAGTAAACACCACCTGCTAATGCTACGAAAGACGCACCAGACATCCAGTCCGCTGCAGTTGCCATTCCATTAAATACAGTTGGTACTTGTCTACCAGCTACATAATATGCATCCACTTGAACGGTTCTTGATAACCATCCAATCAAAGCATAAATGCAAACTGTAAAAGCAACGAACATTATTCCGATTGCTTCTTTTGATACTCCACCTTGTTCTAGAATAGCCATCAGTATAATGAAGACTATAAAGCCTCCAGTATACAATCCGTATATTCTAGGAAGGTTTTGAATAAATCCACCTTTAAACATTATTCATCCTCCTCTCCGAAACCGCATTCATCATCTATTCCTTCTTGTTTATTAGCAAACCAGAATATTAATACGACAAACGCAAGAAGTGATCCTTGTGCTGTCATATAATAAGCTAGTGGGTAACCAAGAAAGCTCATAGAATTAATTTCGGCTCCGAACATGAAGATAACTGTTGAGAAAAAGAACCAAATAACCAATGTTACTATCATATGGTTTTTTGATTTTTCCCAATGTTTTTCTTTATTCGACATTGTTTCCCCCTTTTACGTTAATTATTCGTAATTTAATGAGAGGATCATACCCATCTAGGTATTAATTAAAAGTTAAAAAAACCACTATCGAGTGCTATAAGGCTAGGTAAATATTGGCTAATTTATTTAGGGGTTTTGAATACAACGTGAGATTGAATTTTAATAAGATCATAGACACATTAAGACACCTTAGGGAGTACATTTTTCCTGTTAAAAAATTAACGGATAAATTCAAAACTATCGCTACAATTTCGCACTTAGAGTCTTTTATCGAAGAAAGATCTGCCCACGTTACACAAACAACTTTATATGGATATATAAAAACAAGAATGGGATTTAAACACACACTAATGTTTGAAGACAAAGCTTTTTTGGAGTCAATGGATATAGCAAAGTGGAATATTTATGTGATAGCACTAGCTGATTGTACTTTTTACACTTTTTCTTATTTAATTAATAAAAAAAATTTAAAAGAAAATACATCTAAGGAAACTTTTTTAAGAATATTAGATAAGCAAAGATACAATGGCTTAAGCTCTAAAATATATAATCAAGGAAAATTAGAATTTGAAACAAGATTTAGAGATGTTAATTGGACCAATTATCACCAAAATGATCCGTTTAAAACAAGTGGATTGGCTTTGTATAAATGGTCTCCGATTGCTGAAGATTTAAAAATACTAGATAAAGAAATTGTTTTAAACTCTATAAAGTTTAAATGGAATCATGTTAAAACTGACTTTGAAAACTTAACTAATAATTCTAATTTTAATAGTTGAATTTTATTTATTTTGTCTGTTTTCAATTAAAGATTCAACAACACTTGGATCTGCAAGAGTTGTTGTGTCTCCCAACTCTTCATGTTGATTAGCAGCTATTTTTCTTAAAATTCTTCTCATGATTTTTCCAGATCTCGTTTTTGGTAAGGCAGGAGCAAATTGAATTATATCAGGAGTGGCTATAGGACCAATTTGTTTTCTTACCCACAACTTAAGTTCTCTTTCTAAATCACCACTAGGCTGCTCTCCTGCATTCAAAGTTACGTAGCAATACAATCCATTTCCCTTAATATCGTGAGGGTAACCGACTACTGCTGCTTCTGCTACTCTTTGATGAGCTACAAAAGCACTCTCGATTTCTGCAGTCCCAAGATTATGTCCTGAGACAATTATTACGTCATCTACTCTTCCTGTTATCCAATAATATCCATCTTTATCTCTTCTACACCCATCTCCTGTAAAATATTTTCCATCAAATTGAGAAAAGTATGTTTCCATAAATCTTTTATGATCTCCATAAACAGTTCTCATTTGACCAGGCCATGAGGCTGTTAAACACAGTCTTCCCTTACATGCTCCTTTTAAAATTTTTCCTGTTTCATCTACAATGGCAGGTTTAATTCCGTAAAATGGCTTTGTTGCTGAACCAGGTTTTAAATCAATAGCTCCAGGTTGGGGCGCAATTAATATACCTCCAGTTTCTGTTTGCCACCAAGTATCAACGATTGGGCATCTTGAGTCACCAACAGTTTTATAATACCACATCCAGGCTTCGGGATTTATAGGCTCACCAACAGTTCCTAATAGCTTTAAAGATTTTCTATTTGTTCTTTTAACTGGTTCATCTCCTTCTTTCATTAGTGCGCGAATAGCAGTTGGAGCTGTATAAAAAGTATTTACCTTGAATTTATCTATAATCTGCCACCATCTAGAAGAATCAGGATAAGTTGGAATCCCTTCAAACATTATAGTTGTGGCAGCATTTGATAAAGGTCCATAGATTATATAGCTATGACCCGTAACCCAACCAATGTCTGCACTACAAAAATAAATATCTTTAGGCTTATAGTCAAAAATATATTGATGTGTCATTGATGCATAAACCATATATCCCCCAGTGGTATGTAAAACTCCTTTGGGTTTACCAGTTGATCCTGAGGTATATAATATAAAAAGTGGATCTTCAGCGTTCATTTCTTCTGGTTCACATTTTCCAGAGGCATTTGAAATAAGTTCTTCATAAGAGATATCTCTTTCATGATCCCAATTAACTTGATTGCCTGTTCTTTTAACAACCACACATTTTTTTACATTAGGACACTGCAGAAGAGCTTCATCTGCTATTTGCTTAAGAGGAATAATTTTTCCTCCTCTTACACCTTCATCCGCAGTGATTAAATAATCAGACTCACAGTCATTTATTCTTGTAGCTATTGAGTCTGGAGAAAAACCTCCAAATATTATTGAATGTACTGCACCGATTCTTGCACAAGCAAGCATTGTGTAAGCAAGTTCAGGAATCATTGTCAAATAAATTGTAACTCTGTCACCCTTTTTCACTCCAATACTTTTTAATCCGTTGGCAGTCTTACAAACGCTTTTGTGAAGTTCTTTATATGAAATTTTTTTAGAAACTGAAGGATCATCTCCTATCCAAATGATAGCACTTTTTTTACCATTTTTTTTTAAATGCCTATCAATGCAGTTAGAGGAGGCATTCAAAGTTCCATCATAATACCATTTTATTTTTACTTCATCTTTGCTGTATTTAATATCTTTAATTTTTGTATAAGGTTTTATCCAAGAAATTCTTTTTCCTTCTTTTTTCCAAAATCTGTCATTTTCCTTAATTGATAAATTATATTTTTTTTTATATTTAACTTTATTTACGTAGGCTTGTTTAGCCCATTTTTCTGGTACTTGAAAAACTGTATTTCCATCATCATCTTTTAAAGAAAGATTTTTTTTAGCAATCTTTTTATTTTTCTTAATCTTTTTTAATTTTCTAGATTTTTTTTTATAGCGTTTGTATTTTTTAACTTTTCTAGTTTTTTTTTTATTTTTACGACTTCTTTTTCCCACAGAATCACCAATTTTTTTTATAAAGTTTTTTAGATTTTACCCATCTTATTAATAATTTTCCAGCTTTTAAAATCTATAGGCATCACAGATAATCTGCTTTGTTTAATGAGTGGTAGGTGAGCAATTTTCTTATTTTTTTTAATTTTTTCAAGTGTTATACTTTTTTTAAATTTTTTTTTGAACCTAACTTGAACAGCTACAAACCTATTTTTTTTATCAGTTTTATCTAAGAAGGCCTTTTTTGTTACCCTTACTATTCCTACAATTTCTTTTCCAATATTTGAGTGATAAAAAAAACAAAGGTCCCCTTTTTTCATTTTTTTTAAATTATTTGCAGCTTGATAATTTCTCACACCTTCCCAAGCAACACCTTTGGTACCCATTTTTTTTTGATGTTCAATGGACCAAACATTCGGTTCTGATTTTAATAGCCAATATCTCATTTAGATTGTAATAAAAAATGTCCCGACAAAACAAATGTCTCTTCATCATTAATATTAAATTTATCAGAAATAATTTTAGGTTTTGTTCCAAGTTTTCCTTTTATTTCTTCTAATATTTCATAATTTAAATTTAAAAAAAAATTCCTATAGTCTTGGTGCCTAAGTCTATTTTGAAACAAAAAAGGAGTATTGTATTTTTTCCATTCTTCATCACTAAATTGTAAAAAATTTAAATTATCTATTTTTTTGTCGGTGTGAGAATAGTGATCAGAATAATCAATAAGTGCAGAAATTATTCCATTTTTTTTTAAAATTTTTTTTAAAGTTTTAAAAGTAATATCTAGATCTTTATTTGGAAAATGTTCAAGCGTAGTAGATGAAATACATGCATCAAATAAAAAACCTTTTTCCTTAATTTCATTTACAGTACAAGGAGCAAGATAGTTTATATTATAAAATTTTTTTAAATCAGTTAATGATTTGACGAAATGTCTTCTTTCTACTTTTAAAATTTTTGCTATTTGTTCATTTGCTTTATTAAATAAATCAATATCAAACATATTTGATATATCGATTAATGTTTGATCAAATTTTTGATTTGATTTATAGCTTAAAAATATATTTTGCTCCAAAGATTTTCCTGCCCCAAATTCTAAAATTTTTTGAGATTGATTATTTTCAAGAAATTTTAAATGATAATTCCAGTAAAAAGGTATTTCCTCAATTTTAATTTCAGCTCTTTTTGTAATTTTTTTTTGTATAAAAAATAAAGTTTTTTTTAATTTAAAAATATAAAAAATTTTATAAAGAATGGATTTAATTTTCCAATTAATTTGAAACATTAAAGTTTTAAACCTGGTCCTTTCATAAATGGCGCCGACTCATCTAGAGGCCATCTAGATTTTGCTTTAATATCTAAACTATCAATTAATTTTCTTTTGTACCGTTTTATACCTGCCCAAGCAATCATAGCTGCATTGTCACCGCAAAACTCTTGGCTTGGAAAAATTGGTTTAAAATTCATATCTTCTGAAACATTAACCAAACTCTTTCTAATTGATTTATTTGCCGCAACTCCTCCTGCAATCACAAAAACAGCCGTATTCTTTATTTTAGTTATTTTTCTAAATTGTTCCATTGCTACCAAAGTTTTTTTTCTTAAAATTTTATTAATAGTTTCTTGAAAAGAAGCAGCTAAATGAAATTTTAATTGATTTTTGTTATTAATTTTTTTTACTTCTCTCAGAACAGCGGTTTTTAGTCCTGCTAAAGATAAATTGCATCCCGCTTTATTAATGATTGGCTCAGGAAGTTTATAAAAATTTTTATCACCTTTTTTTGCAAATTTTTCAATATTTGGACCTCCAGGATATCCAAGATCTAACATCTTTGAAGTTTTATCAAATGCTTCTCCTACCGCATCATCAATGGTAGTTCCTAACTGTTTGTACTCATTTACGTTTTTTACAATTAAATATTGTGAGTGACCTCCAGAAATTAATAGTAAGAGGTATGGAAAATTTATTTTATTTTCTAATCCCGGGCTTAAAGCATGTCCTTCTAGGTGATTAACTGCAATGAAAGGTTTATTTAAAAAACCAGCAATAGTTTTTCCTATACTAAGACCTACTGTCAAACAGACAATTAAGCCAGGTCCTGCAGTTGCTGCAACACCATCTATATTTTTTATTGAAACGCCACTTTCTTTCAGGGCTCTATTGATTATAAAATCTATATTTTCAATATGAGATCTTGCAGCAATTTCAGGAACTACACCACCAAATTTTTTATGCTCTTCAATTTGACTTGAAACTATATTTGATAATATTTTTGGTGATCCATCTTTATTTTCTTGAATTATTGCTGCAGCAGTTTCGTCACAGCTAGTTTCAATCCCAAGAAATGTCAGTTTTTTATTCATTAAATTATGAAATTAAATATTAGAATAGTATAAAATATATTTCTTAAATATATAAATTAATAATGAAAAAAATCATAATTGGTTCAAGAGGTAGCAAATTATCTTTAGTTTACGCAAATAGAGTAAAAAGCCTAATATTAGAAAAAGAGTCAAATTTATCCGAGGAGGATATAATTATCGAAAAAATCAAAACCTCAGGAGATATTTTTAAGGACATTAAACTTTCAGAAATTGGTGGAAAAAAATTATTTTGTAAAGAAATTGAAGACAGTCTTTTAAAGAAAAAAATAGATATAGCTATACATGCCTTAAAAGATATGGAGGGAGAAGAAGAAAAAAATTTAGTTATAGGGGCTTATATAAAAAGAAACGATCCTAGAGATGCTTTTATAAGTCTAAAATATAGTTCTTTAAAGGAATTGGGAGGTAAAATTGTTGGTTCATCTTCAAGAAGAAGAGAGCTCCAACTGAAAAGTATTAATAAGAATATTAAGCTAAAACATATCAGAGGAAACATAGATACAAGAATAAAAAAACTTGAAGAAGGTTTATATGATGGAATTGTTCTAGCTTTGGCTGGAGTTAAAAATTTGAATTTAGAGAATAGTGTAAAAGAAATTTTTTCAATTAAAGATGTAATACCATCCGTTGGACAAGGAATTATTGCAGCTCAATGTAGAAAAGAAGATGAAAAAATAAAAATAATTTTAGATAAAATTAATGATACTGAAACAAAACATTGTGCAGAAACGGAAAGAAGCATGCTAAAGACTATCGGTGGAGACTGTGATACTGCTATAGGAGGTATAGCTACTTTAATTGATGGAGAAATATATCTAAAGGCTCAACTTTTTTCTGACTCAGGAAAAGAGGTTTTTTTTCAGGAATTAAAAGGAAAAAAAGAAGACGGAATTAAAATTGGAGAAATGGTTGCTAATGCTTTATTAAAAAAAGCAGGACCAAAATTTAAAAAAAAATAATGAATATATTAATTACAAGACCTTTGATTGATTCTGAAAATTTAATGGAGAAACTTTTTTCGATAGGACATAAAATTTTGCATATTCCAACATTAAAAATATCTTCTAAAAATATGGAACCAATCAATCCAGATGATTTTAATGCTTTTATATTTACAAGTGCTAATGCTGCAAGAAATCTAAAACTTTCAAATCGACACAGAAAAACTTTTTGTTTTTGTGTAGGTTCAATTACAGAAAAAATAGTAAGACAACTAGGTTTTCAAAATACTTTCTCCGCAGGAGGAACGGTAAATGCTTTGAAAAATTTGCTTTTAAATTCTAATCAACTAGATGAAAAATCAAAAATCGTTTATTTTTGTGGAGATAATATTTCTTACGATCTTGATACAGATCTAAAAAAAGAAGGTTACAACGTAAAAAAAATAATTAATTATTCAGCTGAAAAAATAACTGACTTAAGTGATGAAAATAAAAAAATAATAGAAAACAACGTTCCCGACTTGATATTCATTTATTCCTTAAGAAGTGCTCAAAGTTTTGATGAAATAAGTAAAAATTATTCTTTGTATCCATTAATGACAGGATCGACTGTTATGTGTATAAGTAAAAAAGTAGCAAATTTTTTTAAAGCAACCGGATGGAAAAAAGTTGAATTATTTAATCCGGGAGAAGAATTGTTAAGTTTGTAAAGATTAAATAATGAACGTATTAGAAAATTTTAAAAATTTATTTATAGAAATTTGGCAACAAGGTATTGCTGGGGTCAACTTTACTCAAATTGGATTAGCAATAGTAATATTTCTGTTTTTTCTATTGCTGCGAGGTTTAATTGCAAAATTTATTCTTCAAAGGTTAAAAAACTATGTTGCTAAAACTTCGAATAAATTTGACGATGCCCTAGTAGAGGCATCGGCTGGACCAGTAAAATTTTTGCCAATTGTACTTGGTATATTTATGGCAACATCATATATGGATTTTGAAGGAAAAATGTCTGTCTTTGTGGACAATGTAAATCGTTCTCTGATTACAATTTTAATATTTTGGTTAATCCACCAAGTCGTTGAACCAATAACTTTTTTAATAAAAAGAGTAGAAGAACTATTATCTAAAGATTTGCTTAACTGGGTCATTAAAGCAAATAAAATTTTAATTATTTTTTTTGGTTTTGCCGCTACGCTAGATATATGGGGAATAAAAATTGCCCCTATAATTGCTGGACTTGGTTTATTTGGTGTTGCTGTTGCTTTAGGTGCCCAAGATTTATTTAAAAATTTAATTTCTGGTATTTTGGTTTTAGTAGAAAAAAGATTTAAGATTGGAGACTGGATATATGTAGAAGGCATTATTGAAGGAGTTGTTGAAAGAATAGGCTTTAGGTCTACAGTAATAAGAAAATTTGATAAATCAATTGCTACTATACCCAATGCATCATTCGCAGAGAATGCTGTAGTCAATATTACAGAGACTACAAATTGGAGAATTAGTTGGATCATAACCTTACAATATAGTTCTACAGTCGAACAATTAAAAAATATAAGAGATCAAATAGAAAAATTTATAATCACAAACAAAGATTTTAAAATTGGGGAAGACACCGAACATGCTGTTCGAATTGATAAATTTTCTGATAGCTCAATTGATATGTATATTAGATGTTTTACTAAAACTAATGATTGGGGAGAATGGCTTAAAGTCAAAGAAAGATTAGCTGTAAAAATAAAAGAAGTTGTAGAAAGTAATGGAGCATCATTTGCTTTTCCGAGCACGTCAATTTATGTGGAGAAAAAATAATGAAATCAATTTTAATTCTTTTTGACAATGTAATATTTCTTTATATATGGGTTTTAATTATAAACGCTATAATAAGCTGGTTAGTTGCATTTAATGTTTTAAATACTAGTAATCGTTTTGTTTATTCTGTTTTAGATATTTCATATAAGCTAACAGATCCGCCTTTAAATTTTATTAGAAGGTATTTGCCTAATCTAGGGGCTATAGATATTTCTCCAGTTGTTTTGATTTTAGCCTTAATGTTTTTAAGAAATTTAGTTTTTGAATTATTTGCGCCTTCAATGTTTTAAATATGATTATTGATGGAAAAAAAACAGCAGCAGAGTTAAGAGAGAAGATAAAAAAGGAAATATCCAAACTTAAATCTACTTATAATGCTGTTCCTGGACTTACTGTAATTTTAGTTGGAGAGGATCCAGCAAGTAAAATTTATGTAAAAAATAAGGAAAAATTTGCAAAAGAAGTTGGAATGAATTCAGAAGTAATTAGATATCCAGCTGACTTAGAAGAAAAAGTCCTATTGGATAAAATTCAAGAGCTAAATAAAAATAAAAGAGTTTCGGGCATCTTAGTACAACTACCTCTTCCTAAACATATCGATAAAAGAAAAGTCATAGAAACTATAGACCCTAGAAAAGATGTAGATGGCTTTCATCCAATGAATGTAGGAAATTTATCATCTGGTTATGATAGCAGTATTCCTTGCACACCTCTTGGATGCAGTTTATTGCTTAAAAAAGTTGAAAAAAATTTAAGTGGAAAGTCTGCAGTAGTAATAGGGCGATCAAATTTAAATGGTAAACCAATGACCCAATTACTTTTAAAAGAAAATTGTACTGTCACTGTTACCCACTCAAAAACAAAGGACTTAAAAGCCGAATGTCAGAGAGCAGATATAATTATTGCTGCTGTAGGAATACCTAAGTTGGTCAAAGGAGATTGGGTTAAAAAAGGTACAATAGTTATCGATGTTGGGATTAATAAAACTGACTCTGGTATAGTAGGCGATGTTGATTTTGACCAAGTTTCAAAAGTGGCAAAAGCAATAACTCCAGTCCCTGGAGGTGTAGGCCCGATGACAATAGCATGTTTACTTAAAAACACTGTAGAGTGCTTCAAAAAATCTAATATTTAAAAGTTTTAAAATATATATTTTACTCAAATGAAATTATTTTTAATTTTGGGTAATCAATTATTTAATACAAAATATCTAAACAATTACAAAGACCATATTTTTTTTATGGCCGAAGATTATGGTCTATGTACTTTTGAAAAACATCATAAATTAAAGATTCTTTTATTTTTATCTTCTATGAGATCTTTTAAAAAAGAGCTGAAATTAAAAAATTTTAATTTAATTTATACAGATATAAATAAAAATTTTAAATTATCTTATGAAAAGAAACTTGAAAGGATCATTAAGGAAAAAAAAATAAAGGAAATTTCATTTTTTGAGATAGAGGATAAATTTTTTGAAAAAAGAATATTAGGTGTAAGTAAAAAAAATTCTCTTAAAGTTAATCAAATAAAGTCTCCTATGTTTCTGATGGAAAGAAATGAATTTAAAAACTATCTTTCCAAAAATAAAAGGCCATTTATGGCTAACTTTTATAAGTCTGTTCGAACAAAGATGAATTTGTTGATGAATAAGGATGGAACACCCAAAGGTAATAAATGGAGTTTTGATGATGAAAATAGAAAAAAACTTCCTAATTCGATTAAAATTCCTAAAATTTTTAAAGTAAAAGATACTAATGATACTATTGCTCTTAAAAAATTTATTAATTCTAATTTTAAGGATCACCCTGGAAATACAGATAAGTTTTGGTTTCCAACGACTAGAAAAGATGTAAATAAATGGTTTGATGAGTTCTTGAAAGAAAGAATAAAATTATTTGGAGATTATGAGGATGCAGTGACAGATAAATCAAATACAGTTTTTCACAGTGCTTTGAGTCCACTAATCAATTTAGGATTAATTACACCAAGGGAAATAATAGAAAAGTTAAGAAAGATTGAAAATAAAGTTCCTATTAACTCTTTAGAGGGCTACCTAAGACAGATTATAGGCTGGAGAGAATTTATGAGAGGAATTTACCAAAACTATGATCAAAGTTTAGAAAAAACAAATTTTTTTAATCACCAAAGAAAAATGAAAAAATCTTGGTATGAGGGAAACACAGGTTTGGAACCTTTAGACTATGCAATTAATAATGCAAAAAACTACGGATGGTCTCACCACATAGAAAGACTTATGATATTAGCAAACATCATGAATCTCTGTGAGATAAATCCTAAACAAGTTTATAAATGGTTTATGGAAATGTTTGTAGACTCCTCTGACTGGGTTATGGCACCCAATGTTTATGGCATGGGGTTATTCAGTGATGGTGGAATTTTTGCAACCAAACCTTATATCTGTGGATCAAGTTATTTCTTAAAGATGATGCATTTCAAAAAAGGACCTTGGTGTGATGTTATGGATGGCTTGTATTGGAGGTTTATAGATAGGCATAAAAAATTCTTTTTAAAAAATCCAAGACTTGCAATGATGGTTAGAATTTTGGAAAAAATGAATAAAGATAGAAAGTCTAGAATTTTTAAAGTTGCAAATAATTTTATAAAGGAAAATACTAATGGTTAAAGTTTTTTTTAATAATTCCTGTAATATTTGTAGAGCAGAGATTAATCATTATAAAAAACATAGTGATGATAGTGTTGAATGGATTGACGTAACAAACAACCAAGAAGCACAAAAGCTCACAAATAGATCGTATAAAGAACTTTTAAGAAGAATGCATGTTATACAAGATGGAAAACTAATAAATGGAGCTGAGTCATTTTTAGTTATTTGGAAAAATATACCTAAATACAATTTTTTATATAAGTTATTTAAAATCAAACCTTTATTTTTTTTACTAAATATTTTTTATGAAATTATTGCTTATTTTTTATTTTTAAAAAATAAAAATCTTCTTAAGTGATAAAGAAAACTAACTTACCGAAAAAAACTTGTCCCATTTGTAGTAAGCCTTTTACTTGGAGAAAAAAATGGAGATTAAATTGGGATAAAGTTAAATATTGCTCAAAAAAATGCTCTAAATTAAAGGGATAAGCTTAATTTTTGTAAAATTTTAGGAATATTTAGCTTAAAATTAAAATACCCCTTATTAGAAAAATTCCAACAAAATTCATCTACCTCTCTTGTTATAAAATTGTAATAAAGTGAATTTTTTTTTTTTAAACTTTTTAAGAATGATAAATTTTCACCAACAAAAGGATAAATTACATCAAAACTTTTAACAGAATCACTTAAATCATTTAATGATTTTTCATCAATAATCTCTACATTATCAAATCTTTTAGTTTGGTCATTTATTAAAGTTTTTTTATAATTTAAAACTTTTTCATCAATTTGGATTTTTCTTTTTTCATTATTTAGAAGAACACAAAAAACTTTTTTATAGGACTGCAACTTTAAAGATTCTATATTTAAATCATTTTCAAAAAAAATAAGTATTTCATTTGATTTACCATTTTTTTCTATCTCTAATGTTTTTAGCTTGTACTCTCTTTGATCTGTTATGGGCAAAACATTTTCATTAAGCTTCACATTTTGATATCTGCTATTTGTAAACTTACTTATATTCCAAGATTGAGCAACATAATGCTTACCCTTAGTTTGTAGGCCAGCAACCCATCTCCAACTCAAAGTATTTGATGCAGCATCACCATCAAATAAATATTTCATAAAAAATTCAGCTCCTTTTTGCCAAGGTAAATTTAGCGTAAAAATCCAAATGCTAGCAAACCACATTCTTGTATGGTTATGTAGGTAATTATTTTTTTTAAGTTCTTTTACCCAGTCATTAAAGCATTCAATTTGTGTTTCTGCATTTATCGCTTTTTTATAATTGTCATCTTCTTTAATACCCTTTAAGTCCTCAGTAAAATCTGACCACACTTCTGGTCTGAGTTCTAGCCATCCTTTCCAATAAATTCTCCAAAAAATTTCTTGAATATATTTTTCAACTTTTTGATAGGGAAATTTAGAAAGAACTGTTTTAATTACCTCATATTCAGTAATTAATCTGTGAGAAATGTAAGGCGATAAACATGATACATTTGATTTATTATTCTGACCTAAGTCAAAATTTCTTTTAAAATTATAATTATAAATTTCTTTATCTATAAACCTTTTTAGTTTTTGTAGTGCTGCACTTCTGGAGGTTTCAAAGTTCATTGATATTTCCTCTTTTATTAATTTTTAATTAATTTTGTAATACTAGGATTTTCTAGGATCTTTAAGACTTTTTAATTTATCTGAAATTCCAGATATTTTTAAAGTGATATAAATTATGTATACAATGGTAAATCCTAAAACCATTGTTGATAAAACTGTGTAGATGGCAGTTACAAATTTTTCTTGGAACCAATTTTCTACTCCTGAACTAGAATGATATAATATATTCCAAAAGAGTATAAATGATATTTCGTATACTACTATTAATCTAAACATTTTTTATCCTACGTTTGACCTTCCACCATCAACTCCTATAATCTGTCCAGTTATCCAAGAACTCTCACTAGATAATAAAAACTTTGCTAAAGCAGCGGAGTCTAGTCCTTCGCCCAACCTTTTAAGGGGATGCTGTTTTGCAATAGCTTCAGATATTTTTGTATTTTTAAGCAACTTGCTTGCCATTTTGGAGTTGCTTAAACTAGGTGCAATACAATTTATCCTTATGTTAGGAGCCAATTCAGAAGCTAACGAAACAGTAAGTCCTTCCAAAGATGCTTTTACAGGAGAAATTATACTATGATTTGGAAAGCCTTGTTTCACAGCTACAGTAGAAAATAGGACGATAGAAGATTTGTTTCTTTTTAAATTTTCTTGAAATTTTTTAATTATATCAACAATTGGAAAAAAATTAAGTTCAAAACTTTTTAAGTAATCTTTTTTTGTAATTAAATTTATAGGCTTCAAATCTATAGATCCAACACAATATGCTATTCCATGAATTTCAACATCTTTTAAATCTTCTTCTAATTTTTCTAAAAAATCTGATTGTAAGACATCTGCTGCAGTATAATTGAATCCAGTTTCCTCACTTAACTTTGAAACCTCATCTTCATTTTTTCCAACAAGATGAGCTTCATTGGCCAAGCGATCATCATCTTTTATTAATTTCACCAATGAGCTTCCGACCGCCCCTGTTGCTCCAATAATTAAGAACTTTTTACTCATAAGTATTTAAATTTTTTTTAAAGATCGTTTGTTTTTTTTTGATCTAGTTTAAGGTATTTACTATTTCTAAACCTAATGATTACAGTGGATAAAGCTACTATTAAAATTGCTAAAGCTATATACAGCAGAGTTGCTGGATCATCATTTTTATCTTGCAAAATTATATATCTGGCTAAAGCAGTGATTGCTATTACCAAGGGATAAGAAATTCTTACTGATCTAGTTTCCCAGTATGATCTAACAAGCCCAATTACCTCAATATAAATAAATAATAATAATAAATCTGCCAAATTGACAGTTCGATTTACATACATTTCTTTTATTTCCAAAATAAAAGCAAGAACTGTTGCAGCAAGAACTATTAACGCTGCTACTAGTTGTATGTTTCTGATCGTTGAGTTCATTTAATTTATATTTATTGTTTAAATTTTATAATTTATTCAATTTTTTTGAGTGGAATTTAATAAAATTTTCAATCTTTTTTTTATTGAAATATTTATTTTCCTCAAAGGAAACTTTTTTCATTGAATAAGCCTTATTCATAGTTTTTCTAGATAGGATTATAACATTTCCTTTAAAAATCTTTAGGACAACTTGTCCTGCGACCAGATTTCTTTTTTTATCAATGATTTTTTGAAGCTTAACCCTTTTTTTTGAGAACCAATATCCATTATAAACAAGTTCTGCATAAACAGGCATTATTCTTTCCTTATCGTGCATAGTTTTTTTATCAAGCGTTACAGACTCAATAGCTCTATGAGCAATATATAAAACTGTACCTCCTGGTGTTTCATAAACGCCTCTAGATTTTATTCCAATAAATCTATTTTCCACTAAATCAACTCTACCTACACCATTTTTTCCGGCTACCTGATTTAGTTTTTCTAAAAGTTTTTCTGGACTAAGTTTTTTTCCATTAATTGAAATTGGATCTCCATTTTTAAAATCAATTTTAACAATTGAAGCTTTATTAGAAGTTTTTTCCAGTGATTTCGTTCTTTGAAAAATAAATTCTGGAGCTGAATTTTTAGGATTTTCTAAAATTTTTCCTTCAGTTGATGTGTGAAAAATATTATCATCTACAGAAAATGGTGGAGCTCCTTTTTTATCTTTTGGTATAGGAATTTTGTTTTTTTTTGCATAATTAATCAAATCCGTTCTTGATTGTAGTTTCCACTCTCTCCAAGGGGCAATTACTTTAATTTTTTTTCCAAAGTAAGCATAAGCTAATTCAAATCTAACTTGATCATTTCCTTTTCCTGTCGCGCCATGAGAGACCGCAAAAGCTTTAAATTTTTTTGCAATTTCTATTTGTCTTTTTCCTATCAAAGGTCTTGCTATGGATGTGCCCAATAAATAAGTTCCCTCATATAGTGCATGTGCTCTAATCATTGGAAATACATAATCTTTTACAAATATATTTTTTAAATCTTCTATGATTACTTTTTTTACACCTAATCTTTTTGCATTTTTTATTATTTTTTTTTTATCAATTATCTGCCCAATATTTGCTGTATAAGCAATTATTTCTGCATTATAATTTTCCTGTAGCCACTTTAAAATTATTGAGGTATCCAAACCTCCTGAATAAGCTAAAACAATTTTTTTCATTTAACTGCAAGTTTTTTTGGCAGTATTATATGCTTTTGTAAAACCCATCATTGAGTAATGATCAACTGTTTGAGCTCCACTTGTCATATTTGCGGTGACTATAAGATTTGTTGCTCTTTTCATTAATTTAATAAAATTTTTTTCTTCTCTTTCATCAAGTAGCCAAGCAAAATTTTCTTGTGAAAAAAAAGAAAACTTACTCTTCCCAGACTTTGCTGTAACGGTTGAAGATTTGTAGGGATAACCACTAGTTATACTAACCTCATCTTTAACATCTTCTCCCGGTCTAAATGTTACAAACAGTCTTGACTCTTGTCTTTTGATATTCTTAGGAGCTCTTTTAGCTGGAACTGTTTGTGCAAAACAAATCTTTCCTTTATCAGTTTGAGCTACAAAACTTTGCCAATTTTTGTATTTACCAGTAGACTTTGGCTCAGCCATTAATGACTTAGACAAAAATATAGCTAACGTAAGAGATATAAATAAAATTTTAAATTTCATATTTTTAGTTTTTATACTAAAAAAAAAGTATTTCAATGGTTTGAATTAAGGTGAAGGATTTGGATTATTATTGTGTATTAAATCGATCCTCTCCATCATCTCTTTACTAATTTTTACGTTAATACTTCCAATGTTTTCTTTTAGCTGGTCCAGTGTTGTGGCGCCAATAATATTGCTAGTTATAAAAGGTCTTGAATTTACAAATGCTTGAGCTAGTTGAACCATTGTAATATTATATTCTTGTGAGAGTTTATAATACTCATCATAAGCTTTTTTAGCCAAAGGATTCAAAAATCGTTCCCATCCTTTAAACAGAGTTAGTCTTGTGTTTTTTGGCATTTGATTATTTCTATATTTTCCAGATAAGGCGCCAGAGGCTAAAGGGTAGTAAGCAAGCAAACCACATTTTTCTCTGATAGAAATTTCAGACATACCTATTTCGTATGTTCTATTAACCAAACTATAAGGATTTTGTACTGACATCATTCTCGGTAAATTTTTACTTTTAGAAAGTTCTATGTATCTTGATAAACCATATGGAGTTTCATTTGACATTCCAATGTATCTAATTTTTCCACTTTTAATAAATTTTTCTAATGCTTCTAAAATAGATTCAAAACTATTCCACTCAGGTTCTTTTTCATGAACCTTATAATCTCTTCTGCCAAAAAAATTTGTAGACCTTTCAGGCCAATGTAATTGGTACAGATCTATATAATCAGTTTTTAATCTTTCCAAGCTTCCATTAATTGCTTCACTTATTTTTTCTTCTGAAAAATTATTTCCCCCACCTCTTATCCAATCGCAGCCTGGTCCAGCTATCTTTGAAGCTAAAATAATTTTGTCTCTATTTTTTCTTTTTTCAAACCAGTTTCCAATCATTTTTTCAGTTTTGCCATAGGAAACTGAGTCTGGAGGAACTGAATATATTTCAGCAGTATCAAAGAAATTTATTCCCTGATCTACAGAATAATCCATTTGTTCAAAAGCATCTTTTTCTGAATTCTGCGTTCCCCATGTCATGGTTCCAAGACAAATCAAACTTACATCAAGATTTGTATTACCAAGTTTTCTAAATTTCATAAAAATGTAATAATTTTAGGCATTTAATTAAATCATATCTTGATCATTGAAAAGTCTTAAAAAGTGACTATATTATTATTAATATGGAATTTAACAGACAAAAAACAGAAGTAAGATCTTCGGTATCTGAACATATAATTGATCAAGGTTTAAGATCTTATATGCTTAAAGTTTATAACTATATGGCCTCAGGGGTTCTTTTGACTGGAGTAGTTGCTTTATTTTTATTTAAACTTTCTGTTGTAACAGACACAAGCGGAGAGATAATTGGACTAACTAGTGTTGGTAATGCAATCTACAATTCTGCTTTAATGTGGGTGCTTATGCTAGCGCCTCTCGGAATTGTTTTTTATATGAGTTTTGGCATAGCTAAAATGAGCGCTTCAAAAGCACAAACTGTTTTTTGGATTTTTGCAGCTTTAATGGGAGCATCTCTTTCTTCAATATTTTTAGTTTACACAGGAGCCAGCATCACTAGAGTTTTTTTCATCACTGCTGGAACTTTTGGGGCCATGAGTATTTATGGTTATACAACTAAGAGAGATCTTACAAAACTTGGCTCATTTTTAATTATGGGCTTAATTGGAATTATTATTGCTTCTATTGTTAATATTTTTATGAAATCATCTATGATGTATTTTGTTATATCTATCATAGGAGTTTTAGTTTTTGTTGGGCTTACTGCTTATGATACTCAAAAAATTAAAAATATGTATCTTTCTACTGATAGTGGAGAATTAATAGGTAAGAAAGCTGTAATGGGTGCTTTAACACTCTACCTTGATTTTATTAACCTGTTTATAATGCTTCTAAGGCTTTTTGGTCAAAGAAGATAAATTATTTAATAATCTTTAAATTATTCCAGCTAGTCTTTTTAATAAGACGATTGAGATTTTCCGATTTCTTTATTATTTTTCCATTCCTATCTTTAATTAAAAATTTTTCATTTAAATTTATAGGTTTCAAATTTTTCAATATTCTGAATACAGGTTTTTCAGAAGCTCTTTGATATACGTCAAAAGAAATTAATTTTGATTCTAATGATAAAGCATAATCTTTCCAAGACCCATTAGAAACCATCTTGGCGTAAAGATTTAGAATTGTCCTCAATTCTTTTTTAACAAAAAAAATTTCTTTATTATCTTTTTTATTATTATTGATTACTAACCTCAAATTTTTCATATTTTATATTTATTTATTAAGGGTAATTGAAAAGCAGTAAAAATAAAAGTTAGAGGTAGAATACCCCAAACTTTAAAATTAACCCAAATGGATTCACTTTGAGTTCTCCAAACAATTTCGTTTAATAAAGCTAAAAAAATAAAAAAATATGCCCAACGATTATTTAATTTATGCCAACCTAAGTCGTTAAGTTGAAAAGAACTTCCTAAAAAAAGTTTCAAAAGATTTTTATTAAAAAAAACATTAGAAATTAATAAAGTTGATGAAAAAACTACATTAATGATTGTAGGCTTCATGTATATAAAAACAGGATTATTAAAATACAAAGTAAGGCCTCCAAATATAGATATTAATATTGCCCCAAACAAAGGAATATAAGGAATTTTTTTTTCAATAATATAAACCAAAATTACTGCTATTAAAGTGGATATAATTAAGGGAGGTATTGCTACTCTTAAATTATTTCCACTTTTGTAATAAAAAATGAAAAATATTAGAAGTGGACCGAAGTCAGTGATAAACTTTATTAAAGACTTATTCACATATAAATTCTAACATAAATTTATTTTTAAATAAATTTATATATTGATTTTTGTGGAAAAATTATTATCTTCAAGTCAATGTCAATTAATAATGCTAAATTTTCTATTGGTGATACAGTCAAACACAGACATTTTAATTTTAGAGGCGTAATATATGATGTTGATTTTCAATTTAACAATTCTGAAGAATGGTATCAATCTATACCCAAAGAAGTTAGACCGCGAAAAGATCAGCCATTTTATCATTTGTTAGCTGAGAGTAATGAGGTAACTTATGAAGCATACGTTTCAGAACAAAATCTACTTATAGATCGTTCTGACAAACCAGTTAAACACCCTTTAATTGACGAGATATTTTCAGGCAAGAAAGGTGCTAGCTATTTCAAGCCCTCAAACTAAAAAAATCTAATTCGCCACAAATTTAACAATATTAAATCCAATCTCTGACAAATAAGAGTAGTAGTTTTTACCAGTTAGTGCCTGATTGGGAATTACTCATACTTCTTTAACTCCCTCTAAATTCTCAATTAGGCCAAAAATTCATCTTCACTTAAAATTGATATTGCTGTACTTAATACGCTATGATTAAGTTTTTATTGCCAAGCAACATTTATTTTTTTTTAGGAAAAATAATAAAATTTATTAATTCAATCTTCTTTTTAATTTTAATTATTGGACTTGCTTTTGCTTTAGTTCTTTCACCTCCTGATTATATTCAAGGAGATTCAGTAAGAATTATGTATGTACATGTTCCTTCTGCATGGATTGGTTTAGCTTCATTTTCTCTAATTTCTTTATTCTCAATTTTAAATTTTGTTTTTAAAACAAAAAATCTTTATTTAATAAACAAAAGTATCGCTCCTATTGGACTTCTTTTTACATCATTAGCGGTAGTCACAGGCTCTTTGTGGGGCCAACCAACATGGGGAACTTGGTGGGCATGGGATGCCAGATTAACTTCTATGATAATTTTGATATTTTTTTATGTGCTTTTTATTTTAAGTTACAAGTTGATTAAAAAAGAAGATTTAGCGGTTAAAGTTTCGTCATTTTTAGCCATTATAGGTTCTATTAATCTTATCATTATTAAATATTCTGTTGAATGGTGGTCAACATTACATCAACCGGCAAGTTTAAAATTAGGTAATTCTAGCAGTATTCATTCATCTATGATGCTTCCATTGATGATAATGTTGTTAGTTTTATTACTTTATGGTGCGTTAATTTTTCTAATGAAATACAAAACAGAAATCATTAAGATGAAGAAAAAAAACGTAAAAAGATTATGATTATAAATTTTATCTCTATGAATGGTTATGGATCGTTCGTTTGGCTTTCCTTTGGAATTGTTCTCATCTCTTGTCTTGTTCTTTACTTAAAGACCAAAAAAACTTTAAGAAAATATGAAAAAGAATTTATAGCTGAGTTTGAAACATTGTCAGAAAGCAACAAAAAAGCAGTTTTAGAAAAATCTAGAATTGCTAACCAGATTTTAGCAACTAATTCTAGAGCAGATTAAAGCATTTTTTAATGCTAACGAAAAAAGTTAAAAGTAGAATATCGTTTTTAGTAATATCTATTGTTCTTTTAATAACCTCTGTCTTTTTCATATTAAATTCTCTTAAGGAAAATGTACTATACTTTTTAACCCCCACCGAAGCAAAATTCAAAGAAGATTTGGAAATTGGAAAAAATATTAGGATCGGAGGAATGGTTAAAAAAGGTTCAATTTATGCAGACTCGAAAGAAATTAAATTTACCATTACAGATTTTAAGAATGAAATTTTAGTAAGTTTTTCAGGTACAGTACCTAATTTATTTGCTGAAGAAAAAGGAGTTGTTGCTGAAGGAAAGTTGAAAGATAAAAATTTTTTTGTAGCAGATAGAATTTTAGCAAAACATGATGAAAATTACATGCCGCCAGGAGAAAAAAACTTTTTAGATAATAATGCTAAGTAATACAGGTATAATTTTAATAATACTTACTTTGTTTTTAAGTTTTTTAATAATTTATATCTCAGTCGTTAATATTAAAGAAAAAAATAATATAATAGATAAAAAAATTTATCATTATACTTTCTACCAGGTGATTTTTTCTATTCTAAGTTTTTTAACTTTACTAGCTGGATTTATAAATTCTGATTTTTCTTTAATTAATGTTTTTGAAAACTCGCATAGCGATAAACCTTTATTTTATAAAATTGCTGGGACCTGGGGTAGCCACGAAGGAAGCTTGTTACTTTGGATAAATATTATTGTAGTATTTTCTTTTTTATTTCTTATTTATAATAAAAAAAGTAATAAGATTTTTAGACTTTATACTTTAATCTTTCAAAACTTCTTAATTTTGGGCTTTTTGATATTTTTATTATTCAATTCAAATCCTTTTAGTAAAATTTATCCTATTCCCTTAGAAGGCTTAGGTCTAAACCCTATTTTGCAAGATCCTGCTTTAGTCATACACCCCCCACTTCTTTATGTTGGATTTGTTGGATCTTCTATTTATTTTTCTGCAGCGATGGCATCTTTAGTTAGTAATTATAAAGGTAAAGAATTTGCTCTTTCAATTAAACCATGGATTTTAATTTCTTGGTGTTTTCAAACCCTTGGAATTATTGCTGGATCTATATGGGCCTATTATGAATTAGGATGGGGAGGATTTTGGTTTTGGGATCCAGTCGAAAATGTTTCACTTATGCCCTGGTTTGCAATAACTGCTTTAATGCATTCCGTTATTGTTTTGGAGAAAAGAAATTCTATCTATTCTTGGGTAGTAATACTTTGTTTATCAACTTTTATTCTAAGTGTAACTGGTACTTTTTTAGTTAGATCTGGAATTTTAAATTCAGTGCATACATTTGCGAACGATCCTTCAAGAGGTATTTATATTTTGTTGCTTTTGGCCATAATGATATTTGCCTCACTAATAATTTTTTTTAAAAATAACAAAAGAGAAACTTATAATTTTCAGATTCAAAGCAAAGAAACATTTATACTGATAAACAATTGGTTTATGTTTTTTTTTCTAATATCTGTTTTAATAGGAACTTTATATCCGATCTTTTTAGAAGCATTAACACAAACAAAAATTTCTGTAGGCCCTCCATTTTATAGTATTGTAATTTTTCCTTTTATTGTTTTATTTTTAATTGTTATGGCTATTGGCCCAAAAATTAGCTGGATTAAGGGAGGGTATAAAAAAATAAATTTTGCAATTATTATTTTAGCACTATCAACTTTTTTAAATTTTTTGATTTTTAAAATTTTTGGATCTTATAGTATACTTTCGAATCTAATAATTATTTCTTCAATTTTTTTAATCATACATTCAGTATACGATTTGTTTGGAATAGTAAAAAAAAATGTACAATTTGATTTATCTAGAATTATTTCTCATTTAGGTTTTGGATTATTAATATTTTTTATAGGCATTAATCATAATTATTCTATTGAAGAAGATTTTAATTTAAAAGTTGGGGAAATAAAAAATTTTCATAAGTACCAGATGAATTTTAAATCTTTAGAAAAAAATGACAGAAAGAATTATCAAGCAATCGTTGGTAATTTTATTTTAATAGATAAAAAAAAAAATTTAAAAGAGTTTTTGAAACCTGAAATAAGAGTTTATAGTTCTCCTGAAACCTTAACTTATGAAGCTTCAATAAAAACAAAAATTTATTCGGACAAATATCTCACCATGAGCAATATTACTCGTTCGGACTATTATAATATAAAATTTCAAGAGAAGCCTTTTATGATTTGGATATGGATATCTGCCATTATGATTTCAATTGGTGGTTTTATAAGATTATTTAAAAAAGGAGAATTAAAATGAAAATTAATCTTTTAAGAATTTTAGTTTTTGTATTTGCAGTTTTTACTTTATCTATTTTTCTTTTAAGTCTTAACAAAGTAAAAGTTTATGATACGCAAAATTTAGTTGGTAAAAATATAAGTTCATTTGAATTAAAATCTTTAGACAATGAAGCGACTATTAACGAAGAATCATTGAAAAAGAATAAGTATACCCTAATAAATTTTTGGGCTTCATGGTGTTTTCCCTGTAGAGCAGAGCATAAATATTTAATTAAAATAAAAAAGAATAGTAAAAATTTAAAAATATTGGGTATTAATTTTAAAGATAAAGAAAAAGATGCTAAGAAATTCTTGAAAGAGTTTCAAAATCCTTACTATTTTTTAGCAAAAGATTATGATGGTAAAACTTCAATTAACTTTGGAATTTATGGAATTCCTGAGAGTATTTTGATTGATGAAAATTTAATGATAATTAAGAAATTCATTGGACCTATAAATAATGAAGACTTTAATGTTATAATGAAATTAACTGAATAAATTATGTTTAAATTTTTTTTTATTTATTTTTATATTTTATTAAGCCTACAAAGCTTTAGTTTTGCAGAAAATAAAAAATTAGAAAATGAAATATATAAAAATCTTCGATGTTTAGTTTGTCAAGGACAGTCAGTCGCTGACTCCAATTCAGATTTTGCTCAAACATTAAAACTGGTTGTAAAAGACAAAATTAAAGAAGGTAAATCTAAAAAAGAAATATATGATTTTTTGACAAAAAAATATGGAGAGTGGATAGTTTATAAACCAAAGTTTAATAGATATAACTTTCTATTATGGTTTTTGCCTTATTTAACAATAGTATTCGGAGGCATAGTCATTTTCATATTGTTAAAAAAAAGGAAGAATCAAAGGACTAATTGAAGGTATACTTTTTCTAATTTAGGTAGTATTTTTAAGTATATGATTGCTAGAATTTTTTTTACTTTTATTTTTTTATCTTTAACTACTTCAAACCTTAGTGCTGAGGGATATAATAAAGACATCACTTTTTATACAGGTCAGTTTGATATTACTGACGAGGTAGGTGATGATGAGACTTCTCTTTTTGGCGCAGAACACAAAAATCCAGATTTATTTAGAGATACTTTTTTAGGAAAATTTTCACCAGTAACTGGTTTAATGATTACAGGAAAAGGATCAACATACATATATACCGGAATAGAGGCTCAATATGGTATAGGTCCAATAAAAATTTTACCTAGTTTTACTCCAGGTTATTATGAAAAAGGGGATGGTAAAGATTTAGGCGATGTTATTGAATTTAAGAGTGAATTGAAATTAGGCTTTGATATATTTGAGAATTCCAAAATAGGTTATAGTTATAGCCATATTTCAAATAATGATTGGGGATCAACTAATCCTGGTACCGACAACCAGTCAATAACTTTTTCAAAAAAGTTTTAATTGTAAATAGAAATAATGTCCATAGATCGTTGTTATAATTTTGATGATTTTAGAAAATTAGCTAAGAAAAAATTACCTTCACCGATCTTTCATTATATTGACGGAGGTTCAGACGATGAAGTCACTCTTAATAGAAACACAGAGTCATTTAATGATTGTGATTTAATTCCCAATGTTTTAGCAGGAGTAGGTAATGTAGATTTATCTACAACTGTTTTTGGAAAAAAAATTAATTTTCCTTTATTTCTTTCGGGTACCTCAATGCATCGTCTTTACCATCATCAAGGAGAACGGGCTACAGCAAAAGCTGCAGAAAAAATGGGAACCATGTTCGGTATATCCACTATGGCAACAACCAGCATTGAAGAGATCGGAGCTTTAACTAAAAGTCCAAAATTATTTCAGCTTTATATTCATAAAGACAGAGGTCTTACAGACAATCTAATTGAAAGATGTGAAAGAGCTAATTTTGATGCAATGTGCTTAACAGTTGACACAGTGGTAGCTGGTAATAGAGAAAGAGATCATAAAACAGGTTTTAGCACCCCTCCTAGATTGACATTAAAAAGTTTATTAAGTTTTGTTTTACATCCAGAATGGAGTTTAAATTATCTATTTCGAGAAAAATTTAAATTAGCAAACATTGTACACATGACAGACAAAGGAAGTAGTATTGACAGATCAGTTATGGGTTACATTAACGAACAATTTGATCCTGCAATGAGTTGGAAAGATGCTGAGTATTGCGTAAAGAAGTGGAAAAAACCATTCGCTCTTAAAGGTGTTATGTCAGTTGAAGATGCAAAAAGAGCTATAGATATTGGATGTACAGCAATAATTATTTCCAATCATGGAGGAAGACAACTAGATGGTTCTAGAGCACCCTTTGATCAATTACCAGCTATAGCTGAAGCAGTTGGAGGGAAAGTCGAAATAATTTTAGATGGAGGAATTAGAAGAGGAACTCATGTTTTAAAAGCTTTATCTATGGGAGCAACTGCGTGTAGTTTAGGAAAAGGTTATTTATTTGCTCTTGCAGCTGGAGGACAGAGAGGTGTGGAAGCTCTTTTGCAAAAAATGCATGATGAGATTAAACGTGACATGATATTAATGGGTTGTAGAAATGTTAAAGAATTAAATAAAGATAAAATTATCTACAGAACATGAAATTAGCAAAAAGTTTATCTAGACTAGGCACTGAAAGTGCTTTCAAAATTTTAGCTGAAGCAAAAAATCTTGAAAAAAAAGGGAAAGAAATAATTCACTTAGGTCTAGGTCAACCTGATTTTAAAACACCAAAACATGTGGTTGACTCAACTATAAAGGCATTAAAAGATGGTCACCACGGCTATGTTTTGCCCAATGGTATAATTGAATGTAGGCAGGCAGTTAGCAGAAAAATTGAGTCTCTTTATAATGCAAAAATAGATCCTGAAAGAATTATAATTATGCCGGGGGGCAAACCTACAATGTTTTATGCAATTAGTTTATTTGGAGAACCTGGTTCGGAAATTATTTATCCAGATCCTGGATTTCCAATTTATGAGTCTATGATAAATTATACAGGCGCTAAAGCAGTTCCTTTAAATTTACTTGAAAAAAAAGATTTTACTCTTGATGTAGATAAAATACTTTCTTTAATAAATGAAAAAACTCGATTAATTATAATTAACAACCCGTCAAATCCAATGGGCAGTGTAACTGATAAAAAAGTTATTGATAAATTAGCAGAAGGATTGAAAAAATTTCCACAAGTCGCAATATTAAGTGACGAAATATATGATAGGTTGATTTTGGATGATAAAAAAATGCCAACTTTTTTTAATTATCCTGAATTATACAGTCGTTTAATTGTGCTAAACGGATGGAGTAAAACCTATTCCATGACAGGATGGCGACTAGGATGGAGTGTTTGGCCAGAAAAATTTGTTGATAGCGTCATTAGATTTTGTGTAAATAATCACTCTTGTGTTAATGCTGCTATACAATTTGGAGGCATAACTGCTTTAGATGGTCCAGAAGATTCTCTTAAGATTATGGTGGAAAAATTTATTGCCAGAAGAGATTTAATTCATAAAGGATTAAATAATCTAAAAGGGGTGGAGTGTAGCAAGCCCCTAGGGGCATTTTATGCTTTTCCTAATGTCAAAGGTACAGGCATGAATGGATCAGAGTTTGCAAAAAAATGTTTACATGAAGCTGGAGTTGCAATAGTTCCAGGAACAGCTTTTGGTAAATTTGCCACAGACCATGTAAGATTTAGTTTTGCTGCATCTCGTGAAAATATAAAAAAAGCTCTTATTAAGATAGAAGAAATGCTTAGTTAGACAATTAAGTATTTTGACCAAAAACAATTAAAATTGTAAAGTAATCCTATGACAAGCTTGCAAATGCCAAAAGTTCAAAAATCTACTCTTCTTAATAGGGAGAAGATAATTAATGATTTAGGTAAAATATTAAAATTTGAAAATATTCTTAAACATGAGGATGAAATAAGACCTTATGAGACTGATGCACTCACAGCTTATAGACAAAAACCTTTGATAGTGGTTTTACCAGAAACTGTAAAAGAAGTTAGTAATATTTTAAAATATTGTAATGAAAACAAAATAAGAGTCGTTCCTAGAGGAGCAGGTACAGGACTTACAGGTGGCTCCCTCCCACTTGAAGATTGTGTTTTATTAGGTATGGGAAAATTTAATAAAATATTAGAAGTTGATTATAAAAACAAATGCGTTGTTGCTCAACCATGCGTAACGAATCTAGCAATTACTCATGCAGTACAAAATAATAATTTTTACTATGCACCTGACCCCTCAAGTCAAATTGCCTGCTCTATAGGTGGGAATGTTGCATCAAATTCTGGAGGAGTTCATTCTTTAAAATATGGAGCAACTACTAATAATTTACTAGGCATCCAAGTAGTATTAATGGATGGAACTACAGTTAGGTTTGGTGGAAAAACTTTAGATTCGGAAGGTTATGACTTTTTAGGCTTAATGACAGGCTCAGAAGGTTTGCTAGGAGTAATTACTGAAGTCATAGTAAAAATTTTAAAAACCCCTGAAAATGTAAAGGCAGCATTAGTAGGTTTCCCAAGCATAGAAGATGCAGGCAAATGTGTTTCAGAAATAATAGCAGAAGGAATAATTCCAGCAGGAATGGAAATCATGGATAAAGCTTTAACAAAAGCTACAAATGATTTTTCAAAAGCTGGCTACCCTACGGATGCAGAAGCAATGATGATAATAGAATTAGATGGAACAGAATCAGAAGTTTCAGAATTAATACAAAAAGTTGAGTCAATTGCTAAGAAAAATAAATGTTCAAGTATAAAAATAAACAAATCAAAAGAAGAAAGGCTTAAATTTTGGGCTGGTCGAAAAGCTGCCTTTCCAGCTTGTGGAGTTTTAGCTCCTGATTATATGTGCATGGACGGTTCTATACCGAGAGGTAAGCTGGCAGAAGTATTAAAAGAGATTACTAGATTATCCAAAAAATATAATTTGCCTGTAGCAAATGCTTTTCATGCTGGAGATGGAAATTTACACCCTTTAATCATGTTTGACGCAAATAACAAGGAGTCTCTAAGAAAAACAGAAGAGTTTGGAGCAGAGATTTTGAAATATTGTGTAAAAGTTGGCGGAGCCTTAACAGGCGAACACGGTGTTGGAATTGAAAAAAGAGAATTAATGTGTGAAGCATTTAATAATAATGATATTCAACAACAAGTTAAAATTAAAACTGCGCTGGATCCCAAATCTTTACTTAATCCAGGAAAAGTTTATCCAATATTAAGAAAATGTGCTGAGGAAGGAAGAGTTCATGTCCATGGAGGAAAAACAAAATTTCCAGATATTCCAAGATTTTAGTGGTTCAATTCTCAAACCAACCAAAGAAAAAGAAATATCTGAAATTATAAAAGAATGTTATAAAAAAAATATTCCTTTAGAAATTTTAGGTCTAGGAACAAAGAAAAGTATTGGTAGAAATTTTCAGTTTGAAAAAACTTTGGATCTTTCACATTATTCTGGAATAATAGATTATAAACCTGAAGAACTCTATATTAAAGTTAAGTCTGGTACTCCCATAAAAGATATTAGAAATGAAATTGAAAAAAATAACCAACATCTAGCTTTTGAGCCTATAGATTTTGGTTATCTTTTTTCAGGAAAAAATGATGAAGGTACAATAGGCGGGGTAATGTCTTGTAATTTTGCTGGCTCAAGGAGATTTAAAGCCGGAAGTATTAGAGATCATATTTTGGGATTTAAGGGAATAAACGGAAGAGGTGAAGTGATAAAATCTGGAGGAACAGTAGTAAAAAATGTTACTGGTTATGATTTGAGTAAAATTTTATCTGGTTCATTTGGCACCCTTGCAGTTTTAAGTGAAATTACGATCAAGGTTTTACCCAAACCTGAGTCAAATAAAACTTTGTTTATAAACAACCCGCATTTAAAAAAAGGTCTTGATTATTTAAATATTTCTTTATCATCCTCAAGCGATCCATCCGGAGCAGTTTTTTACCCAGAAAATTTTCGTAGTTTTTTTACATTTAATGATTTAACTTTTTCTGGACCAATTACAGCTATAAGGATAGAAGGTTCAACATCTTCTATAGATCACAGAATTAAAAAGTTAACGAATGAACTTAAAGTCACCAGTGATGAAATAGTTGTTTTGTCAAAAGATCAGTCAGATATTTTTTGGGAAGATACTAGAAACCTTAAGGTTTTTTCAAAACTAAAAGAAAATTTAATTAGGATTGTCATTCCCCCTAGTGAAGCATTTGAAACATTAAACAAACTTAAAGATTTTGATGCTAAATATTTTGTTGATTGGGGTGGCAGTTTAATTTGGTTACAATTAGACAGCATAAATACTAAAATGCTAAAAGATATTAAAACAATTGTTAAAACAGCATCTGGCTATTTAACTATTATTAAAATAGAAGAAAACCTTAAAGCATCAATTGATGTTTTTACTGTGGATCCGGTAAAGCATGATATATCTGAAAAAATAAAAAGAAGCTTTGATCCAAAAAGGATATTAAATCCAGGAAAAATGTACATAGGAATATAATGCAGACTAATTTTACTAATGAACAATTAAAAGATAAAGAAAAAAAATCTAGTGAACAGATAATAAGAAAGTGTGTGCATTGCGGAATGTGTAATGCCACTTGTCCAACTTATAATATTTCTGGAGATGAATTAGATGGTCCAAGGGGAAGAATTTATTTAATTAAAGACATGCTAGAGAATAATAAACCGGCAAATGAAAAGATTGCCAAACATATTGACAACTGTCTTTCATGTTATGCCTGTATGACGACATGTCCCTCAGGTGTTAATTATATGCATTTAATAGATCATGGCAGAAATCATGTTGAAAAAACTTACAAACGACCCTTTATGGACAGATTGATGAGAAATATTCTTTCTTTTATTTTACCAAATCCTGTGGTTTTTAAAATTATGATTATTCTGACTCGAATTATAAAACCACTTCATTTTATTTTTCCAGAATTTATAAAAAATTCTTTATCACTAATACCTAATCATTTTCCTAAAAAAAGTTTGAAAAGTAAAAAAATTTATTCTCCAGAAAATAAAAAAGTTATCGCCAGAGTTGCTTTATTGACAGGATGCGTACAAAGAGTAATCTCTCCAGAAATAAATGAATCTACAATACGTTTACTTAACCGTCATAATGTTGAAGTTGTTGTTTTACCAGAAATCAAATGTTGTGGATCTTTAAACCATCATCTAGGAAAAAAAGATTTAGCCCACTCATCATTCTCAAAAAATATAAACCTTTGGTATGATGAATATTTAAAAAATGGATTAGATGCAATTATAAGCAATACATCAGGGTGCGGGACAACTTTAAAAGATTATGGTTTTATTTTTAGAAATGATAAAGATTTAAAGAAGAAAGCAAAAAAAATATCGGAACTTTCTAAAGATATAACTGAATACATAGACGAAAGTTTGAATCTAAAATTTAAAGAAGATGAAGAAAAATATAAAATTGCTTACCACTCGCCTTGTTCTATGCAACACGGACAAAAAGTCCATGATCAACCACTAGGATTAATCAAACAAACTGGAAACAAGGTATTTGACATACCTGATGGACACATTTGTTGTGGGTCTGCTGGAACATATAATATTTTACAACAAAAAATGGCAAAAACCCTACTTAAACAAAAAATTGAAAATATCAAAAAAATTGCTCCAGACTTTATATCTACCGGAAATATTGGATGCATGACTCAGATTTCAAGCGGAACTGAAATTCCGATTGTTCATACTGTAGAAGTCATCGATTGGTTCACTGGTGGCCCAAAGCCTTATAAACTAAAGAAAATCATTAATACAATCTAAGATTGCATATAAAAAAAAGTTTAATTGTTGCGAGACTCTCTCAATTGAGTGTGCTTAAATATATTTAGTTTTTATAAAAACATAAACAACAATGGGAGATAAAGACATGTCAAAAAAGAAAAAAACGTTAAAAGGAATTAAGACTCCTTCAAGACGTAAGTTCTTTAAAGCTGCTGCTGCAACTGGTGTTGCTGCTGTAGCTGCTTCATCTTTAGCTGCTCCAGCTGTTGCTGCTGATAGAGTAGAGGCATCAATGGTAGCTACTTGGCCAAGAGACTTTCCTGGTTTAGGTACAGGCGCACAAAGATTGGCAAAAAGAATAGCTGATATGAGTGACGGTCGAATACAAATCACTTATTATGCTGCTGGTGAAAGAGTAAAAGCGTTTGACTCATTTGATGAAGTTGCTTCAGGTAACTCACAAATGTATCATGCTGCAGACTACTATTGGGTTAAAAAACACCCAGCTTTTGGATACTTCACTGCAAGTCCATTTGGTTTCACTTACTCAGAAATAAATGCTTGGATCCACTTTGGTGGAGGACAACAGCTTTGGGATGAACTATGCGATGATTATGGGACTCAAAGTTTTATAGCTGGTAACACAGGAGTTCAAATGGGTGGTTGGTTTAACAAAAGAATTAGATCAGCTAACGACTTTAAAGGTTTAAAAATGCGTATGCCTGGATTAGGTGGACAAGTTCTTGGAAAACTTGGTGGTTCTCCAATTTCACTTCCTGGTGGACAAATTTATGAAAACCTTGTTTCAGGAGCAATTGATGCTACTGAATGGGTAGGTCCTTGGAATGATGAAGCTATGAAGTTCCATGAAGCTGCTAAATACTATTACTACCCTGGTATGCATGAACCTGGTTCATTATTAGCGTGTGGTGTAAACAAGAAATGGTTTACAAGTTTGTCGAAATCAGACCAAACGTTAATCAAAACAGCTTGTGCTTGGGCAGATGAACTTACGATGGCTGAGTATAACGCTAAAAACGGTGCAGCGTTAGCTCGACTTGTAAACGATCATGGAGTTAAACTTGAGAAGTTTAATGACAAAGTTTATGACGCATTTGCTAAAGGTGCTAATGAAGTTTATGACGAAGTTCAACAGCACAGCGCTCTTGCAGCTAAAGTACATAAAGCTTTCATTAAAGCTCGAAAAGAAATTGGTGCTTGGACTAACTTGTCTGACTCACCATATATTCAACAAAGAAATAGAGCTTTAGGAATCTAATAATACTTAAAGTTTGAGTAAAATTTGATATTATAAGGGCCCTTTTTAGGGCCCTTTAATTTTAGAGGGTTTATTAAATAGAATTTTTGTTTTTATGATTACAAAAGATAATTTACCAATATTGATTAGAATATTTAGTTATTCAGTATTATCTGTTACTTTTGTTTTTTTAGTCAATAACGTTTTAACAATTTGGTTTGATTGGCCTGGTGTCAAACAATTATTTTCACAATACGAACTATTTGGATTTTCAAAGTTAAGTAAATCTCTAGAAGGATCTGTACTATTTCTTGCTTTTATTCAGTTATTTTTTTATTTTATTTCAGTACTATTAGTAATCTTTTATGTTTTAAAGTCTATTAATCAAAGCTTAGAACATGATGCAAAAATTCTTACTAAATTTACTGCCTATGTTATCCGATCTTCTTTCTGGGCTGTTTTAATAGTTGGAGCAGCAGATTTATTAATTTCATTTATGGTTGTTGAAAAATTAGTTGGACCAATTTTAGGTGAAACTTTAAGAGTTAAATTAGTTATTCCAAATTTTAGAATTACGTTTGTTCATTTCCCTTTAATATTAATTTCATTCGTAATTGGATATTTTACAAGAACAGTAGGTTTCATTTGGTTAGCTATTTTGGTAGTTGCCAGTGAATTTTCAATTGTTTTATCTAGGTTCATTTTTGAGTATGAACAAGCTTTTCAAGGAGATCTAGTTCGTTTTTGGTATTCAGCTCTTTATCTTTTTGCAAGCGCCTACGCTTTAATGCATGAAGGTCATGTTCGTGTTGATGTTTTGTACACTGGTTTTTCCGAAAGAAAAAAAGCATGGACAAACTCTATGGGATCATTGGTATTAGGAATTCCACTTTGTCTTATAGTTATATTTTTAGGAATGGGCGGCAAAGCAAGCATTATTAATGGCCCGGTTATGTCTTTTGAGATTACCCAGCAAGGTTCTAATGGATTGTACTTACTTTATTTGATGGCAGTTTATTTAGCTGTATTTGCTGTATCTATGCTAACTCAATTTACAAGTTATTTTATGAGTAGCACTCACACACTTTTAAAAAATTAAATTATGGAACATTTATTTTTAACTTTACTTGTATTAATAATGATAGGAGCATTAGCTTCAGGATTCCCCGTTGCTTTTGCATTACCTGGCTCAGCCATAATTTCAATAGGTCTTGCAGCTTTTTTTGGATATCTTTTTGAAGGAAATGCTAGCGCTTATTTTGCAACTGATGGTCCGATAGAGTGGTTAACAGCAGGTATTACTAACTTTAGGAGCAACTATTGGGATGTAGAGACCGATACTCTAATTGCAATACCTTTGTTTATTTTTATGGGGATAATGCTGCAAAAATCTAAAATTGCAGAAGATCTTTTGGTAACTATGGGTCAATTATTTGGTCCTATTCCCGGAGGACTTGGAATTTCAGTAATTTTTGTTGGAGCTTTGCTTGCAGCAACAACAGGTATAGTTGGAGCAACAGTAATTGCAATGGGTCTAATCTCATTGCCTACTATGTTGAATAACAAATATGACAAAAGTCTTGCGAGCGGAATTGTCTGTTCGTCTGGAACACTTGGTCAAATAATACCTCCATCAATTGTTTTAATTATTATAGCCGATCAATTAGCCAGTGCTTCTGATGTTGCAAATACAATGAGACAGGCAGATTATAAATTACTTACTGGAGCGTTTAACATGCCTGGTGAGCTTAGGGTGGGCTCCACAAGTGCTGGAGATATGTTTCTTGGAGCGTTACTGCCAGGGTTAGTATTAGTTGGTTTGTATATGTTGTATGTTTTTGTATATGCAAGATTAAATCCTAAAGCAGCTCCACCTGTTCCATTTAAAGGCGAATTAGATCTTAAATTTTGGTTAAAAGTAGTTATAGTTATAATCCCACCCCTTGCGTTAATTTTTGCGGTCCTTGGATCAATATTAATGGGTATAGCAACCGTAAATCAAGCTGGTTCTATTGGAGCAATAGGGGCAACCTTGATGGCAGGATATCGTCTTCATCAAGGTAAAAAAAATGCTTTTTATCCGTTGATAATAACTATTGTGTCATTAATTCCGATTTTTATAATTTCAAATAATTTTAACTTAAATATTAAAGCTCTAGAAACTAGAAACTTAACTGCAATTTTAGTTACCGGTTTTTTTACTATTATCTTTTTAATTGGAATTTCTTGGAGTTTTTGGAGAGCTTATAAGGTTGATAATGTTTTAAAGGAAGTTGTTACAGAAACTTGTGTAACTACATCGATGGTTTTTATTATTCTTCTAGGAGCAGCGATGTTGACCTCAGGCTTCAGAGCTTTTGGAGGAGAAGAATTAGTAAGAGATTTTTTACAAGATTTACCAGGAGGATTTTGGACTCAGTTTATTGTTGTGATGGCAGTAATCTTTTTATTAGGTTTTTTCCTTGATTTTATAGAGATTGCCGTAGTCGTTGTTCCTATTATTGCACCAATATTATTAGCTGAAACCGGCGCTAATGTTAGCGCAATTTGGTTAGGTGTAATGATTGGTATGAATTTGCAAACCTCTTTCTTAACACCTCCATTTGGCTTTGCTTTATTTTATTTAAAAGGTGTTGCGCCTAAGTTCGTTACAACTCTAAATATTTGGAAAGGCGTTGTTCCTTTCATAATATTGCAGCTAATAGGACTTGGAATCGTAGGTTTTTATCCAAGTTTAGTAAATTATCTACCAGCAAGAACATACTTAACATCTCATGTAGCTCCGCCTCCCATGAATCCTAAACTTCAGCATTGTTTACAAGAATATAAGTTTCCTATTTATAATAATAAAGAACAGGAAATAACAACTGCTATTAAAGACTTTCAACAATCGACTCCTTCAAATCTTCCTAATGACAAATTAGATATTTTTGAGGAACACTTTGAAAATGCATTAGGAACTTTTGCTTTAGTTAGAAAACTTCAAAAAACCGAAAAAGAATACGATTTGTTTACCGAAGATTATAGAGAACTTCACTTCAGTGTAAGAAAAATAGAGAAAAAAACTAGAAAATTGAATAATAGAATAGAAAAATTAGAAGCTGAAATTAGAAATTTAGACAAAGATAAAAAAGATAGTGTAGCTGCAAAAAATAAAATTGAATTGAAGATTGAAGATCATAAATTAGAGATTAAAGAAATAACTGAAAAAATCCCAGCAAACTGGTCTTCAACAAATAAAGAATTTGAGGCTCTTTATAAAACTAAAAATACACTGACGAAAAGATATAGAAAAAATGTTGATGAAGCATACGACAACCTAGATCAAATTGCTATGTTTATAAAAGATCACGATAAGTTAAGCGAACTTTCTCCAGATATAAACAATATAAAGAAAAATATTGATAATCAAAATTATGAAAATTCGATCTCAATTATAGAAAGTCTTTTTGATAAACTTGGAGAAATTTCAGGAACCGAAGAATTTGCAAATAGATTAGACGATTTATTATCTTTACTTGATAGCGAAAACAAAGAAACCAATAAAATTTCAGATACAAGCATAGAAGTCTTTGAATTATTTAATAAAGAAGTTAACTGGAGAAAAGATGCAGCAAAAAATTTAATGCCAGCACTTGAAAAATATAACTTAGTGATAAAAAACAATATAGGTTTAAGACTTCAGTCCCGTTTGACTAAAGATCAAGCTAAGTTTGTTGCAAAATGTAATTCTTATCACCGAGATATATCTTTAAATTTTTAATTTAAATAAATGGAAAAATATATTTTACCGACAAAAAAAGCGGTTTTAGTTTTTCTTGTATTTGCTTTTGGTTATTTTTTATCAACTCTTCTTAGAGCAATTACTGCAACTCTTTCGCCTGTATTAACATCTCAATTTAGCCTACAAGCCGCTGATCTTGGTCTTTTGGCTGGTGGGTATTTTTTAGGTTTTGGCTCCATGCAGATTCCGCTCGGATACTTGCTTGATAAACATGGTCCAAAAAAAATTGTTTCTTCTTTTTTATTAATAGCTTTTATTGGTGTTACAGCTTTTGCATTATCAAAAAATTTCTCTAGTCTTTTTATATCAAGAGTTTTAATCGGAGTTGGGGTTAGTGCTTGTTTAATGGGACCATTAACAGCGTATAGAATATGGTTTGCAGACAAATATCAACAAAGACTGAATTCATGGATGCTAATGGTAGGATCATTTGGTTATATTTGTTCATCCTTACCTGTTCAACTGTTGTTACCAGATTATGGCTGGAGAATGGTGTTTGGCGGATTAGCTTTTCTAACGCTTATTTGTATTGTCTTAATTTTATTAATTGCTCCTAGTTGGGAAGACCAAAATAAAGAAAATAATGATAATGCGGGTTCTTTAGCAGAAGTTTGGAGAAATAATTTTTTTAGAAGTCTAATTCCTATCGGTATATTTAATTACGGAGGAATGTTTGCAATACTTACTTTATGGGCTGGCCCGTGGATGACCAGGGTTTCGGGGTATACTCCCTTTGAAAGCGCTACAGGTCTTTTTTGGATTAATGTTACAATGCTAGTAGCTTTTTTTTTATGGGGATACATTTTACCAAAATTATCAAGCAGCGGGTTAGGAACAATGAAATTATTAAAATTTGGTTTGCCTGTTAGTTTTTTGGTTTTATTTATAATTATTTTACTAGGTTCTAAGGCAGGCTCCATTCATTGGACAATCTATATTTTAAGTACTATTTCTCTATCTTTAACTCAGCCAGCGGTTGCTCTTGCTTTTCCAAAATATTTGGCTGGAAAAGCCTTTACTTCATATAATTTAATTCTTTTTATAGGTATTTTTGTAACACAATGGGGCATTGGTTTAATAATAGATTTTGTGCAGTTTTTAGGCTTTAGTGAAATATTTGCTTTTCAGATTTCTTTTTTTGTTTTCTTGTTGTCTTGTATCTTTTCTTATATTTATTTTATTTATTGTAACAAAAAATAATGACTAAATACTTATTAAATATTATTTTAACAATTTTAATAATTTATTCTTTAGTTCTTATTTATATTTATATTTTTCAGAGAAATTTACTTTATCATCCAAAAGAAAATAATTATTTAGATAATCAAATTAATTTCGAATACAAAGAAGTTTTTATTCCTGTAAACAAGAATATCCAACTTAAAAGTTGGATAGTAGAAAAAGATTTTAAAAAAAATAAAACTTTAATTTTTTTTCATGGAAATGCAGGAAATTTAAATAATCGAATTTATAAAATTAATGAACTATACAATTTAGATATTAATATTTTATTAGTTTCATGGAGAGGATTTAGTGGAAACAAAGGAAAACCAACAGAAAAGGGTTTGTACGAAGATGCAAGATCTACAATACACTGGGTCAAAGAACAGGGAGTAAATTTAGAGAATATTATATTATATGGAGAGTCGCTTGGAACTGGAGTTGCTACCCAAATGGCTTTTGATTTTAATGTAGCGGGTCTTATTTTAGAATCACCTTATACCTCAATGGTAGACGCAGCAAAACTTTACTATCCATATCTTCCGGTAAGTATTCTTCTAAAAGACAGATACGAAACTTCAAAAAAAATTGATAAAATAAATATTCCAATATTGATTATGCATGGAAAGCAAGATGATCTAGTGCCAATTGAAATGAGTTATAGTTTATTTAATAAGATAAAAGGAAAAAAATATTCTTATTTTCCAGAAAATGATGATCATATGATGGAATATAATAATGAACTTATTAAAAATATTGAAAATTTTATAAGTAAATTAAAATAATTTAATTCAAACTTAACAGGGCTTTTGTAAATTTTTCTGCTTTAAAAGGATGAAGATCTGTTTCTTTTTCACCCATGCCTACCGCAACTATTGGCAAATTATATTTCTTACTTATTGCTAATAAAATCCCTCCTTTTGCTGAAGTATCCAATTTAGTTATTATTAAACCAGTTAGATTAGAAATTTTTTTAAATTCTTCAACTTGATTTAAAGCGTTCTGACCTGTAGTGGCATCTAAAACCAAAATAGTTTCGTGAGGATATTCAGGATTTATTTTTTTTAAAACAGTAAATATTTTTTTATATTCTTCCATAAGATTTTTTTTATTTTGTAATCTTCCTGCAGTATCAATGAAAGCTAAATCAGACTTTTCTTTTTCTGCAAACTTTGCAGTTCTATATCCAACAGAAGCAGGATCAGTTCCTAAATCTGACTTTACAAAATCAGCACCAATTTTTTTAGACCAAAGTTCTAGCTGTTCTATAGCAGCTGCCCTAAAAGTGTCCGCAGCACCAAAAACTATTTTTTTTCCATCATCTTTAAATAATTTTCCTAATTTGCCTATCGTAGTTGTCTTTCCAACACCGTTTACACCCGCAACGACAATAATAGATGGCGTGTTTTTATAAAGATTATTAAAATTTTTTTCGTAAGGACTTAGTATTTTGGATATTTGTTCTCCAAGGAAATAAAATATTTCTTTTTCATCTTTAATTTCTTTTCCTATTTTTTCTTTTTTAAATTTTTCTTTTAAATCAGAAGCTATTTCTGTTCCTACATCAGATTCTATAAGAAGCTCTTCAAATTTATTTAACAAGCTTTCATCTATCTTCTTTTTACTAAATAAATCACTAAATTTAAAATTTTGAAAGAGCTTCATTAAATATCTAAGTTAATTTTTTTAACTTTGGAAACAGGTCCAGTCATAAATATCTCTTCTTCATAATTAATTTGAAGACTTCCTTCCTTAAAGTGAATATTAAGATTTTTATCTGTTAATCCTTTTTTTAAAGCAGCAACAGCAGTTGCACAAGCAGCAGTACCACAAGCTTTTGTTTGACCTGCCCCCCTTTCCCAAACATTTACTTTGATGTTTTTTTTATCCAAAATTTGGGCAAAGGTTACATTAATTCTTTCAGGAAATAATTCATAATTTTCAATTTTGGGTCCTAATTTTTTTATATCAATTTTAAAACTATCTTTTACAAAAAAAATAATATGAGGATTACCGATATTCAAACAAAAACCATATCCAAGTTCTTTCTCAACTACATCTATACCAATTTGTTTTGTATCCATGTTTTTATTTAACGGCACTTCATCCCAATTAAACTTTGGTTTACCCATATTTATTTTAATATTTTGTTTTCCAATAACCTCAGCATTTAAAATTCTTTCTGTTGTTTTTATTAGAATTCTTTTTTGATTATTTTCCTGGAAAATTAAGTACGCAATACATCTTACACCATTTCCACAGGCAGACACCTCGACACCATCTGGATTAAAAATTTTAATAGGATAAGTTTTTTCTTCTTCTTTTTCCAAAGTGATTAATTGATCAAACGGCACAGCTTTTTTATTTGCTAGATTAACAATTTTTTCTTTATTTATTTCTAAAAAATCTTTTCTTCGGTCTATGATTAAAAAATTGTTTCCAAGACCGTCCATTCTGTAAGCATTTATAGTTGCCATAATTTGATTAGTATCTTTATTCATTGACTTTTAAAACCCTTAATTGTAGCTTCTCGTCACTTCCGCAAATGTTAGATTTTGCGGTGCCTTTAGAAATAAAGGGATCGACACTAGTCAGCGAGGGTTCGCCCACTAGTGCGATAGTTGTTGTGTGATTAGAAATGTTTGAAAATTTAACAAATAAATTAGAAAGTATATTTTCTAAACTAAAAAAGGCCCCTTCACTTAATGAAGAACAGGTAGATTCTGGGCTAAAAGAAATCAGGCAAGCTTTATTAGAAGCTGATGTAGCTCTTCCTGTAGCAAAACAATTTATAGAAAATATCAAACCAAAAGCTATTGGCCAGGAAATTATTAGATCAACATCCCCAGGCCAGATGATAGTAAAAATTGTTAATGATGAATTGATCAATATTTTAGGAGTTAAAAATCAAGAATTAAACTTCAATGCTGTTCCACCAGTATCTTTTCTTTTAGTAGGTTTGCAAGGCTCAGGTAAAACTACAACTGCAGCAAAATTAGCTAAGTTAATTGGAGAAAAACATAAAAAAAAAGTTATGTTAGTAAGTTTGGATGTTTATAGACCAGCCGCACAAGAACAATTAAAAATTTTAGCCGATAAGAATAATATTATAAATCTTCCTATAGTAGAAAAACAATTACCTATTGATATTACAAAAAGAGCTTTAAGTGCCGCAAACCTTAATGGTTCCGACGTTATAATTTTTGATACAGCTGGAAGAACACAAATTGATCTTAAAATGATGACTGAGATAAAACAAATTAAAGAATTAACAAAATCTTCAGAAACAATATTAGTTGCTGACTCTCTTACAGGTCAGATAGCAGTTAATGTAGCAAAAGAATTTAATTCATTTGTAAATCTTTCAAGTATAATTTTAACTAGAGTAGATGGGGATGGAAGAGGTGGAGCAGCACTAAGCATGAAGCATATTACCGGTAAACCTATTAAGTATATTGGTGTTGGAGAAAAAATTGAAGATATTGAACTGTTTCATCCTGAGAGAATAGCTAATCGAATATTAGGTATGGGAGACATAGTTTCTTTAGTTGAAAAAGCTGCGCAAGATTTGGATCAAGAGAAAGTAAAAAAAGCTGAAGAAGAGCTTAAAGATGGAATGTTTACGATGGATAGTTATTTAAATCAACTTCGGCAAATGAAAAAAATGGGTGGAATGGAAGGAGTAATGTCTATGCTTCCAGGTGTAAATAAAATGAAAGAACAAATGAAAAATGCATCTATAGATGAGGACATGATAACCTCCAATGAAGCAATAATTCTTTCTATGACCAAAGAAGAAAGAGAAAATCCAAAAGTTATTAGTGGCTCAAGAAGAAAAAGAATTGCACAAGGTTCTGGAGTAGATGTTTCAAAGATAAACAAATTATTAAAACAATTCAGAATGATGACAGATATGATGAAAAAAATGTCAAAAGGTAAAAAAATTCCATCAGGAGCAATACCTGATGAAATATTAAATCAACTAAAATGAAAGGTATAAAATGTTAAGAATAAGACTATCAATGGGAGGAGTTAAAAAAAGACCAATTTATAAAATTGTTGTTGCTGACAGTAGATTTCCAAGAGATGGAAGGTTTGTGGAAAAATTGGGATCTTTCAATCCACTTTTACCTAAAGAAAAGAAAGAAAGGATCAAAGTAGAAGCAGAAAGAGTAAAACATTGGATTAGTAAGGGAGCCAAACCAACTCTAAGAGTTTCAAGAATCTTAGCCGAAGTACAATTAATGCCTATGCCTAAAGCAGGCAATAATCCTCTTAAAGCAATTCCTAAGAAGGATAGGAAAAAAGAAGCTAAGAAAGAAGAACCAAAGAAGGAAGCTCCTAAACAAGAAGCTAAGAAAGAAGAACCAAAGAAGGAAGCTCCTAAACAAGAAGCTAAGAAAGAAGAACCAAAGAAGGAAGCTCCTAAACAAGAAGCTAAGAAAGAAGAACCAAAGAAATAATGTGGACAGCTCGAGTATTTACTTTGTATCCAGAAATTTTTCCAGGCCCTTTAGATAAGGGTTTGTATGGCAAAGCATTAGAAAAAAAAATATGGAGCCTAGAGGTTGTAAATATTCGAGATTCTGCCGAAGACAAACATAAAACAGTAGATGATACTCCGTTCGGAGGTGGAAATGGCATGCTATTAAAACCAGATGTTTTAGGAAAATCCATAGATAAAAATGCTAAAAAAGGTGAAAGAATTTTTTATCTCTCTCCAAAAGGAAAAAAATTTGATCAAAAATTTGCAAAAGAATTATCTAAAGAAAAAACCATTAATTTAGTATGTGGACATTTTGAAGGAGTAGATGAACGTATTTTGGGCACAAGAGGTATAGAGGAAATTAGTATTGGAGATTATATTTTGTCTGGAGGCGAGTCAGCCTCTTTTGTGGTCATTGACTCTATTTTAAGATTATTACCTAATGTGATTGGAAATAATATGTCAAAGCATGATGAGAGTTTTGAAAATGGATTATTAGAATATCCTCAATATACTAAACCTCAAATTTGGGAGGAAAAAAGCGTTCCAGAGGTCTTATTATCTGGTGATCATGCCAAAATTAAAGGCTGGCGTTTATCTCAATCAGAGGCTATAACACGTCGCCAGAGACCTGATTTGTGGGAAAAATACACTAACAAGAAAAAAAAAATGAAAAATATCGAAGACATAAACAGAGAAGCGGTTAAAAAAATTACTTCAAATAAAAAAATTACTGAATTTTTTCCAGGTGATACTATTAAAGTAGGTGTAAAAATAATCGAAGGTAAAAGAGAAAGAGTGCAGTTTTTTGAAGGAGTATGTATTGCTAAAAAAAATAGAGACATAAACTCATCATTTACAGTTAGAAAAATTTCATTTGGTGAGGGAGTTGAAAGAACATTTGCTTTATACAGCCCAATAGTAGACTCCATAAAGATAATAAGATCAGGGGATGTTAAAAGATCTAAACTTTACTACCTAAGAGACAGAAAAGGAAAATCTGCAAGAATATCAGAAAAAATTAAAAAGAAAATTGGAGCTGATCTTTCTATTCAGGCACAAGATGTTGAACAAATAGATTCAAAGCAAAAGGTTGAAAATAAACCTAAAGAAGAAACTGTAAAAAAAGAAATTGTAAAAGAAGAACCAAAAAAAGAACAAAAAAAATAATTAATTCTTGAAGATGTCAAAAACACTATATGATAAAATATGGGAAGATCATCTTGTTCACCAACAACCTGATGGAACTTCTCTTTTATATGTTGATAGACATTTGGTGCACGAAGTTACTAGCCCCCAAGCCTTCGAAGGTTTAAGACTACAAAAAAGAAAAGTTAGAAAACCTAAACTTACTTTAGCTGTTGCAGACCACAATGTTCCCACAACTGATCGATCAAAAGGTATTAATGATCAGGAGTCTAAAATACAAGTAGAGGCTTTAAAAAATAATTGTAAAGAATTTGGAGTTCCCTTATTTGATATGAACGATAAAAGACAAGGGATAGTTCATATCATCGGTCCAGAACAAGGTTTTACACAACCAGGAACAATTATAGTTTGCGGAGATAGTCATACTGCCACTCATGGGGCTTTTGGCGCTCTTGCTTTTGGAATTGGTACATCTGAAGTGGAACATGTTTTAGCCACTCAAACTCTTATACAAAAAAAATCAAAAAACTTTCTTTTGAAAGTAAATGGAAAACTTCCAATTGGGATTACTGCTAAAGATGTAATATTAAAAATTATAGGTACAATAGGTACTGCAGGCGGCACAGGTTTTGTTATAGAATTTTCAGGCAATGTTATTAAAAACTTAAGTATGGAGGAAAGAATGACCATTTGTAATATGACTATAGAAGGTGGTGCTAGAGCAGGATTGATCCAACCAGATGAAAAAACTTTTAAATATTTAGAGAACAAGCCAATGTCATCAAAAAAAGACAACTGGAAAAAGGCATTAGATTATTGGAGCAACCTAAAATCAGATGATAATTGCAAATTTGATAAAGAAATAGCTATTGATGGAGAGAATATTGAACCCCAAGTAACTTGGGGGACTTCTCCTCAAGATGTTGTTTCAGTAAATGGTTTCGTTCCAGACCCTAACAAAGAAAAAGATAAAGAAAAGCGTGTTGCCATGGAAAGGTCATTGGATTACATGGGCCTTAAACCTAATACAAAAATTACTGATGTAAAGATTGATAAAGTTTTTATAGGAAGTTGCACCAATGGAAGAATTCAAGATTTAAGAGAAGCTGCAAAAATTCTTAAAGATAAAAAAATAGCAGAACATGTTGATGCTATGGTTGTTCCAGGGTCAGGTTTAGTAAAACAACAGGCCGAACAAGAAGGCATAGATAAAATTTTTAAAAACTCTGGATTTGAATGGAGAGAACCAGGATGTTCGATGTGTCTAGGAATGAATGAGGATCAGTTAAAACCTAAAGAACGCTGTGCATCGACTTCAAATAGAAATTTTGAAGGAAGACAAGGACGAGGAGGCAGAACGCATTTAGTAAGCCCCGCTATGGCAGTAGCTGCTGCTATCGAAGGTAGATTATCCGATGTGAGAAAATTTAAGAATTAATATGGAAAAATTTAATAATATAAAAAGTATTCCTGCCTACCTACCTTTAATTAATGTAGATACAGACAAGATTATTCCTAAACAATTCTTAAAAACTATTAAAAGGTCAGGGCTCGGAAAAAGCTTATTTTATGAAATGAGATTTGATGAGAAAGGAAACCCTATCAAAGGTTTCACTTTAGATAACGAACCATATAAAGATTCCAAAATATTAATAACAGGGAAAAATTTTGGATGTGGATCTTCTAGGGAGCATGCGCCGTGGGCTTTAATTGATTTTGGAATTAAAGTTATAATTAGTGAGAGTTTTGCTGATATTTTTTATAATAATTGTTTTAAGAACGGTATACTACCAATTTTTACTAATGAAAATACAATCAAAGAATTATCCCAATACTCTCTTAGAAAAGAAAGTATTGAAGTTCAACTTCCTGAACAAAAAATTATTTTTGGAAATAAATCGATTGAATTTGAATTAGATACTTTTAAGAAAAAATGTCTTACTGAAGGATTAGACGATATAGCTTTGTCTCTTGAAAAAATAAAAAACATAGAGGCTTTCGAAGATAGAGTAAATAAAAACAAACCTTGGATTTAAGATATGTCTAAAAACAAAAGAAAAATATTGTTATTGCCCGGAGATGGAATAGGACCAGAAGTTGTTAGAGAAGTAAAAAAAATAATAGAATGGTTTAATAAAAATAAATCTCTTGATTTTAGTTTTGAGGAAGAATTGATTGGCGGGGCATCAATTGACGCAAATCAGATTCCTATAACAGATGAAGTTTTTTATAAATCTTTAGATTCAGACGCAGTAATATTAGGAGCATGCGGTGGCCCAAAATGGGATAATTTAGAATTTTCGAAAAAGCCTGAAAGAGCTCTTTTAAAATTAAGAAAAGAATTAAAATTATTTGCAAATCTTAGACCTGCAATTTGTTTTAAGCAATTAGTGGACTCATCAACTTTAAAACCTGAAATAGTTTCTGGATTAGACATTATGATTGTAAGGGAGTTAACAGGAGGCATATATTTTGGTGAACCAAGAGGAATTGAACCAATAGAAAATAATGAGCGAAGAGGCGTAAACACTCATTCTTATACTACAAGTGAAATACAAAGAATTGCTAGAGTTGCTTTTGATTTGGCAAAAAAAAGAAAAAATAAAGTGACTTCTTGTGAAAAATCAAATGTTATGGAAGCAGGAGTTTTATGGAGGGAAGAGGTTCAAAAATTAAAAGAAAAAGATTTTAAAAAAATTGAATTAAATCATATGCTAGCAGATAATTGTGCGATGCAGCTATTAAGAAATCCTAAACAGTTTGATGTAATACTAGCAGACAATTTGTTCGGGGATATGTTGTCTGATGAAGCAGCTATGTTAACAGGTTCGTTAGGTTTACTACCTTCAGCCTCTCTTGGAGCAAAAGACAAAAATGGCAAAATAAGATCTTTGTATGAACCTGTTCATGGTTCTGCCCCAGACATTGCAGGAAAAAATATTGCAAATCCAATAGCGACAATACTAAGCCTATCTATGGCTTTAAGATATTCGCTAGATCTTGATAAAGAAGCTAATTTGTTAGATGAAGCAGTTCAAAAAGTATTAGATGATGGCTTAAGAACTAAAGATATTATATCTGCTGGAAAAAAAGAAGTCACCACTGCTGATATGGGTGATGCAATTATCTCAAAATTGAAATAAAATAAGCACTTATTATGAATTTAGCTATAATTGGTGCCACAGGCAATGTAGGCAGAAAAACTATAGAAGTTTTAGAAAAATCCAACATAAAAATTAAGAATCTTTTTTTAGTTGCATCGAAAAAAAGTGAAGGAAAGAAATTAATTTTTAAAGGAAAAGAATTAAAAATTGAACAATTGGAAAAATATAATTTTTCTAAAGCAGAAATTACTATTTTTGCTGCTGGAAGTGAAATTGCCAAAGAATGGGTACCTAAGGCTTCAAAAAAAACTATAGTTATAGATAATTCAAAATATTTTAGAATGGAAAAACATGTTCCTTTGGTAGTTGCAGAAGTTAATCCGGAGTCATTAAAAAATCATAAAAATATTATTGCAAATCCTAATTGTTCAACAATTCAACTTATGCTTCCTTTAAAGCCTCTTCATGAGAGATACAAAATAAAAAGAGTAGTTGTTTCGACTTACCAAGCTGTCTCTGGTGCAGGAAAGGCGCCTACCGATGAGTTGATTAGTCAGACTAAAGACTACTTAAGTGGCAAAAAAATAAAATCTGAAAATTTTACAAAACAAATAGCATTCAATTTGATACCTCATATAGACTCTTTTGTTGAAGACAGATACACAAAAGAAGAATGGAAAATGGAGAACGAAACAAAGAAAATTTTAGATCAAAAAATAGGTTTAACTGCAACTTGTGTAAGAGTTCCTGTAAAAACTTCTCATTCTGAGTCAGTAAATGTTGAGTTTGAAAGTGAATATGATTTAGAAACAGTTAGAGCTATACTTAAAGATGCCCCAGGATGCAAAGTTGTTGATGAACCTAAAGATGGAGGATATATTACACCTATAGAGGCTGAAGGTGATCATTTGACTTTTATATCTAGAATTAGAAAAGATAATTCTAACGAAAAAGCTTTTAACATGTGGGTAGTTTCAGATAATTTATTAAAAGGAGCTGCATTAAATACAGTTCAGATTGCAGAAATCTTAACAAAAAAATTATAATGAAAAATAAAAACAATCCTTTGTCTCCCCATATTCAAATTTATAGCTGGCATATTTCATCTTTAATATCTATTTCAAATCGGATTACAGGAGTTATAAATATTATAGCATTAACCTTTATATCTATTTGGATTTCATCTTTGCTGCTTGGAGTTACAAGATATGAATTTATAGAAAATATTTTGAACTCCTTCCTAGGCAAGTTTATCATTATTGGAATTATTTGGTCTTTTAGTTTTCAAATTTTAAGTGAAATTAGACATTTATTTTGGGATTTAGGCTACGGTTTTGAGTTAAAAACTTCTAGGATAACTGGTCTAATAGTTATTTTTGGTTCTTTTATATTAACAGTTTTAATTTATTTATTGGGAAGACAATTGTAACAAAAATGGTGCAAGCTACTAAAAAGTGGATATTTTTAAAGTTAAGTTCAATTGCTCTATTGCCATTGATGATATGGTTTATAATTAATTTAGTAGCAATTTATGATAAAAGCTTTGATGAAGTTTTAGCATTTTTTACTACTCAACCTTCAAAATTTTTAACTTCACTTTTAATGATTCTTGCTTTTTTTTATTCAGCATTAAGTATAAGTGAGATATTTGAGGACTATATTGAGAAACAAGAAATTAAAAATGTCGCAAATAAATTACTCTATTTATTTGCTATAATAGTTCCAACATTAACAATATTGGTAATTTTTAGATTAAGTTTATGAACTCTTATAAAATTATAGACCACGAATATGATGTAGTAGTTTTAGGCGCTGGAGGATCAGGGTTAAGAGCAGCAGTGGGACTCAGCGAAGCAGGATTAAAAACAGCATGTATATCAAAAGTCTTTCCTACTAGAAGTCATACTTCAGCAGCCCAAGGAGGAATATCTGCTGCTTTAGGAAATATGGGGGAAGATGATTGGCGTTGGCATATGTATGATACTGTTAAAGGGTCAGACTGGTTAGGAGATCAAGATTGTATCGAGTATTTATGCAAAGAAGCACCTAAAGCTGTTTTGGAATTAGAAAAATATGGTGTTCCTTTTAGCCGAACTGAAGATGGAAAAATTTATCAAAGATCTTTTGGAGGTATGACAAAAAATTATGGTAATGAAACAGTACAAAGAACTTGTGCTGCTGCAGATAGAACTGGTCACGCTATATTACATACTTTGTATGGGCAAGCTTTGAAACATAATACTGAATTTTTTATTGAGTATTTTGCTTTAGATCTTTTAATGAAAAATGGACAATGCAAAGGTATATTAGCTTGGAATTTAAACGATGGAACTATACACAGATTCAGAGCCCATATTACAATTATAGCAACAGGCGGCTATGGAAAAATTTACTATTCTGCAACTTCTGCACATACATGTACAGGTGATGGTAATGCAATGGTTTTAAGAGCGGGTCTACCTCTTCAGGATATGGAATTTGTTCAGTTTCATCCAACTGGCATCTACGGACATGGAACACTAATTTCTGAAGGTGTCCGAGGAGAAGGAGGCTATTTATTAAATTCTAAAGGAGAAAGATTTATGGAACGCTATGCTCCTAAAGCTAAAGATCTTGCTTCAAGAGATGTAGTAAGCAGATCAATAGCCATAGAAATCAATGAAGGAAGAGGCGTAGGTAAAGAAAAAGATCACGTTCATCTGCGCTTAGATCATTTAGATCCAAAAGTAATAGAAGAAAGACTTCCAGGAATATCAGAGTCATCAAAATTATTTGCAAACGTAGATGTTACTAAAGAACCAATTCCAGTAGTTCCAACAGTTCACTATAACATGGGAGGCATTCCAACAAATTATAAAGCTGAGGTTATAACAATGAATGGTTCAGAACAAACTGTTCCAGGACTTATGGCTATCGGTGAAGCAGCATGTGTATCTGTTCATGGAGCAAACAGACTTGGTTCAAACTCATTAATTGATCTTGTAGTTTTTGGAAAAGCCGCCGCTAAAAGAGCTGCTGAAATAGTTAAACCTGGGATGTTACATGAAGAAATATCTAAATCAGAAACAGACAAATCTTTACAAAGGTTTGACAGCTTAAGAAATGGGAATGGAAATATCAATACAGCAGATTTAAGATTATCAATGCAAAAAGTAATGCAGTCTAAATGCGCAGTGTTTAGAACAGAAAAAACTTTAAAGGAAGGAACAAAAGAAATAAGAAAACCATTTGAAGAAATGGAGTCTATTGCTGTTAAAGACAAATCTTTGATATTTAACACTGATTTGGTTGAAACTTTAGAATTTGATAATTTAATCAGACAGGCCATAACGACTATGGACTCCGCATATCATAGAAAAGAAAGTAGAGGTGCCCACGCGAGAGAGGATTTTCCAAAAAGAGATGATAAAAAATTTATGCAACATACTTTGTCTTGGTGTAATGGTAGTAAAACAAAAATTGATTATCGACCTGTTCATAGAACTACCTTAACAAATGATGTACAATATTTTCCACCTAAAGAAAGAGTTTACTAATGGTTCAAATAAATTTACCTCAAAATTCAAAAGTTGAAAAAGGTACTTATTATAAAGATACTACAGGTTCTAAAAATATTAGAAAAGTTAATGTTTACAGATGGGATCCATCTTCTGGAAAAAATCCAAGAATTGATACCTACGAAGTTGATATGGACAATTGTCCTTCTAAAGTTTTAGATGTTTTAAACAAAATTAAAAATGAAATTGATCCTTCTTTAGCTTACAGAAGATCTTGTGCCCATGGTGTTTGTGGATCTTGTGCAATGAATATGGATGGAAAAAATGGTCTGGCTTGCACTAAACCTCATTCAGAAATAAAAGGAGATATAAACGTTTATCCTCTACCTCATTTAAAAGTGTTAAAAGATTTAATTGGCGATCTTAGTACTTTATACAAACAATATGAGTCAGTTGAACCATGGTTGAAAACTTCAAAAACAAATGAAAACAAGGAAAACTTACAATCAAAAGAAGATAGAAAAAAATTGAATGGGCTTTACGAATGTATCATGTGTGCTTGTTGTTCAACTTCTTGCCCTAGTTATTGGTGGAATGGAGACAAATATTTAGGACCTGCTGTTTTACTGCAAGCTTACAGATGGATTGTGGACAGCAGAGATGAAGACAGGAAGGAAAGATTAAAGAAAGTCGCCGATGAATTAAAACTTTATAGATGCCACACGATTATGAATTGTACTAATGCTTGTCCAAAGGGATTAAATCCAGCAAAAGCAATAGCTTCTATAAAAAAAATGCTTGCAACAAGTTAAAAGCTTATTTAAGCAATAAAGACTATGAAATTAATCGAACATTTTATAGAAGGTAAGAATTTTTCAGGAGATTCAAAAAGAACTGGAAAAGTATTCAATCCAGCCACGGGAGAACAAAGCGCAGAAGTAAAACTCGGGACTGCAAAAGATTTAAACTATGCAGTAGAGTCTGCAAAAAAAGCTTTTGAGTCTTGGTCCAACAAACCACCAATTCAAAGAGCCAGAATAATGTTTAAGTTTAAAGAATTAATAGAAAAAAATTCTGATGAACTTACTAAAACTATTGTTTCAGAACATGGAAAAGTTTATGAGGACGCAAAAGGATCATTAGTCAGAGGGTTAGAAGTAGTAGAATATGCTTGTGGAATTCCCCAGATGTTGAAGGGCGAATTTACTGAGAATGTAGGAACAAATGTCGACAGTTGGTCAACAAGACAACCATTAGGAGTTTGTGCAGGTATTACTCCTTTTAACTTTCCTGCTATGGTGCCTATGTGGATGTTTCCAATGGCTATAGCATGTGGAAATACTTTTGTACTAAAACCTTCAGAAAAAGATCCTTCTTGTTCAATTAAATTAGCTGAATTATTTTTAGAAGCTGGGTTACCAAAAGGAGTATTTAATGTTGTTAATGGGGATAAAGAATCTGTAGATGCAATAATTAAAAACAAAGATGTTTTAGCTGTAAGCTTTGTTGGGTCTACTCCTATAGCAAAATATATTTATGAGAACTGTGCTAAAAATGAAAAAAGAGTTCAAGCCTTAGGAGGCGCCAAAAATCATTGTGTTGTAATGCCAGATTGTGATTTGGAACAAGCAGTTAATGGTTTAATGGGAGCAGCTTATGGTTCTGCTGGAGAAAGGTGTATGGCTCAATCAGTAGCAGTAGCAGTGGGAAATGTTGGAGATGATCTTGTAAAAAATTTAGCTAAAAAAGTTGAAGCTCTGAAGATTGGTCCAGGAATGGATAAAAAATCTGAAATGGGACCTTTAGTTACTAAAGAACATTTAGAAAAAGTAAAAAGCTACGTTGATCTTGGAGTAAAAGAAGGAGCTAAACTTATTGTTGATGGGAGAAAATTTAAACTTCAAGGATATGAAAATGGACACTACTTGGGAGGTTGTTTATTTGATCATGTAAAGAAAGATATGAGAATTTATAAGGAAGAAATATTTGGACCAGTCTTATCAGTAGTAAGAGTAAAAAATTTTGATGAAGCCTTGCAGCTAGTAAATGATCATGAATTTGGAAATGGAGTGAGTATATTTACCAGGGACGGAGACTCTGCGAGGACCTTTTCTAACAAAGCTAAGATTGGTATGGTAGGTATAAATATACCCATTCCAGTGCCTGTTGCATTTCATAGTTTTGGTGGATGGAAAAGATCTTTATTTGGCGATCAGCACATGCATGGTCCTGAAGGTGTAAGATTTTACACTAAATTAAAGACCATGACCTCTAGATGGCCATCTGGGCTAAGATCTGATCCTGAATTTACAATGCCAACTATGAAATAAATAAAGAGGAAAAAAATTGAAAAATAAAATCACTTTAATAGGAGCTGGACAAATCGGAGGAACTCTAGCACATTTAATAGCTTTGAAGGAATTAGGGGACATCATTTTATTTGATGTTGCTTCAGGAATAGCAAAGGGCAAAGCATTAGATATAGCTCAATCTGCTCCAGTAAATGGTTTTAATGTTAAATTGTCAGGAACTGACAAATATGAGGATACAAAAGATTCTGATGTTATAATTATAACTGCAGGAGTACCTAGAAAACCCGGCATGACAAGAGATGATTTGCTTAGCATCAATCTCAAGATAATTAAAGAAGTAGCTGAAGGTGTAAAAAAAACATCTCCTAATGCTTTTGTTATATGTATTACCAACCCTCTTGATGTAATTGTAATGGCTCTTCAAAAATACTCTAATTTACCCACCAATAAGGTTGTTGGTATGGCTGGCATACTTGACTCCTCTAGATTTATTTATTTTTTATCTCAAGAGCTAAAAATCCCTGTACAAAAAATCAAATCTTTAGTTCTAGGCGGTCATGGAGATAGTATGGTGGCAATGTTAGATCACACTTTTATTGATGGTAAAAAAATTCATCAATGCGTTGATGAAGGCATGATTTCTAAAAATAAATTAGATGAAATAGTGAATAGAACAAAAAAAGGTGGAGCAGAAATAGTAAAATACTTAGAAAAAGGATCAGCTTTTTATGCGCCTGCCGCTTCCGGTGTAGAGATGGCTGAAAGTTATTTAAAAGATTTAAAAAAACATTTGCCTTGTGCTGCACATATTAATGGCCAATATGGAGTCAAAGATATATATGCTGGAGTGCCAGTAGTTATTGGAAAAAATGGAGTAGAAAAAATTATTGAACTTAAACTCAATAAGGAAGAGGAAAATAATTTCAAAAAATCAATCAAAGCAGTTCAAGAATTATTTGATGCCGCTAAGAAAATTGATCCAACTTTGTGAAAAATAAAATATACGATGTTTTATTAGTAGGTACAGGTTTGTCTAGCCTTGCTTTTATAGATTCATATTTAGAAAAAAATAAAAAAATAGATGTAATTTCATTTAAAAGAAATACAAAAGAAAAATCTAAAATTAATAATAAACATATTTTTAAAATTTTACCCCCCCAAATGATTGGTGAAGAAAATCAGGTATTAGATTATTTTCATTTTAATAAAATTAAAGTAAATAAAAAAAATAACTTTTTTGGCTCTTTAGAATTTGGAGGTTTATCAAATTATTGGGGATTACAAATAGATAAAAATATCTTAGGTGATATTAATCATCTTAAAAAAAATACACAAATAAAAATACTTAACTCTTTCAAAGAACTTTTCAAAAAATTGAGTCTAATTGGAAATTTTGACGATTCAACAAAGAATCCTTTTGAAAAAAATCAATATATTGGTAAAGAATTTTTTAATAAAAATTATGATCTATACTTAGATGAGCCTATTTTAGCTTTTCAAAAAAAATCCAATAGAATTATCAAGTTTAGTGATATTAATGAAGACAAAGATAAACTTACTCCATTAAATTTCTACAACAAACACCTAAAAAAAAAAAATATTACTTTTCATAATTATTTTATTGAAGAAATAAAAGATTATAAAAATTTAGTTTTAATAAATTGCAAAAATAGTAAAGAAAAAAAAACTTTTTTAACCAAAAAACTAATTTTAGGATGTGGAACGTTAATAACAACTAAGTTGATTATGGATTACTTAAATATTAGTAAAGAAGTAAGAATTAATCATCATCCACGCTTGTTTTCTCTATATTTTTCAAAAAATAAGTGGAAGAATGCTATGAAATTCCAACCTTCACATTTACATTTAAAATCAAAATCTAAACCATATTTATTTACTGCTGATTTTAGACCTGGAAATAAAATAATAATTGATGCGATTATCAAATTTAAATTTTTTTTAAGTCCTTTTAAATTTATTATAAATATTTTTAGAGAAAATTTAATTTTTTCAAATATCCTAATTGAACCTAAACATGGAAATCTTTTTATGAAAAAAAAAAATAGTTTTTACGAAATATATTCAAAAAATAAAGATGTAAAAAAACTTTTTAAAAAAATAAATAATACTGTTTTTAAATTCTTAAAAAAAACTAAAAGATTTTTACCATTTTATATAAATTATTTTCCTGGATATGGAGCTGATTTTCATTATTTTGGTACTATTTTGATGGGTAAAAAAGGAAAATTATCAGTAAATGAAAAATGTCAACTAAGAAATAATAAAAAAATTTATTTAATTGATGGTTCAGTTTTAAATTTTAAAAAGAATAAATATCCTTTAGGATTGATCATGGCGAATTCTAGAAGAATCGGTAAAGAAATATAATATGTTTCGTATATGGATTTATCTTAATTTTTTAAATTTTTTTTCTAGCTTATTTAGAAGAAATAAAATCAAAGAAAAAAGAAATTTAATTGAGAAAATTATCTCAAAACAGTCAAGTAAAAAATTTACAGCCCTATTTAGCCAATGTAGAGTTGCTTTTTTTTTCATACTTAAATTTTTAAAAAAAAAGAATAATAAAAAAGAAATAATTTTTTGCGCATATAACTTACCTGAAATGGTCAATATTGCTGCAAATCTAAATTTAAAAATAAAATTTTGTGACATAAATTATAGAACAGGATTTATTGATATCAGTAATTTGAAAAAAAAAATATCTAAAAAGACTCTGGCTATAGTCTTAACTAATATGTTTAATAATTATCAAGATTCGAAAAAGATAAAAAAATTAGCAAAAAAATATAAAGTTATTTTAATAGAAGATAATGCAATTTATTTTGATAATTTTACCAAAGTAAAAAATAAAAAAATTTATTCTGGAAATCTTGGTGATTTTACCATTTATAGTTTTAACATTATGAAAAATATTTCTTCTTTTTTTGGTGGCGCTGCATCAACTAATAATAAAGATTTTATTGAGTACTGTAATCATGAGAAGAGTAAATTAAGTAATTTCTTTTTTTTACCTCTTTTCAAACAAGTAATTATTTACATTATATTAAAATTAATGTCTTTTAACTTTTTATATAAAAATATTTTTTTACACATCATTAAATATTCTCATACTAAAAATATTAAACCAATTTTACATTTATTTTATCCTTCATTAAGGTCAATTAACAAAAAATTTCCTAGGTATTATTTTTCTAAAATAAGTGATTTATCTACCAATGCTACTTATTATCAAATAAAAGAAAAAATCTATAGAAAAAAGATATTTAATTTAAGAAAGACAAAACATAAATATTATTTCAAAAAATTGTCAAATATTAAAAATAAGAAATTTAATTTAATAAATATAACTGACTCAAATTATCAAAATTTTTTAGATTTTCCATTATTAGCTAAGAACAAAAATCACTTGAATAAATTTCTTTTAGAAAAAGGTATAGAAGTAAGATTAAAACATTATTATAACTGTGAAAAAATGTTTAAAAATAAAAAAACTTGTATTAATGCTGATAGATATGAGAAAGAACTAGTTTGCTTACCCATCCATCCGAAAATTCAAAAGACCCATATAGATTTTGTAGTAAAAAATATAGAAGTTTATTGCTCTAAGCTATAATAATAGTAAATGTCAAAATATATTGAATATAAAAATTTTTATATTTATGTACCTCTTATAATAATTTCTTTTAGTTTAAATTTTTACATAGGCTCACGTGGTGTTTACCCGGTAGATACATTTATTCATTATGATAATGGATATAGAATATTGCTAGGAGACGTGCCAGTAAAAGATTATTGGATCGTACATGGATTTATAATTGACTATTTTCAAGCTATTTTTTTTAAGATATTTGGTAATAATTGGTACTCATATCTTATCCATGCTTCTTTTTTTAATGTAGTTATAACCTTATTTTCATTTTTTATATTTAGATTATTATTAATTAATTCTGCCCAATCATTTTTGCTTTCAGTTGCTGTTGCTTTTTTGGCGTATCCTGTTAGCGGTACACCCTTTTTAGATTTACATTCATCTTTTTTTTCACTAATAGCGATTTACTTTTCAATTTTTGCTATAGTAAAAAATAAAGACTTATTTTGGCTTTTTGCATCATTTTTTTTATGTATGGCCTTTTTTTCGAAACAAGTACCAGCGGCCTATACAATTTTTGGGTTAAGTTTGATTAATTTTTATTTGGCAATTTTCAAAAAGAATAAAAATATTTTTATTTTTTATGCTCTAGGAGGACTGCTATTTTTGGTAGGATTATTCCTTTTTTTATTATCAAAACAAATCCCTATTTCTGAATTTATATTACAGATATTTCTATTTCCACAATCAATAGGAATTAATAGATATGATACGTATGAGCTAACTTTTAAAAATGTAGTATTGGATTTTAAGTATATTCATCTAATCGTCCTTATAATCCTTTTTTTAAATTTTTTGGTATTTAAGAAAACTAAAAACTACTTTAAATCAAAAAATTTTGAAATCTTTTTAATTATAATAACTTTCTTTTTTACAACTATGATTCACCAAATATATACAAAAAATCAAATTTATATTTTCTTTTTAATACCTATTTTGTCAGGATTTCTAATTTTTTATAACAACTCTACAAAACTAAAATATAAAAAATTTATTACTTATTTTGTTTTGGCATTATGTTTATTTACAACTATAAAATATAATAAAAGATTTAATATTGATAGAAAATTTCATGAATTAAATAATACAAATATATCTAACTCTATTAGAGCAGAAAAAATTCACAAAAATTTAAAAGGTTTAAAATGGATCAGTCCATATTTTCACGATCCAAAAGAAGAAATACATTTAATAAAACTATTTTTTTTAAAATTGGAAAAAGATAAAAATAACAAAATGGTTATGTCACAATATAATTTTTACTCTTCACTATTGAATGAAAAGTTGTATTCCCCTAGTAGGACATATGATTTAATTAGTTATCCTAAGAAAGATACTAAATATTTTGAAACTTATAGGAAATATTTAATTAATATAATAAAAAAAAATGATTTAAAAAAAATATATATTTTTGAACCTAATTCAAAATATAATATAAATGATCGTGTTTATAATTATATTCCTCAAAATTGTTTTAAAGAAGAAAAACCTAATGATCATTTTTTAATTTTAGAAATAATAAATTGTAATGAACTAAAATGAAAAAATTTTCAAATTTAAAGATTGTTCAAGTTAAAAAAGAACTTTCTAAAAAACAATTTATAGAAATTTTACATCTTATAAAAAAGGAAAATAATCATGCTCTTGTATCTAGATTAAATGAAAATCTTATAAGAAAATATCTTAAAATTGCAATAACATCTAACAATATTTTTTTATATGTTTTAAAAAAAAAAAAATTTATAATTGGATATGCCCTATATACTAAAAGTGAAGATTATTTAATAAAAGATTTTCATAAAATAAGATTTAAAATATTAGCAAATTTGATTTTAAGTTTTAGATTTCTTACATTGATAAATATTTTTTTAGCAATTACTAAGATTGATAAGATTCTATTAAATAAAAAAAAAAATTTAAAAAAAAATTGCCTCAATCTTAATTTGTTAGCTATTAAAAAAGAATATCAATCAAGTGGATTTGGAAAATATTTCTTTGATAAAACTATTAAGAATATTCATAAAAATATTTATAAATTTAAATATATCACATGTGAAGCTCCGACTGTTGGATCAGTCAACTTTTATTTAAAAAAAAATAATTTTAAATTTGTAGGAAAAAAAATAAGAATAACAAATAATCTTACTGTTCTTAAAAAAAGATATTATAATTAGTCACATTAATCAAAAAGTTAATATGAAAATAATTCTTTTTATGTTAAATAAATTTATCTCATAATGAATATTCATGAACATCAGGCTAAAGAATTACTAAAAGCTTATGGAGCTCCTGTTTCTAATGGAATTGTAGTTTTTAAGCTTGAAGAGATTAAAAATAAAATAAAAAATTTAAAATCAGAAAAGTTTGTATTAAAGGCTCAAATCCATGCTGGTGGCAGAGGTAAAGCTGGCGGGGTTAAAGTTTTAAAAAATTTTGAAGATCTTGAAAAAGAATCAAGAAATATGCTGGGTAAGATTTTAATAACTCATCAAACTGGTCCAGAAGGAAAAGAAGTAAAAAGACTTTACATAGAAGAGGCATCTGAGATTTCAAGAGAACTTTATCTTTCATGTCTTGTAGATAGGGAAAGTTCTAAAATTGCTTTCATCAGTAGCACTGATGGTGGAATGGATATTGAGAAAGTAGCTAAAGAAAATCCAGAAAAAATCACAACAACAAGAGTTGAATTGAAAAAAAATTTGGATGAAATGGATATAGAGAAAATAATAAAACCTTTTGATTTTAAATCAAATCTTAAAAAAGATGCTGCCAACCTAATAAAATCATTATTCAAAATTTTACAAGAAAAAGATGCAATTTTAATAGAAATCAATCCTCTGATTGTAACTAGAGACAATAAATTAATTTGTTTGGATGCCAAAATGAGTTTTGATGATAATGCTATTTTTAGACAACCAGAAATATTAAAACTAAGAGATCTTAATGAGGAAGATCCTTCCGAGATTGATGCTAGCAAATATGATTTATCTTATATCAAATTAAATGGCTCTATAGGATGTATGGTTAACGGAGCAGGTCTTGCAATGGCTACAATGGATATAATAAAACTATATGGACAGGAACCAGCCAATTTTTTAGATGTTGGTGGTGGCGCATCAAAAGAAAAAGTAACTGCAGCTTTTAAATTAATTCTTTCAGACAAAAATGTAAAAGGAATTTTAATTAATATTTTTGGCGGGATTATGAGATGCGATGTTCTTGCCCAAGGGTTAGTTGAAGCTGCAAAAGAAACAGATTTAAAAATTCCTTTAGTTGTCAGATTAGCTGGAACAAATTACAAAGAAGGGAAAGAAATTTTAGATAAATCTGATTTAAAGATATTATCGGCTGCAGACTTAAATGATGCTGCAAAAAAGATTGTCCAGGCAATTAAATAGATGTCAGTTTTAATAAATAAAAATACCAGACTAATATGCCAAGGTTTTACAGGCACTCATGGAACTTTTCATTCTGAGCAGGCAATTAAATATGGAACACAACTTGTAGGAGGGGTTACGCCGAAAAAAGGCGGTCAAAAACATTTAGGCTTACCTGTTTTTAATTCAGTTGAAGAGGCAAAAAAAAATACCAAGGCAAATGCTACTATGATTTATGTTCCTCCAAAATTTGCCGCTTCTGCCATCATAGAAGCAATAGATGCAAAAATCGAACTAATAGTTTGTATTACTGAAGGAATACCAATTATTGATATGATAAATGTAAAACAAAAGTTACTAAAAAGTAATAGCAGACTCATTGGACCTAATTGTCCAGGAATAATAACACCTGAAGAATGTAAAATTGGAATTATGCCTGGCAATATTCATAAAAAAGGTTCTGTTGGTATAGTATCAAGGTCGGGAACATTAACTTATGAAGCAGTTGCGCAAACTACAGCTAATGGCATGGGTCAATCAACATGCATAGGCATTGGTGGAGATCCAATAAATGGCACTAATTTTATAGATTGTTTGGAGTTATTTTTAGAAGATAAAGAAACACAATCTATAGTAATGATTGGAGAAATAGGAGGCTCCGCAGAAGAAGATGCTTCTGAATTTTTAAAAAAATCAAAAATAAAGAAACCTATTGTTGGTTTTATAGCTGGTTTAACAGCTCCAACAGGGAAACGCATGGGTCATGCTGGTGCCATAATTTCTGGCGGGAAAGGTGGAGCAGAAAATAAAATTGAAACTATGAAATCTGCTGGAATTATCATTTCAAAGTCACCTGCAGATATTGGAAAAACCCTTTATGAAAAACTAAATGGTTGATTTTTTCATAATTGTGCTAAAATGAGTTTTTAAAATGTCATCTTCAGAGAATAATAACACGTATAAAAAAACATCATTTCTTGCAGGAAATAATTCTTCTTTTATTAAAAAATTTTATTCTGACTATTTATCAAATCCAAAAAAAATACCAGAAGATTGGAGATTATTTTTTGATGGTCTTGAGGAAAATGAGGAAGTTATTTTAAAAGATTTACAGGGACCAAGCTGGTCACTTAATAAAGAAATTGTACTTAAAAAAGATGTTCCAAAAAAAGATACAAAAGAAAAGGTGATTTTTGATAAAATCAATGAAGAAGAAAAAGAACAATCTGTAAAAGCGATAGCACTAATTAGAGCTTACAGAATTAGAGGCCATCTTATTGCTGATCTTGATCCACTTGGAATGATGGAGAGAAAATATCTTGAAGATTTGCATCCTGGAGATCATGGCTTTAGTAAAGAAGATTACAATAAAAAAATTTATGTAGGGTCTTACATGAATAAAGGGTACGCAAGTATTAGTCAAATTCTTACATTTTTTAGAAAAATTTATTGTTCAAATATCGGTGTGGAATATATGCATATCTCCGATCCAGTTGAAAAAATTTGGTTTAGAGAAAGAATGGAAAAAAAAGAAAACCAACTTAAATTTACCGAAAATGGAAAAAAAGCAATTCTAAACAAATTAATACAAGCAGAGGGTTTTGAAAAATTTTTAGCTATAAAATTTGTTGGAACTAAAAGATTCGGACTTGATGGAGGAGAAGCTTTAATTCCCGCATTAGAACAAATAATTAAAAGAGGAGGTCACCTTGGCTTTAAAGAGGTTAAAATTGGACAACCTCACAGAGGGAGATTAAACATTTTAGCTAATGTGTTGCAAAAATCTTACAAAAGAATGTTTAATGAATTTTCTGGAGATTATGCTTCTTTTAGCTCAGACTCCACTGGTGATGTTAAGTATCATTTAGGAGCTTCATCAAATAGAGAATTTGATGGAAACTTGGTTCATGTTTCTTTAACTGACAATCCTTCACATCTTGAAGCAGTGAATCCAGTAGTGTTGGGACAAACACGAGCCAAACAATTTTTTCATAATGATCATAAAAGAAATCAAGTTGTTCCAGTTTTAATTCATGGTGATGCAGCTTTTGCTGCACAAGGTGTTGTTGCTGAGTGCTTCGCTATGTCTGGACTTCCAGGTCATAACACAGGAGGAACAATACACATTATTATTAACAACCAAATAGGTTTTACCACAAGTCCAAAATTTGCTCGTTCATCCCCATATCCTTCAGATTTAGCAAAAATGGTTGATGCACCAATCTTGCATGTAAATGGAGATAATCCTGAAGCGGTTGTGCATTGTGCTAAAATTGCAACTGATTACAGACAGAAGTTTAATAAAGATGTTGTTATAGACATGATTTGTTATAGACGCTTTGGACACAATGAGGGAGATGAACCATCTTTTACTCAGCCCACTATGTATAGAAAAATTAAAAAGCACCCATCAACACTTAACATTTATGCAAATAAATTAATTAAAGAGGGAACTATTTCTCAAGAGGAACTTAATAATATGAAGATTAAATTTAAAAATCTTCTTGAAGAACAATTTAAAACAGCTAAAGAATATAAACCTAAACTAGAATGGTATGAAGGAGTTTGGTCAAGATATAAACCTGAAAGAGGAAAAGATAAAAGAGGAATTACAGGAGTTTCATTAGAGAAAATAAAAAAAATTGGAGAAAAAATTACAACTATTCCGGATGACTTTAATGCCCATCCAACTATAAGAAAGATATTTGAAAACAAAAAGAAAATGTTTTTGACTGGAAAAGGATTCGACTGGTCCACTGCTGAGCATCTAGCTTTTGCAACTTTATTAGATGAAGGATTTCCAGTTAGACTTTCTGGACAAGATTCAGCAAGAGGAACTTTCAGCCAACGCCATTCTGTACTAAAAGATCAAGTGAATGGAAAAAAATATGTACCTTTGAATAATATTTCCAAAAACCAAAAAAGATATGAAATTATAGACAGTTTACTCTCTGAAATGGCTGTACTGGGATTTGAATATGGTTATGCCTTATCAGAACCTGCTACTCTGGTAGCTTGGGAAGCACAATTTGGTGATTTTGCTAATGGTGCTCAAGTTATAATTGATCAGTTTATAACTTCTGCAGAAAGAAAATGGGCTCGAGCCAATGGACTGGTTATGTTGCTCCCACATGGATATGAAGGTCAAGGACCTGAACATTCATCAGCTAGATTAGAAAGATTTTTACAATTGTGTGCTCAAGAAAACATTCAAGTGGTGAACTGTACTACTCCAGCAAATTATTTTCATGTTTTACGTAGACAAATACATAGGGATTTTAGGAAACCTTTAATAATCATGACGCCAAAATCTTTATTAAGAAATAAAAGATGCACTTCAAATATAGAAGATTTTACTAAAAAGAATTCATTTCATAGAGTTTTAAATGATCATGCAGATTATAAGAAATATAATTTAATTAAACTTAAAGATGATAAAAAAATAAAAAAAGTAATTATGTGCTCTGGAAAAATTTATTTTGATCTTTTAGATGCTAGAGAAAAAGTCAAAAATAAAGAGGTGTTTTTTATAAGAATTGAACAATTATATCCTTTTCCAGTAAAAACTCTTGCTCGTGAGTTAAAAAGATTTAAAAAAAATTCAAAATTTTATTGGTGTCAAGAAGAGCCTAAAAATATGGGAGCATGGAATACTGTAAGAAATTATATACAATGGAGTTTAGATTATATAAAAGCAGAAAACAAAGAGGTTAAATATATTGGCAGAAAACCTGCGGCATCTCCTGCTAGTGGATATCTTAAGAAACATCTTGCAGAGCAAAATGAAATATTAGAAAAGGTATTAGGAAAGTTTAAATAATGTCTGAAAAAATAATAGTTCCATCACTAGGAGAGTCTGTTACTGAAGCCACTGTTTCAAAATGGCTAAAAAATAAGGGTGACAAAGTTTCTTCAGATGAACCTTTAGTAGAATTAGAAACAGATAAAGTGAATATCGAAGTTCCTTCGCCGTCGAATGGAATGTTAGAAAAAATAACTGTTAGTGAGGGAGAAACAGTCAATGTTGGTTCAATTTTAGGAACAATAGGAAAATTATCAGTATCTAAAGAAACAATTAGCGAAAGCGAAAGAAAATATTCACCACCAATAAAAAAACCAACAATAAAAAAGAATGAGATAAAAAAAGAGATTAAAGATGAACCTTTAATTTTAAATCAAAGTAACGAGGAAAAGCAATTCAAACCTCTGATTTTAGAAAATGAAGAAAAGGAAAGCACAAATGATTCTCCTCTGGTTTTAAATAATGTCGAAGAAGAAAGACAAACACCTTTAAAGAAAAAAACACTCTCTCCAGCGGCGAGAAAATTAGCTGCAGAATCTAAAGTAGATTTAGAGGAAGTTGAAGGTACAGGAAAAAATGGAGTTGTTCTTAAAGAAGACATTATGAATTTAATGGGAGTTAATCCAGCACCTTCCAAAAGAAAATTAGCTCATGGACCAGAAGAAAGAATAAAAATGACTAGGCTTCGTATGACTATTGCAAAAAGATTGAAAGAAGCACAAGAAAATGCAGCAATGCTTACAACATTCAATGAAGTTAATATGCAAGAAATTATTTCTATGAAAAATAACTACAAAGATGATTTTCAAAAAAAATATTCAGCTAAGTTAGGATTTATGTCATTTTTTGTCAAAGCTTGTGTAATTGGTCTAAAAAATTATCCTGCAGTTAATGCAGAGATCCAAGGTGATGAAATTGTTTATAAAAATTATTATAATATAAGTATTGCAGTAGGAACAGATAGAGGTCTGGTTGTTCCAGTTTTAAGAGATACAGATCAAATGTCTTTTGCAGATATCGAGAAAAATATTTCTTTATTAGGTCAAAAGGCTCGAGATGGAAAAATTACTATAGAAGATCTTCAAGGGGGAACATTTACCATTACTAATGGAGGAATTTATGGATCAATGCTATCTACGCCAATATTAAACCCCCCACAGTCTGCAGTATTAGGAATGCATAATATTATTGAAAGGCCTATAGTTATAGATGGAGATGTTGTTATAAGGCCAATGATGTACCTAGCTTTATCCTATGATCATAGAATAATAGATGGGAAGGAAGCAGTTTCTTTTTTAAAAACAATTAAAGAGAGCTTAGAACAACCCAAAAGGCTCTTCTTAAACTTATAACAAAATGGAAAATAAATTTGACGTTATAGTTATTGGAGGTGGGCCAGGCGGATATGTGTGTGCGATTAGATCTGCACAATTAGGTTTGAAAACTGCATGTGTAGAATCCAGAGGCTCTCTTGGAGGCACCTGTCTAAATGTCGGATGCATACCATCAAAAAGTTTGCTAAATTTATCAGAAAATTATGAGAATGCTAAAAAAGATTTTAACGAACAAGGTATAGAAATTAGCAGCATCAAGCTGAATATAGAAAAAATGATGAAAGCTAAAAATAAATCAATTCAAGTTTTGACAAAAGGTGTTGAATTTTTGTTTAAAAAAAACAAAGTAACTTATTTAAAAGGCAAAGGTGTTATTTTTTCTAAAAATGATGTTATTGTTTATGATGGTGATAAAAAAAAATCCTATAAGACAAATAATATAGTAGTTGCTACAGGATCATCTGCTGTTTCTTTACCAGGTATAAATATTGATGAAAAAAATATTGTCTCTTCAACAGGGGCACTATCATTAAATCAAGTACCAAAAAAACTAATAGTTATAGGAGGAGGATATATTGGTCTAGAGATGGGGTCAGTTTGGTCAAGATTAGGATCAGAAGTTACCGTAGTAGAGTACTCAGATTCCATAACACCTGGAATGGATAAAGAAATATCAAAAGAATTTGAAAAAATCTTAACAAAACAAGGTATTAAATTTAAACTAAACTCTAAAGTAACATCAGTAAAAGATAAATCTAATTTGGTAAAAGTTGAATTTACAAACAATAAAGATTCTAAGAAGGAAGAAATAGAAGCAGATAAAGTATTGGTTGCAGTTGGCAGGAAGCCTTATACCGAGGGGTTAAATCTTTCTAAAGTAGGAATAATTAAAGATAACAAAGGCAGGATTAAAGTAAATAAAGCACTTCAAACTTCAGTAAATAATATTTATGCTATCGGCGATGTTATTAACGGTCCGATGTTAGCTCATAAAGCAGAAGAAGAAGGAGTGGCTGTTGCAGAAATATTAGCTGGCCAAAAAGGACATGTTAATTATGATGTAATACCGGGTGTAGTTTACACTTCTCCAGAAGTCGCATATGTAGGAAAAAATGAAGAACAGCTTAAAAGTTTAAATATAAATTATAAGATTGGAAAATTTCCATTTCTTGCAAACTCAAGAGCAAAAGTAAACAACAAGACAGAGGGATTTGTAAAGATATTAGCTGATTCAAAAACAGATAAAGTTTTAGGAGTACATATTATTGGACCTCATTGCGGAGACATGATTGCAGAGATGGCTTTAGCAATGGAATTTGGAGCAAGTGCCGAAGATATTGCTAGAACGTGTCATGCACACCCAACACACACGGAAGCAATAAAAGAAGCGGCATTGGCTGTTGATAAAAGAGCAATTCATTTTTAATTGATATAATTTCAAATAGAATCTGGGCATGAAAATTCCTGTTTTATTGCCGAAAATATTTAACTATCCTTTAACATACATATCTAGCAAAAAAGATAATTTACAAAAAGGCGATATCGTAGAAGTTCCATTCGGAAACAGTAAAGAGATTGGTGTTGTATGGGACAAGATACAAGTTACTGACAAAAAGATAAAATTAAAAAAGATTAATAAAAAAATAGAGAAAATTAATTTAGATAAAAAGATGGTTGAATTTATCGACTGGTTTTCTGTTTACAACATTGTTTCAAAAGGCAAAGCATTAAAAATGTGTTTAGGAGGAAAAAATAATTTTGTTAAAACTGAAAATAAAAAAGATTTTAAAGGATTTGTTAAAAAGAAAAAATATTTTTTAAATGAAGAACAAAAAATTGCTCTTAAAGATTTAAAAAAATTAGGAGGTCATTTTAATGTTTCAGTACTTCAGGGAGTCACTGGGTCAGGTAAAACAATCGTATATTTTGAGTGTATTAAAGAAATATTAAAAAAAGGAAAACAAGCTTTAGTATTATTGCCAGAGATTTTTTTAACAAATCAATTTGAAGATAGATTTTTAAATTTTTTTGGTTCAAAACCTGCAATATGGCACTCCAAAATAACTCTAAAAAATAAAAAAAAAATCTGGCATGGAGTTAATAAAAATGAAATTAAATTAGTCGTTGGTGCAAGATCATCTTTATTTTTACCCTTTAAAGATCTAGGATTAATTGTAGTAGATGAGGAGCATGACTCTTCTTATAAACAAGATGAAGGACTAATTTACAATGCAAGAGATATGGCTGTTGCAAGGGCATCAATTCAGAATTTGCCAATCATTCTAGTTTCATCTGTACCGTCCTTAGAAACTTTTAATCATATAAAAAATAAAAAATACAAACACACGAAAATTTTAAAAAGATTTAATAACTATCCTCTGCCAGAAACTAAGATTATAAATCTGAATTTAGAGAATCTTAAAAATCAGTATATAGCTAATGAAACAATAAAAATAGTAGATGAATATCTAAAAAGAGATGAACAAATTTTATTTTTTTTAAACAGAAGAGGATATGCACCTTTTTTAATTTGTAAAAATTGTGGATATAAACATGCTTGTCCTAATTGCTCTATATATTTTACCTACCATAAATCTATAGACATGCTGGTTTGTCATCACTGTGGATATAAAAGAGAAATAAAAAAAAAATGTAAAAATAATAAAACTGATTGTAATTTTAGGATGTATGGGCCCGGAGTTGAAAAGATATTTGATGAATTAAAAGTTAAATATCCTAAGAAAAATATAGAAATCTTTTCTAGCGACTATCTTTCAAAAAAAAGTGAAAGTGAGAAAATGTTTAAAAAAATTCAAAAAAATCAAATTGATATTTTAGTAGGAACACAAATGATTTCTAAAGGATTTAATTTTCCAAAGTTAAATTGTATAGTTGTAGTTGATGCAGATTTTTCTGGCAAAGGATATGATTTAAGAACAACAGAAAAAAATATTCAACTTTATAACCAACTTAGTGGAAGAGCAGGCAGATTTTCTTCAAAATCAATTATTGTTTATCAAACTTTAACACCTTCTAGTGAGACCCTAAATGACTTGTTACAAAATAATCCTGAAAAGTTTCTTGAAAATGAATTGCTTATAAGAAAGTCAAATAATCTTCCTCCATTTAAAAGATTGATAGCTATGATTATTTCTTCCAGATCAAAAGAGTTGAGTCTTATTGGAGCTAAAGAAATAAAAAAAAAGATACAAAATATTGAAGGATTAGAAGTTTTGGGACCAGTGGATTCTCCTGTATTTAGAGTAAAAAAAATGTTTAGAACTAGATTGCTACTTAGGTCAAAAAGTGAGATTTTTATTCAGAAAAAGCTTATTAAATTTTTAGACAAAATAAGGATTTCTAGCAAAATTAAACTTACAGTTGATGTTGATCCAATAAATTTTACTTAGTACAACTATAGTGTCTTGAACGAGATAATTGCTTATGGTACGAAATCTGATCGTTTTCTTAACTAAATTCTTTAATATAGGATAAAAAAGTGAGCTCGAACAAATCTTTTTCAACAGAAACTTCTGAAAGGTATGCTCGTGCACTTTTTGAATTAGTTAATGAAAGTTCAGAGTTAGAAATGGTGGAAAAAAATGTTAAAGAATTACTAAATGTTTATGAGTCAAATAAAGAATTAGAACATTTTATTAAAAATCCGACGCATTCTCTTGATAATCAACTAAACATAGTAAATAAACTTTCTAAAATAATGAACTTTTCTAAGATTTTAAATAATTTTTTATCAATACTTGTAACAAAAAGAAGGATATTTTTTTTAAAAAAAATCATTAAAAGCTTTTTAAAATTGTCATCTAAAAAAAGAGGAGAATTAAGCGCTTCATTAATTTCTTCAAAAAATCTTACTGAAGAGGAATTAAAAAATATAAGCTCTGAACTATCAAAGGCAATTGGATCTTCTATTAGTTTTGAACATAAAATAGATAAAGATTTAATTGGAGGATTAAAAATGCAATTAGGAAGCTTGATGATCGATACTTCTATAAAAAATAAATTAAAGAAATATGAGCAACTTATGTTAGAGAATTGATATGCAAATAAATCCTTCTGAAGTTACAAAACTATTAAAAGAACAAATAAAAAATTTTGGAGAAAAAGTAGAGATCTCTGAAGTTGGAAAAGTTTTATCTGTTGGAGACGGTATTGCGAGAGTTTATGGACTAGACAATGTTCAAGCTGGTGAAATGGTTGAGTTTGACGATGGTTCTAAAGGCATGGCATTAAATCTTGAAAACGATAACGTAGGAGTAGTCATATTTGGTGACGATAGAAAAATTAAAGAAGGAGATACTGTAAAAAGAACTAATTCCATCGTGGATGTTCCTGTTGGAAAAGAATTATTAGGAAGAGTTGTAGATGGTCTAGGCAATCCTATTGATGGTAAAGGAAATCTTTCAACTAAAGTTCAAAGAAAAAGAGTAGAAGTTAAAGCTCCAGGAATTATACCCAGACAATCAGTAAATGAACCAATGCAGACAGGATTAAAAGCCATAGACAGTTTAATTCCTATTGGCAGAGGTCAAAGGGAGTTAATTATTGGAGACAGACAAACAGGTAAAACAGCAGTTGCTATAGATACAATTATAAACCAAAAAGAAATTAATAATTCTGATGATGAAAAAAAGAAACTATATTGTGTTTATGTTGCTATAGGTCAAAAACGTTCAACAGTAGCGCAAATTGTTAAAACCTTAGAGGATGCTGGAGCCATGAAATATACTACGGTTGTTTCGGCTACCGCTTCTGATGCTGCTCCATTGCAGTTTTTAGCTCCATATACAGGATGTACTATAGGAGAATACTTTAGAGATAATGGAATGCATGCCCTTATTATTTATGACGATTTATCTAAACAAGCAGTAGCGTATAGACAAATGTCATTATTATTAAGAAGGCCTCCTGGAAGAGAAGCTTATCCTGGAGACGTTTTTTATTTACACAGTAGATTATTAGAAAGAGCAGCTAAGTTAAGTGATACAAAAGGCGGAGGATCTTTAACAGCTTTGCCTATTATTGAAACACAGGCCGGAGATGTTTCTGCTTACATACCTACAAATGTTATATCAATTACAGATGGTCAAATATTTTTAGAAACAGAACTTTTTAACCAAGGAATTCGTCCAGCAGTAAATGTTGGTCTATCAGTTTCCAGGGTTGGTTCTGCTGCTCAAATTAAAGCTATGAAAAAAGTTGCAGGCTCAATAAAATTAGAACTAGCACAATATCGTGAGATGGCTGCTTTTGCACAATTTGGCTCAGACCTTGATGCTTCCACACAACAATTATTGAACAGAGGTTCAAAATTAACTGAATTACTAAAGCAAGATCAATACTCTCCATTAACAGTTGCAGAACAAGTTGTTTCAGTTTTTACAGGAGTTAAAGGTTATTTAGATGATGTTGATCTAAGCAAGATCAAGTCCTTTGAGAAAAATATAATTGAGAAAATTAAAAATGAAAAACCTGAGATTTTAGAAAATATACAATCCTCAGGAAAATTAGAAGAAGAAGATGAAAAATCTTTAATACAAACTATAGAAGAACACAAAAAAAATAAAAAATAATGCCAAGTTTAGATGATTTAAAAAAGAGAATTAAAAGTGTTAAATCAACACAAAAAATAACAAAAGCTATGAAAATGGTAGCGGCAGCAAAATTAAAAAAAGCCCAGGAAAGCGCAGAGAGAGGACGACCATATAGTGAAAAAATGCAAAATATAATTTTAAATTTAACAAAATCAGTAAGTGACGCTGAAAATGCTCCAAAATTATTAATTGGTACTGGAAAAGAAAAAACTTATTTATGTATTGTTATGACAGCAGACAGAGGTTTGTGTGGAGGGTTTAATTCAAATATTTGTAAACTAGCTAAGAACTATTTTAAAGATATTTTAAGTCAAGGAAAAGAACTCAAGATTATTACTGTTGGTTCTAAGGGCTTAGATCAATTAAAAAGAGAATATGGGAAATTTGTTGTTGAAAAAATTAGCTTCAAGGATAGAAAAAAAATAACCTTTAAAGAAGCAGAAGAAGTAGGAAAATTAATTCTAAAACTTTTTGAAAAAGAAGAATTTGATAAGTGTGTCCTATTTTTTAACAATTTTAAAAATGTTATTACCCAAATACCTCAGGCTCAACAAATAATTCCTGTAGAGAAGAAAGAAAATGAAAAAATCGATGAAGAAAAATCTTATGAGTTTGAGCCAGAGGAGGACGAGATCTTGGAAGACTTGTTGCCAAAAAATATATCAACCCAGGTATTTAAAGCATTTCTTGAAAATGCAGCTAGCGAACAAGGTTCACGAATGACAGCAATGGATAACGCAACTAGGAATGCAGGTGATTTAGTTGACAAGCTTACAATAAATTATAATCGAAGTAGACAAGCTTCAATAACTAAAGAGTTAATAGAAATTATATCAGGAGCAGAAAGTTTATAAGTTATGAGCAAGACAGGAAAAATAACACAAGTAATAGGAGCAGTTGTAGACGTAAGTTTTGAGGGAGAATTACCAGAAATTTATACAGCTCTAGAGGCAAAAAATGGTGAAAACATACTTATTTTAGAAGTTGCTCAGCATTTAGGAGAAAGCGGAGTAAGAACAATAGCTATGGACTCCACAGAAGGATTGAAAAGAGGTGACCAGATTATAAATACTCAAAAGCCAATCAGTGTCCCTGTAGGACCAGAAACTCTAGGAAGAATTATAAATGTGATTGGAAACCCAATTGATGAAAAAGGTGAAGTTAAGACAAAAGAAAAATGGCCAATTCACAGAGCAGCTCCAAAATTTACAGATCAATCAACTGAAACTGAGATTTTAGTAACTGGAATTAAAGTAATTGATTTATTAGCCCCTTATGCAAAAGGTGGAAAAATTGGATTGTTTGGAGGAGCAGGAGTTGGAAAAACTGTTTGTATTATGGAATTGATAAACAATATTGCAAAAGCTCATGGAGGATTTTCGGTATTTGCCGGTGTAGGAGAACGTACTAGAGAAGGAAACGATTTATATCATGAGATGATAGAGTCTGGAGTAATCAAAAAAGATGGGAAGGGATCCAAAGCTGCATTGGTGTATGGACAAATGAATGAACCGCCTGGAGCAAGAGCAAGAGTTGCTTTAACAGGGTTGACTGTAGCAGAATATTTTAGAGATAAAGAAGGACAGGATGTACTATTTTTTATCGATAATATATTTAGATTTACTCAAGCTGGCTCTGAAGTATCTGCATTATTAGGAAGAATTCCTTCAGCAGTAGGTTATCAGCCAACACTAGCAACAGACATGGGAAATTTACAAGAAAGAATAACTTCAACAGGAAAAGGGTCAATTACTTCTGTTCAAGCAATCTATGTTCCTGCCGACGACTTAACAGATCCAGCACCTGCTACTTCTTTTTCTCATTTAGATGCCACAACAGTTTTATCCAGACAAATTGCTGAACTCGGTATTTATCCTGCGGTAGATCCTTTAGATTCTACATCAAGAATTTTAGATCCAAGAGTTGTTGGAGATGAACACTATAGAGTAGCTAGAGAAGTCCAAAGAATTTTACAAGCTTATAAATCGTTACAAGATATAATAGCTATTTTAGGAATGGATGAGTTATCAGAGGAAGATAAGCTTACAGTTGCAAGAGCAAGAAGAATACAAAGATTCTTATCTCAACCGTTCTTTGTTGCAGAGGTTTTCACAGGCTCACCCGGCAAGCTTGTAGATCTAGAGTCTACAATCAAAGGATTTGATGCAATTTGTAAAGGAGAATATGATCATCTTCCTGAAGCAGCTTTTTACATGGTGGGATCAATAGAAGAGGTAGTCGAAAAAGCTGAAAAAATAGCAAAAGAAACAAAAGCAGCATAATACTACTATGTCTGAGAATTTTAATTTAGAGATAATTAGCCCAGAACAAACAATAATTAAAACAGAGGCTAGGCAAGTAACAATACCTTCATTTGAAGGCTTAATGGGGATATTAAAAGATCATATATCCTTAGTTACTTTTTTAAGACCTGGTTTTGTAGAAACACAAACTGACAAAGGAAGTGATAAGTTTTTTGTTGAAGATGGAATAGTAGAGTTCAATAATAATTACTTATTAATACTTTCTTCCAGCGCGGTAAATGTAAAAAATTTATCAAAAAATCAAATAGATAAAATGATACATGACTCTACTGAAACACTAAGTAAAAAAGACATCAAAGATAAAGAAAAATATATTTTGTCTTATAAACTAGACACATTAAAAGAAATTAAACAATAAAATTATTCATTTCTTTAACTAATTTTTTATAAACATCTTTTTTAAAATCGACAATTACATTAGGCAATTCATTTACTTCTATCCATTTCCATTCAATAAATTCTGGTTTTTTAGTATTTAGATTTATTTCACTATCAGGACCCAAAAACCTTGCTATAAACCATTTTTGTTTTTGTCCTCTATATTTTCCCTTCCAAATAATTCCAATAAGATTTTTTGGCAACTCATATTCTAGCCAATAATCTAATTCTTTTAAAATTTTTATATTTTTTATGCTAGTTTCTTCTTCTAACTCTCTTTTCATTGCTTCTAAAAAAGTTTCACCTGGATCAACTCCACCTTGCGGCATTTGCCATTTATTTACTGGATTATCTTTTCTTTTCCCTACAAAAACTTTGTTATTTTGATTTAAGACGATAACGCCTACTCCCGTTCTTAATGGTAAAGGCTTATTTTGCATAAACCTAAGAAGCTAAAAGGTTGATCGCATAATTTAACTGGTTATCAGTTTTTGTATCAATTTCAAAGTTTTTTTCAACTTCTTCAACATAGATATCTGGCTGAACACCAACTTCAGAAATAGATTTTCCAGATGGCAAATAATATTTTGAAATTGTTAATCTCATTCCACCCCCATTTTTAAGAGGAACTATTGATTGAACAGAGCCCTTGCCATATGTCTTTTCACCTAAGATAATTGCTCTTTTATGATCTTTTAATGCTCCTGCAAGAATTTCAGAGGCAGATGCTGAACCATTATTAGTTATTACAATAATTGGCTTTCCTTTAATTTCATCTCCTTTTTTTGCAAAAAATTTTCTAGTTTCACTTAATTTTTTTCCTTTAGTTGATACAATTTCTCCATTATCTAAAAAAAAATCTGTTATGTTAATAGCTTGAGTTAACAAACCACCAGGATTATTTCTTACATCTATTATATAACCAACTGGATTTTGTTTTTTTTCAAATTCTTTGATTTTTTTAAATAATTGTTTATCACTATTTTCATTAAATGATTTCAGTTTTAAATAAGCTACCTTATTTTTGTTTTCTATTATTTTTGCATCTACAGATTTAATTTCAATAATTTCTCTTTTGATTGTAAATTCAAGAGATTTTTTTTCTCCTTTTCTTCTAACAGTTAAAGAAATATCAGTTCCTACTGGTCCACGCATTAATTTAACGGCTTCCATAAGAGTTTTGCCTTGAACTTGTTCTTTATTTATTTCAACTATGTAGTCGCCAGCCTTTATGCCCGCTTTAGAGGCAGGAGTGCCATCTATCGGAGCTATTACTTTTATAACACCTAGTTCCATACCCACCTCAATTCCTAATCCACCAAATTCACCTTTTGTATCCGTTTGCATATCTTTAAATACTTCAGGACTCATGTAAGCAGAATAAGGGTCAAGTGATTGAAGAACACCATTAATTGCCGAGTCCATCATTTCTGCTTGATCCACTTCATCCACATATTCATTTTGAATTTTATCAAGAACCTCACTAAATAAATCTATCTTTTTATAAAATTCTTCAGAATTTTTAGAGTATGAAGAGTTAAAATTTATTAAAAATATAAATAAACAAAATAAAATTTTTTTTCTCATATCATGGCTTTTTCTTTTGGTAATGACTCAGACCACATTTTTTCTAAATCGTAAAACTTTCTTTTCTCTGGATGAAAAATATGAACTATAATATCAATTGAATCAACTAACTTCCAGTCATTGCTCTCCTTGCCTTCTATACGGCAATTTTCTAAACCAAGTTTTTTGAGTTCAGCAACTAAAATTTCTGATAGGGATTGTAAATGTCTAGAAGATGTTCCGGAAGCAATTATCATATAATCAGCTATAAATGATTTTTTCCTTAGGTCTATCGACGTTATGTTGTTTGCTTTATTATCGTCTAATATTTTTTCAATTATTTCTTTTATTTTATATACTTCCATTAAATATATTTGTCCTATAATAACTTCTTAACTTAGTTGAAGATATATCTATTTTTTGGTTTTTAATAAATATGATATTTTTGTCTTTAATTTGTTTCATTATTCTAGATTTTTTAGCCTTTGCATCAAAGCCTTTTCTTGAAAAGACTATTATTTTGCATATTTTTAATATTTTTTTAAAACTAACCCATTTGTGAAAATCTATTAAATTGTCAGATCCAATGATTAAATATATCTGACTTTTATTATTTTTTTTTATTAAATACTCAAGAATTTTTATAGTTCTTGAAGACTTAATCTTATCATCCAAATATTTTATATGTATTTTTTTATTTGCTTTTATTATTTTACGACATTTTTTTAATCTTTCATTTATTGAAAAATAAGGTTTTTTTTTTAAGGGATTTTTTTTTGTTACAATCCAATAAATTATTTTTAAATTTAATTTTTTTAAACTTACTTTTGATATCTTTAAATGTCCCCTATGTGGTGGATCAAAACTTCCACCTAATACACCAATTGCATTATTAATTTTAGCCATCCAATTTATGATCGAATAATTCCATTTCCTGAAACTAAATATTTATAAGACGTAAGCTGATCGACCCCAACAGGACCTCTTGGAGGAAGTTTGTTTGTTGAAATACCTATTTCACCACCAAATCCAAATTCACCACCATCTGCAAATTGCGTTGATACATTGTGCATAGCTATTGAACTATTAATACTATTTAGAAAGGTTTTGGCAATATTAGGATTGCTTGTTACAATACTGTCAGTGTGCATTGTTCCGTATTTTAAAATGTGTGAAATTGCTTCATTAACATTTTTCACTGTTTTAATTGATAACTTGGCATCTAGATACTCAGTTTTCCAATCTAGTTCTTTTGCAAGTCTTAGTTTATTATTAAAAAGCTTATTAATTTTTTTATCCACTCGAACTTCACATCCTAAAGCAATTAAAGATTTAATAATAGGTAGTCCATGAGAGTTTAATACTTTTTCGTTTATAAGAAGGGTTTCTAATGCTCCACAAATACTTGTTCTTCTCATTTTAGCATTAATTATTATTTTACTTGCCATATTTAAATTTGAGAATTTATCTAAATATATATGACATAATCCCTCTAGATGACCTATGACGTGTATTTTGGAATATTTTTGAACTTTTTTCACTAAATTTTTTCCTCCTCTTGGTACAATTACATCGACATATTTTTCCATTCTCGAAAGCAAAAAATCTACAATTTTCTTATCCTTTTTTTCAATAAATTGAATACAATTTTTATCAACACCATTTTTTTCTAATGAGTTTCTAAATAAGTTTGCAAGAATTTTATTAGAGTTAAAAGCTTCAGATCCACCTCTTAAAATTGCACAATTTGAGGATTTTAAGCATAAAGAAGCGACATCTGCAGTTACATTTGGCCTGCTTTCATAGATTATAGCAATTACACCAATTGGTGTTGATATTTTTTTTATTTTTAAATTATTAGGTCTTTGCCACTGTTCTAATACTTTACCTATAGGATTTTTATAATTTTTTATACTATTAATAGAACTTCTTAGTTCCTCTATTTTTTTGTCATTTAGTATTAATCTGTCTACCAAATGTTTTCTATTAAGATTCTTAACATCTTTTATATTTTCTTTTATTATTAAATTTTTATTTCTAAGAATATTTTTATTATAACTTTCTAAAACAGACTTAATTTTTTTATGATCAACTTTCTTTAATATTTCAAAAGCTTTTTTTGAGTTGATACCAATTTTTTCTAAATATTTCATTTTATAGCCTTACCATATCATCTTTATGAACCACTTCAGATTTACTTGGATAACCTAAGATATTTTCTATTTCACTACTTTGTTTTCCTTTTATTTTATCTATTTCTAAAGATGAAAAAGATGACAATCCTCTTGCTAAGCTTTTATCACTTTCATTTACAACTAAAATATTTTCACCTTTATTAAATTTTCCTGAAACTTTTTTAATACCAGCAGCTAATAAGCTTTTACCTCTAAGCAATGCTAGAGCTGCTCCTTCATCTATGTAAATTTTACCTGATGAATTTAAAGAACTAATAATCCATTTTTTTCTGGCATCTAATGTAGATATTTTTGGAACAAAACAAGTATAAATTTTATTTTTTACAATTTCTTTGATTGGATTATTTTTTTTACCATTTGCTATAAACATATGGCATCCTGCATTCATACAAATTTTTGCGGCATCCAATTTTGTTATTATTCCTCCTGATCCATAACTATTATTTTTTTTTTCTGCAAGTTCGTAAATATTTTTATCAATATTATCAACTTTTTTTATAATTTTATTTTTGTTAGACTTGTCATACAATCCATCTACATCAGAAAATATAATTAAGGTATCTGCCCCAATAATTTGAGCCACTCTTGCAGCCAAACGATCATTGTCGCCATATTTAATTTCTGATGTAGCTGTAGTGTCGTTTTCATTAACAATTGGAATAGCATTTAACCTAAATAAATTATCGAAAGTTCTTCTAATATTCAAAGCTCTTCTTCTCTGTTCCGTGTCATCTGGTGAAATTAGTATTTGTCCTGTTTTAAAATTATGTTTTTCAAAAACTTTTTGAAATTCTCCAGCAAGATGTATTTGACCAACTGCAGCAATAGCTTGACTTTTTTGAAGTTTAATTTTTTTTTGTTTAATTTTTAAGTAGTTCTGTCCAAGAGCTATAGCTCCCGAAGAAACAATTACTATATCTCTATCTTTTTTGAACTTTTTTATATCTCTAATTAAACTATTGACCCAATTTCTTTTAAACCTACCTTTTTTATCAACCACAGTAGAAGATCCTAGCTTAATTACAATCTTTTTTGAATTATCAATTAGCATTTTTTATTAATATTTTTTTTATCTTTTGAATATCTTTTTGTAAAAAAACTGAAACATTTTCATATTTTTTATGTGTTTTTTTTTTAAATAAATCTAATTTTGTTTGAATTTTTTCTTTTTCAAGCAAATCTGATTTGTTAAAAAATATTATTTCTTTTTTTTTAGATAATTTTTTATCATAAGCTTGTAATTCTGATCTTATTTTATAATAGTTTCCCACTAAATCCTCTTCGGTTATGTCTATTAAATGTAATAAAATTTTACACCTTTCTATATGTCTTAAAAATTTATCACCAAGACCGGCTCCTTTGTGTGCTCCTTCAATCAAACCAGGAATATCTGCCAAGGTAATTTCTTTATTATTATAATATGTGACTCCCAGGTTTGGATTAAGAGTTGTAAATGGGTAGCTCGCAATTTTTGGTTTTGCTCTAGTTAGACTCGAAAGCAAACTAGACTTTCCTGCATTAGGCAAACCTATAATTCCGATATCTGCTATTACTTTTAGTTGTAACCATACCCAAAATTCTTCACCTATTTTCCCATTTGTTTTTCTTCTAGGAGCTCTATTAGTTGAACTTTTAAAACGAACATTCCCTAATCCTCCTTTTCCTCCAGAAGCAACTAAATATCTCTCTTTATTTTTTGTAAAATCATAGATTAAAGTATTATTATCTTCCTCATAAAGCTGTGTACCAACAGGAACTTTAAGAACAAGATCTTTTCCACCAGCACCAGTTTTATTTTTTTTGCTTCCCGAACTACCATGTTCTGCTTTAAAATGTTGAGCATATCTGTAATCAATTAGAGTATTCAAATTTCTATCAGATTCAAAAATTACAGAGCCGCCACTTCCTCCATCGCCTCCGTCAGGTCCTCCAAACTCTACGAATTTTTCTCTACGAAAACTTGCAGAGCCAGATCCGCCATTTCCAGCTTTAATATAAATTTTTGCTTGATCTAAGAATTTCATATTGGGTTTCTAAATAACTAAAGTTATTTATAAAATTAATTGGGGATAACTGAAACAAAAGTTCTATCAGATTTTGATTTTTTGAACTTTACTTTGCCTTTTATTAGAGAAAAAATTGAGTGATCTTTCCCCATTCCTACATTTTGACCAGGATATATTTTAGTTCCTCTTTGTCTAACAATTATATTTCCTGGTATTACGATTTGATCACCATATTTTTTTACGCCTAGACGTCTTCCTTTGCTATCTCGTCCATTTCGTGATGATCCACCAGCTTTTTTTGTTGCCATATTTTTTACCTATTTATTTTTTACTTTTTTTACTAGAGTTTTTTTCTTGATTTCCTTTTCAGGTTGTTTAGCTTTTTTTGGTGCAGCCTGCAGTTTTGCCTCTCCTATAATTTTGCCATCTTTTGAAAGTATTTTTGTTATTTGTATTTTTGAATGTCTTTGTCTGTGACCATTTTTTTTTCGAGAATGTTTTCTTCTTCTCTTATGGAAAACTAATATTGTTCTATCTTTTACATTGTCTATTAATTTTGCTTCAACGATTGCACCGTCAATATTTGGATTGCCAATTTCAGTATTTTTGTCATCATTTAAAAGTAGAACATTCTTGAACTGGATAGTTTTCCCTTTTTCAGCCTGTAATTTTTCTACTTCGATAATTTTACTGGCAGAAACTTTATATTGTTTTCCCCCAGTTTGAATGATTGCAAATGACATAATATATGTTCCTTTAAATTTAAGGCAATATAACTTGAAAGATTTTCAAGTCAAGATTAATGGGGTCAAAATTGATCTTTTAAATCACGTAATTTTTTGAATATTACTTCATCAGAGGCATTATTCATTCCTAGAGCGTTTTTTAGAGATAGTTCATTGCATCTCAAAAATATGTTTGTTTTTAGTTCTTCTCCTAAACTTATTGGAATAGTAGGTTTTTTTTTATCTAACTGAGAGTTAACCCAATTAAGTTTTTTTCTTAAAAAATTGTTGTTATTTTCATACTTCATGCAAAATTGTAAATTTTTTTTTGTATATTCATGCCCACAATAAATTTTTGTAGATGTTGGAAGACTCTTTATTTTATTTAAAGACTCAAACATTTGTTTATAAGTACCTTCAAATATTCTTCCACACCCTAATGAAAATAAGGTATCACCTGTAAATATAATTTTTTCAGATTTTGAATAAAAAGCTATATGACCTTTAGTATGACCTGGAATAAAGATGACTTTAAAATTAATTTTTCCAAAATTAAAAAAATCTCCTTCTTTTAATTTAATGTCAATTCCAGGAATTCTAGACTCATCTATTTTTGAAGCAGCAATTTTACAACTATATTTTTCTTTAAGCTTTTTGTTTCCTCCTACATGATCAAAATGATGATGTGTATTTAATATAAAGTCTAATTTTTTATAGCTTTCAGCTATTGTTCTGTCCACTGGAGTAAATTCTGAGGGGTCAATGACTCCTACTAAGTTCGTTTCTTTGTCTCTAATTAAATAACTGTAATTGTCAGTTAGACATTTAATAGTAGAAATTTCTAGCATTTTAACCCAGCAAAAATATCCCCAGTTTAGAAAATAAATTTTTTATTTCAAGATTTCCTTTTTTTATCTCAGAAGTTTTTTCCTCATTAACTCCTATTACTTTATTAATTTTGATATTTTTTTCTAAACAAAAATGAAATAAATCTTTAATCGTGCACATGTGGAGATTTGGAGTATTATACCATGCATTTGGTAAAGTTTTTGTCACTGGCATTTTTCCAAAAAATAACAAACTTGTTCTCACCTTCCAATATCCGAAATTTGGTATTGAAATAATTACTGATTTTCCAATTCTTAATAAATCTTTTAAAACTCTTTCGGGATTGTAAAATGCTTGAAGAGTTTGACTCAAAACAACAAAATCAAAAGATTGACTAGGAAATTGATGAAGCTCTGTTTCTGCGTCACCCTCTATAACTGAAAGACCTTTATAAATACATATTTTGACATTTTCTTCTACTAGCTCCAGACCACGAGCTTCTATATTTTTTTCTTCAATTAAAAGATCCATTAAAGAACCATCTCCACAACCAACATCTAAAACTCTGACGTTTTTAGGTAATAAATCTGCAATTACTTTAAATTCTTTTTTCATTTTTAAACTTTATATGCATTGAGTCTATAAATCCTTTCAAAGTCTTTAAAAATTCTGGCTCATTTACTAAAAAAGAATCATGACCTTTGTCAGTTTTAATTTCTGCAAAAGAAACATCAGCTCCTGAGGCATTGAGTGCAATAACTGTATCTTTGTTTTCTTTTGTTGTGTAGAGCCAATCAGAAGAAAAAGAAATAATTAAAAATTTAGTTTTTTGCCCACTGAATGCTTCAACAAGCCCTCCTTTGAATTGTTTAGATAAATCAAAATAATCCATAGCTCTAGTAATATACAAAATGGAATTTGCATCAAACCTTTCCACAAATGAATAACCTTGGTGTCTTAAATAACTTTCAACTTGAAAATCAGCATTAAAACTGAATTCAAAGTCCGCTTTTTCTTGAAGTTTTCTACCAAATTTTTCTTGCATTCCCTGTTCTGACAAATAGCTGATATGACCTACCATTCTTGCAACGGCTAAACCATTTTTGGGTTGAACGTTTTTTTTTAAATATTTTCCTTTGTCCCAGACTGGGTCTGCCATAATAGCCTGTCTAGCCAATTCATTTAAAGCGATATTTTGGGCACTGTGACTTGTGCTACAAGCAATAGGGATTGCAGAAAAAGTTCTATTTGGAAATGTTGCACAAAATTGAAGTGACTGCATTCCACCCATAGATCCTCCTGTGACACAAAGAAGTTTTTCAATTCCTAAATAATCTAAAAGAGTTTCTTGTGCTCTAACCATATCCCTTATTGTTATTACAGGAAAATTTAAACCGTATGACTCATTTGTTTTTTTGTCTATTTCTTTAGGACCCCAAGAACCCATGCACCCACCAATAACATTTGCACAAATTACAAAATATTTATTTGTATCAATTGCCTTATCAGGCCCTACAGCTGTTACCCACCAACCTTCTTTTTTTGTTAAAGGGTTTATTTCAGCTACAAACTGATCACCTGTAAGAGCATGAAAAACTAAAATAGCGTTATCTTTGGATTTATTTAACTCCCCATAAGTTTCATACGCTAGAGGAAAATCTTTTACAGTTTGCTTACAATCCAGCAAAAGAGTCTTCGATATATTTAGTTTTTTAATATTTTTTAAATTGTCATCCATATAAAAAAAAAGCCCAGCTAAAACTGGGCAAAAACCCTGTTTAGCAGCATTTATTTCTGCGCTCGCAATTTGGTTAAATCAGCGCTCGATATGTGTACTAAATACTAATAAATTTGTCAATTTTATATAGGATAGAAATGAATTCAAATATAGATATAGTGACTTTTTTTATATATTAGATAAAAATAAACATGAGACTACCTAAATTTAAAAATATCAAGGCAGCTAAGTATATTGCTGGCTCCAGTTCTTTTAAGAAAAAAATAGCTAAAATAAAACTTTCTGCAAATGAGTCTGCATTAGGTCCAAGCCCTAAAGCAGTACGAGAATATGTTAAAGTTTCAAAAAATTTTAAAAGATATCCTGATCCTGACGGTATTTCTTTAAGAAAAATTTTGGCTAAAAAATTTAGTCTGGATCCCAATAGAATTATACTTGGCTCAGGATCTGACCAAATATTTGAAATAATTTGCAGGGCATTTATTAACAAAAATGATGAGGTAATTGTTCCTAAGTTTAGTTTTATAATTTATAGAATTTACAGCAGAATTAGTGGGGCTAAAATTATTTATGCAAAGGAAAAAAACTTTAAAGCATCAGTTGATAATATACTTTCTTGTGTAACAAATAAGACAAAAGTTGTTTTTTTAGCTAATCCTAATAATCCAACTGGAACATACATGGAAAAAAAAGAACTAATAAGACTTAGAAAAAAATTAAGAAGTAATATATTGTTAGTTATTGATGATGCTTATTTTGAATATGTTAATGAAAAAGATTATTCTTCAGGATTAAAATTATTTTCAAAATCTCAAAATGTTGTTGTTACTAGAACATTTTCTAAGATATATGGATTAGCTGGATTAAGGATAGGATGGGGATATTCATCAAGGAGAATTATAAATTTTTTAAATCAATTGAAGCCTCCATTTAATGTTAGCAGCCCTGCACTTTTTACTGCCTCGGTTGCAGTAAAAGACACATCTTGGTTAAAAAAAGAGATAAAGCATGTTAAACAATGGTCTAAAAAGATGTTCATGATATTTAAAAAACTTAAAATTGAAACCAATAAAAGTAGTACAAATTTTTTATTAATTAATTTTGATCAATTGAATATTTCTTCAAAAAAAATATTTAAAGATTTGGCACAATCTGGAATTCTTTTAAGAAAGACAGATATCTATGGAATTAAAAACTCCTTAAGAGTAACTATAGGAAATTCAAAGGAAAACGTAAAGTTTATTTCAAGGTTAAAAAAAATTATTAATGTTTAAAAAGATATCAATAATTGGCTGTGGTTTAATAGGATCTTCAATTTTGAGGGCAGCACAAAAAAAGAAGGTGTCTAAATTAATCTATGTTTATGACAAATCAAAAGATGCATCTTCTTTTTTGAAAGATAAAAAACTAAGTGAAAATGTTACTAACGACATACCTTCAGCAGTGAAAGATTCAGAACTTATTATAATTGCGTCTCCATTAAGTTCATACAAAGAAGTCTTTTTATTAATCAAAGATCATTTAAAAGAAGGAACTATTATTACTGATACAGGTTCTGTAAAAAGAGAAGCAAACAAAATTGTACAAGGGTTTAATCTTAAGAACGTTTCTTGGATACCTTCACATCCAATTGCAGGAACAGAAGAAAGTGGGCCAGGATCAGGTTTTGCTGAATTGTTTCAAAATAGATGGTGCATTATATCTCCAGATGAAGATACAAAAAAGGATGATATAGAAAAAGTCAAAAAATTTTGGGAATTGCTTGGAAGCAAAACAAAAATAATGAACCCCATCGAACACGATCATATTTTATCTCTAACAAGCCATCTGCCTCATGCAGTAGCTTATAATATTGTCAGGTCTGTTGTGAAAAATGAAGACAACCTCAAAGATGATGTAATCAAATATAGCGCAGGCGGGTTAAGAGATTTCACAAGAATTGCTGCATCTAACCCAATTATGTGGAGAGATATTTTTATTGATAATAGCGAAAATATTTTAAAAGTTTTAGACTCATTTAGTGAAAATTTAGAAGAGATGAAAAAAGCAATTAGAGAAAAAAATAGTGATAAGTTAATTCAAATATTTTCTTCTACTAAAAACATCAGAAAAGAAATAATAAAAGCTGGCCAAGACACAGATAAACCGGATTTTGGAAGAAAAAAAAGTTAATAGAATTTTTCAATTTCAGAATATATTTTTTCTTCTAATTGATTTAAAAATTCATTTTTATCAATTCCAGGCATTATAGGCTCCAAAAATGAAATATGAATGTCACCAGAATATTTAATAAAACTATTTTTGGGCCATATTTTTCCAGTATTTAAAGCAACTGGTATGCAAGGAATATTAAGCGCACTATAAATTCTTCCTACTCCTTTTTTGAATGGAACTTTTTCTCCTAATTTTACCCTTGTGCCTTGTGGAAATATAAGTAGAGGCCTATTATCTTTATCGATAACTTTTTTAATCTTTTCAAAAAATCCAAGATTGTCTCTTGTAGTTGTTTCTCTAACTATTTCTATTGACCCCATCTTTTTTAAGTACCAACCAAATAAAGGTATTTTTAATAATTCTTTTTTTAGAATAAAGATAGGAAAATTAAGTGGAGATTGTAAAATAAAAGTTTCAAGCAAAGATTGATGAGCAGATGCTACAAAAAATTTATCAACTTTTTTAAGATTTTCCAAACCATGAAATATAACTCTAGTATTTAGAGTTATTCTTAAAATAAAGATAATCAAATTAGCCAAAAGTTTTCCAAATAATAAAGTGAATTTTTTTGGCAATATAAGAGCTGGTATAGCTATTATTAAAACTACAATTACAACAGAATAAAAAAATAAATTAAATATCAAAGATTTAATGAACTGCATTAAACTTTTATAAGTTCTAATAAGTTTTGTCTTTTTCTTATTGTTTTGTTTTTATTCTTTCTGACAAAAATCTCTGCTAACAAGGGTCTTGTGTTATAGTTTGAAGACAAGACAAAACCATATGCACCAACATTGCTTATAGCAACATAGTTGTTTTCATTTAGTCTTTGATAGTTTTTATATCTTCCAAATTTGCATGTCGTTTCACATATAGGTCCAACGAATTCAACAGAACCTTTGATTTTTTTATTTGTCTTTGTGATTGGAATAATATTATGAAAGGCATCATATAAAGCAGGTCTCATAAAATCGTTCATACCTGCATCCAAAATTATGAAAGACTTATTTCTTCCTTTTTTTATGTATTGAACTTTTGATACTAGGATTCCAGTATTGCCAATAATAGATCTTCCTGGCTCAAAAATTATTTTACAGTTGAATTTTTTTTTAAAGTTATTAACTAAATTAGAGTAGTTTTTTAATTTGATTTTCTTTTCTTTTTTTCGATAACTAATTCCAAAGCCTCCACCTAAATCAATAAATTTAAATTTAATTTTTGTTTTTTTTATTATATCAGCAATTATTTTTAAAGATTTTTTATAAGGGTTGTCAGAAAGTATTTGACTTCCAATGTGAACACTAAGAGCATTTAATCTTAGGTTTTTCATATTATTAATTTTTTTACAAAGTGATAAAATATCCTTTTTGGATAAACCAAACTTATCTTCTGCTTTACCAGTAGAAATTTTTCTATGAGTTTTAACACTAATATCAGGATTCAATCTCAGACCAATCGATGTATTTTTGTTCATTTTTTTAGAAATTTTATTAATTAAAAGAGCTTCACTTTCTGACTCTATGTTAATTAATAAAATTTTCTTTTTTATAGCTAATTTTAATTCTTCTTCACTTTTCCCAATCCCAGAGAAGACAATTTTATTTGGTTTTATTCCCGATTTTAGAGCTTTTAGCAATTCTCCATATGAAACTACATCAGCTCCTGAACCTAACTTCCCTAAGAATCTTAAAATATAAGGATTAGAATTAGACTTTACTGAAAAACATATAAGAGGATTAATGTTTTTAAAATTCTTTATAAAATTTGAGTAGTTCTCTTTTATTTGCAAACCTGAATAGAGATAGAAGGGAGTCCGATTTCTTTTTGCAAGATTGAAAACAGATATATTTTCAACAAATAGTTTTTTTTGTTTATATTTAAATGAGGACATTTATTCTATTAAATTATTTTAATCTCACTAGCAATTTTACTTTGGTATTGAGGATCAGATTTTTTTCCACAATTCACCAAAATTATAAAGCTTATTAAAAGCAAAAAGAGTATTTTCATCTTGCCTCCTTTTTATATTTTTTTATCATTTTTTTAATATTTTTTTCAGCTGTTCCTCCATAAGAAGATTTAGAGTTCATTGAATTTTTTACATTAAATATTTTTAATACGCTTTTATCCAAACTTTTATTAAATTTTCTTAATTCATTAAGAGAAATTTTATCTAAGTTTTTATTATTTTTTTCAGCGTAATTAACTAACTTTGAAGAAATATCATAGGATTGTCTAAATGATAACTTTTTTTCTTTAACTAAATAATCTGCAAAATCCGTAGCTGTCGTAAAACCTTCATTTGCCATCTTGTACATCCTTTCTTTTGAAGGTTTTAAATTGTTAATTAGCTCTAAACTCATTATGAGAGTGTCTTTTAAAGTATCATAGCCGTCAAAAACTAAAGATTTATCGTCTTGCAAATCTTTAAAGTAAGAAATAGGCAATCCCTTCATAATTGTAAGAATTGAATTTAATTTTCCATAATTAATTCCTGTTCTTCCTCTAATTAATTCCGCAGGATCTGGATTTTTCTTTTGAGGCATAATTGATGATCCTGTAAGCATACTATCTTTAAAACTAATTAATTTGTAAGCATCTGAATTTAAAATAATAAAATCTTCTGCTAATCTTGATAAATGCATGGCACAAACTGCGCTAGCGTAAAGAAAGTCAATTGCAAAATCTCTATCTGATACAGAGTCAATAGAATTATCTGTTGGTTTTTTAAAACCAAGTTTTTTTGAAGTATAGTTTCTATTTATCTTGTATGATGTTCCAGAAAGAGCAGCGGCTCCAAGAGGCGACTCATCCAAAAGATCTAAGTTATTCAAAAATCTTTTTTTATCTCTTTTAAGCATTTCGTAGTATGCCAATAAATAGTGGGCAAAAGAGATAGGCTGTGCATTTTTAAGATGTGTGAAGCCAGGCATAACTGTCCCAGTATTTTTTTTCAGATTTTTTAATTAATGCTTTCATAATTTCAGAGATATCTTTTATAATTTCTTTTGTAGACTTTTTTGTCCAAAGCTTAAAATCAGTTACAACCTGATCATTTCTTGATCTAGCTGTATGAAGATATCCTGCTGCTGGACCAACTATTTCAAATAACTTTTTTTCTATATTTAAATGTATGTCTTCAAATTTTTCTTTAAAAACAAATTTACCTTTATCAATTTGTTGTCTGATTTTATTAAGCCCAGATATAATTTTTTTTCCTTCTTTTGAAGGAATAATTTTTTGTTTAACTAGCATTTGAGTATGAATTTTTGAAGCAAAGAGATCTTCTTTATAAAGTCTTTTGTCAACTTTTATTGAAGATCCTATTCTTTCAAAAGATTTAGAGGTTTTTTCTTTAAATCTTTTTGACCAAACTGTTTTACTTTTATTTTTCATTTTACTGTACCAATTTCAATTTAAATTAATATGAAAATTAGTAAATCTTTTAAAGTCTATATACACATATTATTTATTATTAGCATTCAGTTTTTAAAAGAATATAATTAATTTTAATAAAATAATGACTTATTCTTTAAACACTATAGTTTTGGATCCACTTTCTAAAGAAAAACCAAAAAATGCAATGATACTTTGCCATGGGTATGGAGGAGACGGAAAAGATATTTCTTTATTGGCCAATTATTGGAAAAATTATTTGCCTGAAACAATTTTTATTTGCCCAGATGCACCAGAGAAGTGCGCTGTTAGTCCTACTGGTTTTCAATGGTTTGATCTAATTGACATAACTGAAGATGAAATTTTAGCCAAATCATTAATTGCGGAAATGAAATTAAATAAATTAATAGATGAAGTAAAATTAAAAAATAATTTAAACTCAGACCAAATTGGCATCGGAGGTTTTAGTCAAGGTTGTATGATTAGTTTGCAAGCCGGTTTAAAAAGAAAAGAAAAGGTAAGATGTATTTTGGGATATTCAGGAAAAATAATTAATCCAAAACATTTGGAAAAAAATATTAATTCAAGACCAGAAATAATGCTAATGCACGGTGAAAAAGATGAAGTCGTTCCAATTAGTTATTTGTTGGAAGCTAGAGAATTTTTTGATAAAAATGAATACAAAATAGAAACAAAAATTTTTAAAAATTGCGAACATCGTATACCAAGCGAAGGATCTAGCGCAGGCTTAGAGTTTATAAAAAAAAATTTTTACTAAAAATTAATTAAAATCATAATAAAATTATAACTTGATATAATTTAATTATTCAGATAGTTTTTAAGCATGATTATATCTGCAAATGAGAAAGTCCCGCTAGAAAAATGTCCAGCTTTAGTTTTAAATGCTGATTTTAGACCTTTGAGCTACTACCCCTTGTCCTTATGGTGTTGGCAAGATGCAGTGAAATCAGTTTTTCTTGATAGAGTAAGCATAGTATCAAATTATAAAAGAAAAATTAGAAGCCCTTCTTTTGAAATGAATTTACCTAGCGTTATTGCTTTAAAGAGTTTTATCAAGCCCTCTGAAAATCCAAACTTTACAAGATTTAACGTTTTTCTTAGAGACAAGTTTACCTGTCAATACTGTGGAGATAAAAAAGATTTAACTTTTGATCATCTTTTGCCAAAGTCAAAAGGAGGAATTACAGACTGGGAAAATGTTGTGACTGCTTGTTCTACCTGCAACGTTAAAAAAGGAGGAAAACTTTATAATGATTGTGATTTAAAATTATTCCATAAACCTTACAGGCCAACTGTAGATGATCTTCATAAAAATGGCAGAAATTTTCCGCCAAACTTTCTTCATGAAAGTTGGATGGATTATTTATATTGGGATATAGAACTAGAACCTTAATTATATTTTTTCAGATATTGTTATCGCAATTTTTGATGAAGTTTTTATAACTTTATCTAAAAATCCATAAAATCCTTCTTTTGTTGCCCCTTCCTCATAGGCAATATTTTTATGATGTAATTCATCTTCTCTAAATTTTATAATTTTTTCTTTTAAAGCTTTTTCATCTTCTTTTAATTTATATGTTTGATTTTTATAATGATCATCTATTACTTCTTCAACTGATGCAGTACATAACATGGCTGCTTTTTTCCCCAGCATTGCTGTACCAAAACCTAAAGCCACACCCAATAAATCCCAAACAGGAAGCAATTTTGTTGGTTTTATATTTCTTTTTTGTATTTCCTTATCAAAAAAATTTAGATGTTCAGCCTCATGTTCTTTCATTTCTTCAATTTTTCTTCTCAATTCTTCATCATGTTTAAAGGTTTTAAGTGCAAGTAATTGACCCTCATAAATTTTTATTGCGCCTCTCTCTCCCGCATGATCAACTCTAATAATTTCTTCCAATATTTTCTTTTCAGTTTTTGTCATAATTTGTAAAAAGCTTTATAGTTATAACACTTAAAATTAATGATATAATTGTATTTATTGTAGCAAGTGATAAGCCAAAAATCCTGAAAGTTACATTCTTACAACTGACCGTTGTTTGCTTTAATTGTTCAAGAATTTCTATTTTTGATAAGTTCGAATTATTTTTTTCTAAGCTACAAACTAGAGACTCACTAAAAAAACCTTGTTCAATTCCAAAATGATAAAAAGACACCATTGCGCCAAAAATAAATACTAGGCTTAATAGGCATAAAACTATTTTTTCAAACCTTTTTGAGACCATAGTTAGAATTATAAGAAATATGGCAAGGAAGTATGGAATTCTTTCAATAAGGCAAAGATTGCACGGCTCATGATTTAAAATGTATTGGATAAAATATGCAGAAATTAATGCAAAAATACTAAATAACATTATTAAAATAAGAATAAATTTATTTTTAATTTGTTCCATAGGATTTTAAAATAAAATAAATAATTGAAGCTAAAACTATAATTGCAAGACCAATTATGATGGACCATTTTGCCCCCTTTTTTTCTAGAAAAGGACCAAATTTTTCTCCATATTTATAAGTTAAAAATGCAATTAAAAAAAATCGCAAACCTCTTGTAAAAATGCAAATAATTATAAAAAAAAATAAATTAAAATGAATAAATCCACTTGAAATAGTTAAAAGCTTAAAAGGTAGAGGAGTAAATCCTGCTGTAAAAAGTATACCTAACCAAGAAAGAAAACCCCCTTTTGTAGAAAATTTTTCTTTTAAAAAATTTGGATCTTCATACCCATATAGTTCAAATATTTTAGTGCCAATTTCATTGAAAAAAACATAACCTATAAAGTATCCAAACAAAGCACCTAGAACTGAAAATGTCGTTGCCACTAAAAAAATTTTTAAGTAATCATTTTTTTTTGCAACTGTCATAGGTACAATCATCACATCTGGAGGTATAGGAAAGAAAGAACTTTCAATAAACGAAAAAAAAGCAAGAAAATGCTTAGAACTTTTGTGACCTGCAGCTTTTACACATTTATCATAGAATTTTTTAATCATTTTACTATTTATAAATGATAATTTTTTGAATACTATTTAAATATGAATTTTAAATGTACAATAATTAAGTTCTTAGTAAGTTTGATTTTATCTCCATTAATAGTGTATGCAGTCTTAATTCTAGCGAAATTATTTGGAGCTTCTTATGAATTAACTCATGGGGAGTCTTATATAATTTGGCTGCTAATGGCAATTTTGATATCTTCATCAGTTTGTTGGAAGAAATAATATATAATATTGTAATTAATGAACAATAACGGGCGAATGGTGGAACTGGTAGACGCGTTGGACTCAAAATCCAATGGTAGCAATACTGTGAGAGTTCGAGTCTCTCTTCGCCCACCAAATTATGGATATAAGCAAATTAAACAGCCTAGTCGAACTTTATTTTAAAAAAGTAGAAGAAGTAGACAACAAAAAACCTTTCTTAAAATGGTTAAAACCAGGTAAGGGGACTTATAACTGGCAAGATGTGACTACACGAATTTTCAAACTTACTATTAAGATTAAATCATTAATAAAAGAGGGTGATAGATGCTTGATTCTCTCTGAGAATAGGCCTTACTGGTTAATGTCGGACATAGCTGTAATGAATGCTGGAGGTATTTCTGTTCCAATTTTTACTACTTACTCCGTTAATGACTATGAATACATTTTAAATGATTGCAAACCTTCTTTAATAATTGTTTCCAACAATGATCAGTTTAAGAAGATTAATAAATTTATAAATAAAGATCAGCAAAAAATTATATCCTTTGAAAAAATAGATGGTGAAAGTTTACTAATTCAAGACATATTAAATGAAAATTTAAATGAAAGGATTATAAATAAAAATTTAAAAAGAAATATGCCTGCATGTATAATTTATACCTCAGGTACTTCAGGAAATCCTAAAGGGGTAGTTTTAAGTCATGGTGGAATTTTGTCTAATTGTGAAGGAGCTGTTGAATTACTTGAACCTTTAATTAATAAAAAAGAACCTGTTTTTTTAACTTGGTTGCCTTTGTCTCATTCATATGAACACACCGTTCAGTTCATTCAAATTATAGTTGGCGCTAAAGTGTTTTATGCCGAAAGTTTAGAAAAGCTTATTTCAAATATGGGGGTTGCCAAACCTACAATTATGACAGCAGTTCCGAGATTTTATCAAAATCTTTTTACAAAAATAAATATGAATTTTGAGAAGCAATCTGGTCTAAAAAAGACACTAATTAATCAAACCTTAAATTTAGGAAAAAAGGTTTTAAAAAAAAATGAATTAAAATTTGGAGAAAAAATAGTAAATTTTTTGTGCGAAAAATTAGTTAGAAAAAAAATTAGGGGTCAATTTGGAGGAAACCTTCAAGCTTTTGTTTCTGGGGGTGGCGCTTTAGATCAGAATATAGGTGAATTTTTAAATGCTGTAGGGTTGCCCACTCTTCAAGGATATGGTCTGACAGAGGCCTCGCCAGTGGTTAGTTGCAATTTACCTAATTTAATAAAAGTCGAATCTGTAGGTCCTCCATTTAGAACAAATAAAGTCAAAATATCTGAAGATGGTGAGATTCTTATTAAAGGTGAAAATGTAATGTTAGGATATTGGAACTTAAAAGAAGAAACTAACAAAGTAATTAAAAATGGATGGCTGCACACAGGAGACATTGGAGAGTTAGATAGCAATAATTATTTAAAAATTACTGACAGAAAAAAAGATATCATTGTGAATCTTGGGGGAGATAACATATCTCCAAGTAAAATTGAAAATATTTTATGTTTGAATGAAAATATTAAACAATCATTTGTTTATGGAGACAAAAAAAATTACTTAGTTGCAATAATTATTGTAGAAAAAGAAATTAATAAAGAAAAAATTAAACTTATAATTGAAAGTATAAATAAAAATTTAACTTTAATAGAAAAAATAAAAAAATTTATTTTAATTAACGAAGAATTTACAATTGAAAACGGAATGTTAACACCAACTTTAAAGTTAAAAAGAAAAGAAATTGTTAAAAATTATAAACAACAACTAGAAAATCTTTATTAAAATTTAAATTCAAACTTATTTCTTTTGCTTAAAAAAACATTGATATTGCTAACTTTTTTAAATTTTAATTAAATATTAAAAAAATAATTAAAAAATTAAAAATTTGAATCAATTTTGCAAACTAATTTATGTTTGACATGAATCTTTAATTAATTAATGTAATAATTAATAAACGAATCAAAAAGATTTGTTTAAACAAAAGGGAGATAAAGATGGCTAAACGTAGAAGAAAAGCTAAAAAGAAAAAAGCAAAAAAAGCTAAAAGAAGAAGAAGAAGAAGAAGATAGTTTTTTTATAACGCCCTTTTTTCTTATTAAATTAAAAAGGGCGTTTTTTATTGCTCTAAATTTAAATTTTTATTTCTTCCTAAAGCTTTATCCATTTTTTTTTGTGCTTCTTCAGGACCAGCTTTCATGACCGCTTCAAACTCAGATTTAAGTCTTTCGTAGGCTTTTTCAAATAGTTGTCTTTCACTGTAAGATTGGTCAGCTATTATATCAGTATTTTTGTTGAGATCTTTTACAACTTCAGCAAGTTCATAAATCTTTCCAGAATTAATTTTTTGATCATATTCTTGTGCTCTTCTGCTCCACATAGTTCTTTTAATTTTTGGTTTACTTTTTAAAATTGAAATACATTTATTGATTTGATTTATTGTTGATATAGGTCTTAAATTTAATTGTTGATTAATTGGTACAGTTAAAGTTAATTTTTCTTTTTCAATAAAGATTTTATAAAATTGTATATCTATTTGACCAATAGTTGCTTTTTCTACTGCAATTATTTTACCTACTCCATGTTTAGGATAAACTACAAAATCTTTAATATTATACTTTCTTTTTTCTGTAGCTTGTTTTTTTATTTTTTTGATTTCAACCTTTTCTTCCGATGAAAAGGTACTTTTTCTTTTTTGGATTTCTTCTTTTTCCTTATTACTGGATATTTTAGCTTTTAAAGTTTTTTTAATTTTGCTAATTGATTTTTTGATTACTTTTTTTATTTTTATCTTGTTTTTTTTTCTTTTTTTTTTCATTTTTTATTTTCCTGGTTTTTCTGAAAAATATTTTTTGTATTTATCTTTTAAATCTCTAAATTTTTCATGGTCAACCATTGGTTCCTTTTTTTTTGAAATATTAGGCCATATTGCAGAAAACTTTTTATTTAGCAACAACCATTTTTCCTTATTCTCTATACTTTCATCTGTATCAGCTTTGATTGCATCGATAGGGCATTCTGGTTCACAAACGCCACAGTCTATACATTCGTCAGGATTGATTACTAGCATATTCTCACCTTCATAAAAACAATCAACCGGACAAACCTCAACACAATCTGTGAGCTTACATTTTATACATTCATCTTTTACAATATAAGTCATTTAGAGTTTAAAAGTTTAAGTTTTATTTCTGCACATTCTTTATCTGGAAAATAAACTAACCCACAAATTCTTCGCATTAAATTAGATTCGTATTGATCTACTGAATTATCTGAAATTATAACTTTCCACAAATGTTCAATAATATCTTTTTTAATATCCATTGAATTTTTTTTAATAATATTTGTATAGTTCAATAATTGATTAGAATTTTTTTCTATTTCTTCAGCTTGCTTTAAAATTTCATTAGAGTCATCATCTTTTAAATATGACTTTATAAAGTCTTTTACTAGATCTTTTTCATGATCAGAATAAATTTCATCTATATTAGCAGCATGGACTAATAATGCAGATATACCTATTACACTTTGTTTATCTAATTTACTCATTTATTTTATATTTAAAGAAAGAAGCTTATCAAATGGACTTGCAATTTTTCTATTTTTGAAAATTTTCTTAAATTTTTTGTCTTCTCCTAAAAAAATGTAAGTATCTTTTTCTTTATCTTTTTTATAATTCATTAATTCCATAAGCTTATAAAAATTTTCTTTGGAACAACCTAATAAATTCATCATTTCTGCTGTTATTTTGAACTTTCTAGCTACAGTTTTATTTAGAATATTTATAAATAGTTTTTCTAAAATATCAACTCTTACAAAGAAATCCTTAAAATTTTCAAAACCACATAAAAGAAGAAATCTTTTATCAACATTTTTACTATCTATAAAATTTAATCCTGATCTAGGAATTTGAGTATTTGTTTCAATATTATAAAATAATTTCCAAAGATTTACTCTTAAAGAAACAGCTTTAGGTTTTAACATTCTCGGTAAATAAATATGATATTTTCCTATTTTAATACCCATACCCCAAAGTTTTTTTCTTTCTTCTTTGGATATAAGTTTAACTATGTGTTCTATTTGTTTTCTTTTTATAATCCCATTGTTTTCATAAAGTTGGAAAACCAGAGCTCGTAGGTATTGATTTTTAATTTTTATCTTTCTTAAATTCAATAGATCTTTCAGTTCATCATTTATATGCATGAAAAGCCAATTTTTAAGAAATAACTCTAGGTCTGAATTTGATTCTTTAGACAGAGAATCATCGGCAATAATCTCAATTGTAGGGTTTAAGTAGTCATTTCCTTTTTTAATTTTTGCTATTGGGTTTTTATTCCAATAGATTTTGTTATCATTTTCAATATTAATTACTTTTTTTTCGATAATATTTTTAACCCTTTTTGAAAGCTCCTCAGCTATCCCTTTTCTAGCAGCCTTTTTAATTGATTTAATATCTGTATCTAAAGTTTTTGAAGTCAATTCTATATTAAATTTTAAACCCTTAAGAACTCCAATATACTGTTCATTTATTAAAACTTTGTCATCTTTTTGAACCTCTGTGTTTAAAACTATATCTTGTTTAAGTCCTCTAGATAAAATGCTTATTTTTTTATCTATAAAACTTTTTGTAAGCTCATCGTGTAATTTTTCTGATAACTTATCCTCAATATTTTTTGTACGCTGTATCCAATAATCAGAATTTTCTACCCAATTTTTTTTGTTGGATACATAGGACCATGTTCTTACATTAGATATTCTATGAGATAATACATCTATATTACCATGTTCTTTTTCAAGACCTTTGAGCTGCTCTTTCATGTAATCATTAGGTATTCTTTTTTTTCTAGTAGATAAAAACATAAAAACCTTGTCCACAATATTAATATGTTGACCATATGCCTTTTTTTCAAAGTCAGGAATTTGACAACATTCCCATAAAAGTTTTAAATTTTTATAATATAAGAGATTATTTTCTCCTTTTTTCAAAAAATGCCTTAAAACATTTTCATCTAATGAATCCTTAGTTCTCAAAAGACTATTTTTTTTAGGTTTTAATTCTAAAGATGAAATTAAATTTTCTGGAGAGTCAAAATTTAGTTCATGATTTCTCCAATACAGCATTTTGCTTTCTGGCAAAGTATGCTTTTCTATGTTTTCTATCTCATCAGAATTAAGATTATCACAATCACCAGTTGTTCCAAATATTCCATCATTTTTAAATCTTCCAGCTCTGCCAGCAATCTGAGAAATTTCTATTACATTAAGTCTTCTATTTTTTTTACCATCAAATTTTTTTAAATTTGAAAAATAAATTTCATTTATGTCCATATTTAAACCCATTCCAATTGCATCGGTAGCAACAAGATAGTCAACATCTCCTGATTGATACAAATCTACTTGAGAGTTTCTGGTTTTGGGGCTTAAAGAACCCATTATGACTGCTGCACCACCTTTTTGTCTTCTTATAAGTTCTGCAATTGCATAAACTTCTTCTATAGAGAATGCAATCAAAGCAACTTTTCTATCCAGTCTAGAGATCTTTTTGTATCCTCCATAACTTAATTTCGAAAATCTTTCCTTATTTTCAAACTCTACATTAGGTATTAAATCTCTAATTATATTCTTCATGATCTGTGAGCCCAGAAACATTGTTAGCTCTCCACCTCTTGAATGAAGCAGTCTTTCAGTAAAAATATGACCTCTTTCTTTGTCCGAGCACATTTGAATTTCATCTATAGCAATGAAATCTACAGATTTGTTTTTGGGCATAGACTCAACTGTACAAATAAAGTAGTTCGCTGAGCTTGGAATTATTTTTTCTTCTCCTGTAATCAAAGCGACTTTTTCTGCTCCAACTTTATTTACACATTTGTCATAAACCTCTCTTGCTAAAAGTCTTAATGGAAGTCCAAAAATACCCGTATTGTATTCAAGCATCTTATTAATAGCTAAGAAGGTTTTCCCAGTATTTGTAGGCCCTAAAAGAGCAATAATTTTTTTAGAGGATTTTTCCATTTTGTGTTAGATATTTTTTTTTATACTATATATAGGTCTCTGTTGAGAACAAAATAAGATTAAAACATGACCGAATCAATTTGTCAAATGTTCTATTTTATTATTGACTTGAAACCAGCACTCCCCGTATAGAAAGAAATAACTTTTAATTAAAAGTTATTATGAAAGATTTGGTTAAAAAAAATATCCTTGATCTTGTCCCTTCAGCAACTTTAGCTATCAATGAAAAAAGCAAAGAATTAGTTAAATCTGGAAAAAAAATTTATCATTTTGGATTTGGACAATCTCCTTTTCCAGTTCCAGAAAAGATTGTTTTGACATTAAAAGAAAATGCTAAAAAAAAAGCATATCTTCCTATGCAAGGGTTACCAGAATTAAGAGCAGCAATAGCAAAACATTTAAACAATTTAACAAATAATAATTTTTCTAAAGACGACATCTTAGTAACACCAGGATCTAAAGAAGCAATGTATGTAATGCATGTTGCTTTCAAAGGAGAAGTTATTTTACCTACTTCTAGCTGGGTGTCCTACGCTCCTCAAGCTACTATAGCAAACAACAAAGTTCACTGGATTAATACATCTAGAGAAAATAATTGGTTTCCTACATCAGAAGAATTGGAGAAAAAAATTAAGTCTATAGGAAATAAAAATATTTTATTAATATTAAATTCTCCCAATAACCCTTCTGGAGCTGTTTGTAAAAATTTTAAAGAAATCGCTGAAGTTGCAAAAAAATATAAAATTTTAATTCACTCTGATGAGATTTATGGACAATTAAGTTTTTGCAATAAGTATGAATCTATTTCTTCTTTTTATCCTGAGGGAACAATAATAAGTTCATCTATAAGCAAATGGTGTGGTGCTGGAGGCTGGAGGTTGGGCTTTATTGCTGTTCCAAAAAATCTACGTAATTTTTTATCTAGAATGAAAGCAGTAGGTAGCGAAACCTTTTCATCAGTAAGCAGCCCCATTCAATATGCAGCAATTGAAGCATACTCAGGGGATTACACAGACTATATAATAAAAACTAGAAATATACTTAAATCAGTTGGTAACTACGTTTACAATAATCTAAAATCAAATAATATTTTGATTAATCCTCCACAAGGCGGATTTTATTTGATGCCTGAGTTTGTTAATTCAAAATTTAAAAGCTCCATAGATTTATGTGACTCAATTTTAAATGAAACTGGAGTAGCTCTTCTACCAGGATCTGCATTTGGATTTGATAAAACTAAAATGTTAACAAGATTGAGCTACACCGATTTTGATGGTGACGAGTTTCTTAAAAATACTTCAAGTTATGAATTACCAGGAAATGACATTATAGAAAAATATGCTCCAAATGTAGTAGAAGGAACAAATAAACTATCAGAATGGTCAAAAAATTTGTAAAAAATTACTTTGACCTTAAGCCAACAAAATAGTTAAATCATATAAAAAAACAAAGGAGATATGATGAGAAAATTAATATCAATGATCTCTGCAGCTTTAGTTATGCTTGCTGCTTCAAGCACATTCACAACTATAGCAAAATCTGCAGAGTTTTTTACAATAGGAACAGGCGGACCAACTGGAGTTTACTTCCAGACAGGTAACGCAATTTGTAAAATGTTGCACAAATCAGCAATAAGTGCTGATCACGGAAGAAAAAAAGGTACGGCCAAAGCATACAGATGTACTGCACCTTCTACAGGTGGTTCTAACTACAATATTGGACAAATCAAAGATGGTGAGTTTCAATTTGGTGTTGCTCAGTCAGACTGGCAGTATCATGCTTACAATGGTTCTAGTAAATGGGAAGGAAAACAGTTTAGCAATTTAAGAGCTGTATTTTCTGTTCACAATGAACCTTTCCAAATTTGGGCAAGTAAAAAATCTAAAATTAAAGATTTTAAAGGCTTAAAAGGAAAAACAGTAAACATTGGTAACCCTGGTTCTGGACAAAGAGGAACTATGGAAGAATTAATGAAAGCTATGGGAGCAGACATGAGTATGTTCAAAGCAACTACTGAACTTACTTCTTCTGAGCAAGTAAAAGCTCTTTGCGATGGTAAAATAGATGCATTTGGATATTCTGTAGGATTTCCTAATGGTGCTATGGAGCAAGCAGCAACTTGTAAAGCAAAAGCTAGTCCAATTAATTTAACTGGTCCGGCAGTTCAAGGTTTAATTGACGGAGCTGACTATTATGCTAAAGCAGTAATTCCAAAAGGAACTTACTCAAATCAGAAAAAAGACGCTACAACTTTTGGTGTAAAAGCAACTGTTGTAACTAGTGCTGATGTTTCTGAGGAGCTTGTATACTTAGTTACAAAAGCGGTAATGGAAAACTTTGATTCTTTTAGAGATCAACATCCTGCTTTTGGACCTCTGGAAAAGAAAAACATGATAGCTGACGGTTTATCAGCTCCATTACATCCAGGAGCAATTAAGTATTATAAAGAAGCTGGATTAATGTAATTCAACTTTATATTTTAACTAAAAAGGCCCAATATTTATTGGGCCTTTTTTTTTAGAATAATGTATCTTAAATAAAATGAATCAAAACGTTCAAAGTAAGATTAAAGAAAAAATTCAAGAAGATATTTCACCTACTCGAAATTTATCAGGCATTCATTTAAAAATAGTTTTTGGCATTGCAATTCTCTGGACTTTGTTTCAACTTTGGTACGCTTCACCATTTCCTTTTTGGTTTAACTTTGGAATGTTCAAAGGTTTACCAGCTAGAGCCATTCATTTAGGTTTTGCTTTAACTTTAACTTTTTTAATTTTTCCAATAGTTAGGGGAAAAAAAATTTCAGTATTTGATATTTTAATTAGCATTGTTGCCGCATTTTGTTGTTTATACATTTATTTTTTTTATGATGACTTAGTAAATAGAGGTGGAATACTTTTAGTTAAAGATATATTTGGATTCAAAGTTCCAATCGAACTTATAATAGGGGCTACAGGAATATTAATTTTATTAGAGGCGACTAGACGCGCCATAGGTTTGCCTTTGGTTATTATTGCAATCTGTTTCCTTTTATTTTCTTATTTTGGAAAATATGCTCCTGATATAATTTCTCATGGCGGTCTATCTATAAAAAGATTAGTGGGTTTTCAATGGTTTGACCAAGAAGCTATTTTTGGAATACCAATAGGAGTATCAGTAGATTTCATATTTTTATTTGTATTGTTTGGAGCTATATTAGAAACTGCAGGTGGAGGTAAATATTTTTTAGATTTAGCATTTGCTATGGTTGGGAAGATGCGAGGAGGTCCTGCTAAAGCTGCTATCTTGGGATCTGGAATGACAGGTATGATTTCAGGTTCTTCAATTGCAAACACTGTAACAACAGGAACTTTTACAATTCCAATAATGAAAAAAACTGGTTTCTCTCAAGAGAAAGCTGGAGCAATCGAAGTTTCATCATCTGTGAACGGTCAAATCATGCCACCAGTGATGGGAGCTGCTGCATTCGTAATGGCAAGCTTCATAGGTGTTACTTATTTTGAAGTTGTTAAACATGCTTTTTTACCAGCTATTATTTCATACATTGCTTTATTTTATATATCTCATTTAGAGGCCCTTAAATTAGGTCTCAAGGGTATGGACGATGCCGACGTACCACATCTGAAGAAAACTTTTTTATCGGGATTACATTTTTTAATACCGATTTTTGTTTTAATTTTTCTTCTTGTTTATATGAGATACACCGCGGGTTTTTCTATTTTTTATGCAACTATTTCTTTAATTCTAGTGAATTTGATAAATCGTGTTATCAAAAACTCAGATTTCAAAATCGGTTTAACTGAGTGGTGGAATCAAACTATAGTAGGTCTTCAAAAAGGTGCAATCAATATGGTTGGAGTTGGAATTGCGATTGCAACAGCGGGTATTATAGTAGGGGCAGTTGGCTCTACAGGCTTAAGTACAAATTTAATAATAGTTATAGAGACGATAGCCAGAGACAATGTAATTATATTAATCTTATTAACTATTATACTTTGCTTACTACTTGGCATGGGTCTCCCAACTACTGCAAACTATGTAGTAGTAGCTTCACTAATGGCCACAGTGTTGGTAGATGTTGGAAATGCTTCTGGATTTATTTTTCCGTTAATTGCTGTTCACTTATTTGTATTTTATTTTGGTTTAATGGCAGATGTAACACCTCCTGTTGGTTTAGCATCTTATGCAGCAGCAGCAATATCTGGAGGCGATCCTTTAAGAACAGGACTTCAAGCAATTTGGTATAGTTTAAGGACAGGAATTTTACCAATAGTCTTTTTATTTAATCATGAGCTTTTATTGATCGGTGTAGATAGTATTTGGCAAGCTCTATTGGTTATAGTCACTTCATTGATTGGAATTTTAGTTTTTACCGCAGCCACTCAACAGTGGTTTATAAATAAATTAAGATGGTATGAGATTATAGCTTTTTTAGTTATATCATTATCATTTTTAGCTCCAGATTATGTTTTAAGTAAATTTTATCCAAAATTTAATGAACAAAAACTTTCAGCCGAAACTATTCAAACACTATCTTTTGATCCATCTAAAGAAGTTCATATTAAAGTTACAAGATTAACTGAGTATGGAGAAAGATATAAATTATTTGTTATTGATAAAGGAAAATTTAAAAATAAATTTAATTTAGAGGAATACGGAATAACACTTACAAATCAAGAAGGCCAACTAACTGTAGATAAATTGAATTGGAAAGGAGAGGCAAAAAAATCTGGAATACAAATGGGTGATATAATAAGTAATTTTAAAATAGAAAATCCAGATAGACCTAATAAATCTATTATTTATCCTTTTGCACTGGTTCTTTTGTTTATTTTTGGCTATTTAAATTATCGAAGAAAAAAAGATTAAGATTTTAAGATTTTCCAAACTCCTGATGCAGTAGCCACTGTAGTTTCAGAATTAATTATTTCACAAGTTATAAATACAAGAGTTTTAGTTTTTTTTTGTATTTTAACTTTCCCTGTTAGTTTCTGACCCGAGCTAGCTGCTGAAATAAATTTCATTTCTAATGAAATTGTTACACATCTTTTATTATCTGCAACTCTATGTGCTGCATTACCCATACCTGTATCCGCTATAGAGCACAAGTAACCTCCGTGAGCCATTTGAGCTGTATTAAGATTTATATCTTTTACTTCAGCATAAAATTCATAACTAGAGTCATTAATTTTTTTTACAGTAATTCCTCCTATATGTTTTGAAAATCCAGATTTAGTTTCTTCCATATTATTGAACCGTTATTCTATGCATAACTCTATTTCCAGAAAAAGATGTTGCTTGATGAAGTATAGACCAATTATCCCATATTGCTATAGAATCTTTTTCCCACTCAAAAGAATAAACAAACTCTTTTTTTATTTGATGCTTAAATAAAAATTCTTTTAATTCTTCCCCTTCTTCTTTGCTTATATTTAAAAAATCTACTACATGTCCTGGACTACAATAAATAGACTTACGGTTATTTATTTTTCTTATGACACTATGAATAGATTTAAAATCTTTAGACTTTCCAGTTCCTTTTTCTAGTTCTCTTTCAACACGAGTTACTGAAATTGGTCCTGAAGATGAAAAAACTCCTTTTACATTTTCAATTTTTTTTTTGTATTCGTCAGGTAATTTTTCATATGCAAGATATTGAGATGCAAATTCAGTATTTCCCAAACCTCTTTTTGGTACTAATTTTGCTAACAACATAGTATATCTAGGAGGATTTTCAGTGTAGCTAGAGTCAGTATGAAACTGTTCTCCAAAACTAGGCCCGACGTCTGATGATTTTCTTTCTACTACTGTAATTTCTGGAAATTCTTTACTTAACCCTTTTAACATCGGATAATCTGCTAGAGGACCAAAATTTTTTGCAAATTTTATGTATGATTTTGGGTCTAAATTTTGATTTCGAAAAAAAACTACCCCAAATCCGTTCAAAGCATCTTTAATTTGATTAATTTCTACCTCACCTGCAGTTTTTAAGTTACAGGAGATTTTAGCTCCAATATTATTTTTACAAGGTTGAACTTTAATTCTCATTATCTTTTTTTATCATACATTGGTGCTAATTGTGAAAAAATTACAGCTGATAAAATAATAATTATTCCTAAAATTTTAAAATGATTTAAGTATTGATCGAGCATGATCCAAGCGGCTATAGCTCCAAAAACACCTTCAAGAGAAAATATAATTGCAACTGGAGCAGGAGACAAGTTTTGTTGAGAATATACTTGCAACATGAAAGCAATTCCGCTTGATAAGACCCCTGCATAAAGCAACTCTTTACTCTCCATAAGCAATGCTTGAATTGAAATAATTTCAAGAGTAGACGCTGGAACTAGACAGAATATTGCTCCAAAAAGGCATTGAAAGGTAGCTATAGTTAATGGAAAATTAAATATCTTTAAAAACTTAGAAATAAAAACTATGTGAAAAGCCCAAAAGAAAGCTCCAAAAATAACTAATGAGTCACCAAATCTTACTTCTATGTTATCTAGTTCGCTAAGTAAAAGACCTCCAACTAAACACATAATGGCTGCAGGCCAAACTGATTGATGTATTTTTTTAGAGAATAAAAAATATGCAACCATTGGAACAATTATTACATACAAAACTGTAAAAATAGCTGAATTAGCTACATCGGTATAAAGTAACGAGACTTGTTGAAGAATGTTTCCTCCAGCTAAGAAAAAACCTAAAAGTAATAAATAAGATAGTACTATTTTAAAACTTAAATTTGATCTAATGGCTTTTTTGAATTCAAAAATAAAAAAAAAAGGTAATAGAGCAAAAAAACCTAAAAACATTCTACCAGAAGTAAAAGTATAGGGACCTATAAAATCCATACCCATATCTTGAGCTACAAATGCCGTTCCCCAAATAAGAGAGCATAAAATTGCACAAGATAAGGAAAAGATTTTTTTATTCACAATCAAACAGCAAGTTTAAAGGCAAAGTCTTTACCTAAGCTTTCACCTAAATGGACACAAAATCTTGCACCCTCGGCTCCATCAATAATTCTATGATCGTAAGATAGTGAAATTGGAAGCATTTTTTTACTAATAAGTTGGCCATTATGTTTAAAAATTTTTTCAACAGACTTTCCCACACCTAATATTGCTACTTCTGGCGGGTTAATTATTGGTGTGAAAAAACTTCCTCCGATTCCTCCTAAGCTAGAAATAGTCATCGATCCACCAAAAAATTCTTTTTTGTCTATCTTAAGCTCCCTACAAAGCTTACTTATTTTTTTAAGTTCTTCACCAATTTTCTTGATGTTCATTTTATCAACATTTCGTAATTTAGGGACCATTAAACCATGAGGAGTATCTACTGCTACACCAATATGAAAGTATTTTTTATAAATTATTTTACTATTTTCTGAGTCTAATGATGCGTTAAAATTTGGAAAAGTTTTAAGAGCATTAACAACTGCCTTCATAATAAAAGCTAAAGGTGTTACGGAAATTTTTTCTCCTGTATATAAATCTCTTAAAGAGCTTCTAAAGTTTTCCATTTCTGTTATATCAATTTCATCATGTTGGGTCACATGAGGAATTTCAGTCCAAGATCTAACTAATTGTTTGCTAGAAATTTTTTTTATTCTAGGAATATCCTTTATTTCTATTTCACCAAACTCATCATGGCTATAATCATTCTTGGCAAACTGTTTGTTATCTTTATTTTGAACATCTGAAAATTGTTTTTTTACAAAATTTTTTACATCTTCTTCGTTGACCCTACCACTTCTTTGGGAACCTTGAATTTCAACAATGTTTGCTCCAAGTTCTCTTGCAAATTTTCTTACTTTTGGACTAGCTAACTTTGATTTTTTTATTTTCATTAAAATTATAATTTAGTTGGTAATATCTTTTTTTTATCAATTTCATATTTTTTGAATGCTTTCTCAGCATCTTTAGATGCAATCAATTGCTCACCAGCTAAAGCACTTAATGTGTAGGCAACAATATGTTCTTTATCTACCTCAAAAAATTTTCTTAGTTTTTTTCTAGTATCACTTCTTCCATATCCATCAGTACCAAATGAATAAAAAGGTCTGCGAATGTATGGTCTAATTTGATCAGAAAAAGCTCTAATGTAATCTGATGCAGCAATTATAGGCCCATCTCTTTTTTCCATACATTTTTCAACATGTGATTTTTTCTTTTTCTCTCCAGGATTAAGCAAATTCCATCTTTCTGTTTCCATACCATCTTTTCTCAGTTCATTAAAACTTGTTACACTCCAAACATCAGAGTCAATTCCATAGTCATTAGATAAAATTTTTGCAGCTGCAATAATTTCTCTTAATATTGTTCCAGATCCAAGTAACTGAACTTTAGTTTTTCCTTTATTATTATTTTCTTCAAATAAATACATACCTTTTAGAATTCCACTGTCAGAATCTTTTGGTTTTTCTGGGTGTGGGTAATTTTCATTCATTGCGGTGATATAGTAAAATATGTTTTCTTTTTTCTCATGCATTCTTCTAATTCCATCTCTAAAAATCACTGCCATTTCATAGGCAAAAGTGGGATCATAACTTACACAATTTGGAATATTTGATGCTATTAAATGGCTGTGCCCATCTTGGTGTTGTAATCCTTCACCAGCTAATGTTGTTCTTCCTGCTGTTGCTCCAATTAAAAAACCTCTTGCCTGCGAGTCTCCGGCTGCCCAAGCAAGATCCCCGACTCTTTGAAAACCAAACATTGAATAAAAGATATAGATAGGTATCATTTCTATGTCATGGTTAGTATAAGCTGTAGCTGCAGCAATCCAAGAGGACATTGCACCAGCCTCAGTAATTCCTTCTTGAAGCACCTGTCCACTTTTATCTTCCCGATAAGAACTTAACTGCTCAGAATCCACAGGTTCATATTTTTGACCTTCATGAGCATATATGCCCATTTTTTGAAAAAAGCCTTCCATACCAAAGGTTCTAGCTTCGTCAGGAATTATTGGAACTAATTTAGCAGAAACATTTTTGTCTCTTGAAAGACTGGTCAACATTCTAACCAAAGCCATCGTTGTTGACATTTCCTTTTTTCCAGTAGATTTCATAAAATTTTCAAATATTTCTTTTGGCGGAGCCTTAATAACTTTTGCAAATGATGTTCTTTCAGGGATAAATCCACCTAATTTTAATCTACAATTTTTTAAATATTTAATTTCTTCTGAGTTCTCTGGGGGTTTATAATATTCTATATTTTTTACCTGTTTATCTGTTAAAGGAACATTAAATCTATCTCTATAATAAAGTAAGTCTTTTTCATCTAATTTTTTTTGCTGATGGGTTGTGTTTATACTTTCACCAGATTTACCCATTCCATACCCCTTAATAGTTTTTGCTATGATTACTGTTGGGGATCCTTTATGTTTTACTGCTGCATCGTAGGCAGCATAAACTTTATGTGGGTCGTGGCCCCCTCTATTAAGTCTCCATATATCTTTATCTGTCATAGATGAGACTAATTCTTTTAATTTTGGATATTTACCAAAAAATTTTTCTCTGACATAAGCCCCACCTTTAGCTTTAAAAGATTGGTATTCTCCATCAACTGCTTCATTCATTCGTTTGATTAATAGTCCCGAGTTATCTTTAGCAATCAATGGATCCCAATATGATCCCCAAATTACTTTAATTACATTCCATCCTGATCCCCTAAAACTTCCCTCAAGTTCTTGAATAATTTTTCCATTACCTCTAACCGGACCATCTAATCTTTGCAAATTACAATTAATTACAAAAATTAAATTATCTAATTTTTCTCTTGCCGCTAAACCAATTGCACCCAATGATTCAGGTTCATCCATTTCTCCATCACCTAAAAAAGTCCAAATTTTTCTTTCTTCATCTTTCAGCAAACCTCTATTAATAAGATATTTTGTAAATCTTGCTTGATAGATTGCCATGATAGGGCCTAAACCCATTGAAACAGTAGGGAACTGCCAAAAATTTGGCATCAACCAGGGATGAGGATAAGAAGAAAGACCACCAGAATTTACTTCTTGTCTAAATCCATCAAGTTGTTTTGCGGTTAATCTTCCTTCTAAAAAAGCTCTAGCATACATACCAGGTGCAGAATGACCTTGAAAATAAATTAAATCTCCACCAAATTTATTATTTTTTGCTCTCCAAAAATGATTCATCCCAACATCATATAATGTTGCTGCTGATGCAAATGTACCTATATGACCTCCAAGATCTGGATATTTTTTATTAGCTTTAGTGACCATGGCCGCTGCATTCCATCTGATGTAAGCTCTAATTTTTTTTTCTATATTTTGATCTCCAGTAGATTTAACTTCTGATTCTGGCGGAATAGTATTAATGTAAGGTGTTGTTCTTGTATCTGGTAAAACTAAGCCAGCTTTGTAAGCTTGATCAATAACTTTGTTCAATAGGTAGCTTGCTCTGGAAGCTCCATCATTTTCTATAACTGAATTCAAAGACTCAATCCATTCATTTGTTTCAGTAGGATCAACATCTTCTTTTGAAACAGGTTCTGCGAAAACTTTTTTAACTTGTTTTACATTTTGCTCTATATTTAGATTTCCATTAGTTTTTTTTATTTCTTTTTCTTTTGGTTCCTCTTGTTCTTTTGGTTTCTCTTGTTTCTTTTTTGTTTCTTTTTCAGTATTAGTTAATTGTGCATTCTCAATGGTAGCTAAAACACTTCCTTCAGAAACTTTATCTCCAATTTTTACTTTTAAATCTTTTATTTTTCCTTCAGAGGGTGAAGGAATTTCAACACTGGACTTGTCACTTTCTATTGTGACTACAGGATCATTCTTTTTAATTTGATCTCCAGGTTTAACAAGTATCTCAATTACCTCTACATCTTTGAAATCGCCTATATCCGGAACTGAAATGTTTTGGGCCATAAAAACTTATTATAAACTGGATTGAAACTTATTAAAAATTCATTTCATAATAAATATTAAAATTAAAGCAAAAGTAGAATTTATTCACTTTTTTGCATGATATTTTGATTATAAAAGCTAAACTAGCTTTATGAGCAACAAACTTCTTTGGAAACCTTCTGAAAGTGAAGTCAAATCCTCTATATTAGAGGGATTCTGGAATCATTTAGAAGAAAAAAAAATTCTTAAAAATAATAAGAATTTTAAAGATCTTTGGAAATGGACTGTTAAGAAGCCAGAAATATTTTGGTCAGAATTTTGGGATTTTTCAAAAATTATTGGAAAGAAAGGAAATGTAGTTTTGCAAAAAAACAAAATATTTAATAAAAATATTTTTTTTCCAGAAGCCAAACTAAACTACGCAGAAAATTTATTACAAAAAAAAAATGAAGATTTAGCTATTAATTTTTTATCTGAAAGTGGAATCGAACAAGATATAACTTGGAAATCTTTATATGAAAAGGTTTGTAAGTTTTCATCATATTTAAAAAATTTAGGATTAAACAAAGGTGATAGAGTTGCTGCCTATGTACCTAATAAAATTGAAACGATAATAAGTTTTCTGTCTTGCGCTAAAAATGGAATTATTTGGTCATCATGTTCACCTGACTTTGGTGTTGATGGTGTAGTAGATAGATTTTTTCAAATTAAACCAAAAGTTTTAATTACATGTGATCACTATTTTTATAATGGAAAAAAAATAAATATTTTAGAAAAAATAGAGAAAATTTTAAAAGAAATTCCTTCTATAAAAAAAGTGATTATTTTTCCATACAACTTAAAAGAAAAAATAGACTTTAAAAATTGTATCGACTTTAATAATTCAATAGAGGATTCAGAATTAGATGAAAGTTTTCCACAACATGAATTTAATCATCCAATTTATATACTATACTCCAGTGGAACAACTGGTAAGCCTAAATGTATCACACATGGTGCAGGAAATGTTTTGATTGAGCATAAAAAAGAATTTATGCTTCATTGTAATATTAGTGAAGAAAAAATTTTTTATTACACTACTACGGGATGGATGATGTGGAATTGGTTAGTCGGAGGTATGTCGACCAAATCTTCTATATTTTTATTTGATGGTGCCCCTATATATCCTAAAATTGATATTTTACTTGAGCACTGCCAGAAAAAACAAATTAATCTTTTTGGTGTAAGTGCAAAATATATTGATCATTTAAAAAATGAAAATTTTTATAATAAAGAAATTGATTTAAACTCAGTAAAGATTATTGCCTCAACTGGATCTCCTCTTTCAAATGAGAGTTTTAAGTACGTTTATGAAAAAATCAAAAAAGATGTTCAACTTACTTCTATCGCAGGAGGAACTGATTTAGTAGGATGTTTAGTTTTAGGAAATTTGTATTCAAATGTTTTTGAAGGCGAAATACAAGGCCAGAGTCTAGGCATTGACGTAGATGTTTTTACGGAAGAAGGAGAAAGCGCAAAAGATGGAACAAGAGGTGAGCTAGTAGTTAAAAAGCCTTTTCCATCTATGCCTGTTAAATTTTGGGATGATGATTCTGGAGAAAAATATAAAAAAGCGTATTTTAATAAATTCAAAAATATCTGGCATCATGGTGATTTTGTAGAAAGGACTTCTAATAATGGTTTTATTGTACATGGTCGATCGGATGCTACACTTAATCCTGGCGGTGTAAGAATTGGAACAGCAGAGATTTACCAGCAAGTAGAAGGTATTGATTTTATCACCGAAGGATTAGTTGTTGGTCAAAAATATAAAAACGATATTAGAATAGTTTTGTTCGTCACAACTAAAAATAATGAAAGATTGGACGAAGAAAAAATAGATTTAATTAAATCAAAAATAAAAAAAAACTGCTCTCCTAAACATATTCCAGCTATAATTATTAAAACACCTGAAATACCAAGAACAAAAAGTGGAAAGATAGTTGAACTTGCTGTTAGAAAATTAATTAATGGAGAGACATTAGACAACGAAGAGGCAATAGCCAATCCAAAGAGTCTTAATTTTTTTAAAAATATTAAAGAACTTTCAGATTAATTATCTTTCAATGCACATTGCAATACCCATACCTCCACCAATACACAGGGTTGCCAGACCTTTACTGACATCTCTTTTGATCATTTCGTGAACTAGTGTAACAAGTATTCTTGTTCCCGAAGCGCCTATTGGATGGCCTAAGGCTATAGCCCCGCCATTAACGTTCACTTTTTCTTCTGGTATTGAGAGAGTTCTTAATACTGCTAAGCTTTGAGCCGCAAATGCTTCATTAGACTCAACAAGATCTAAATCTTTAGTAGACCAGCCTGCCAAATCCAGAGCTTTTTTTGAGGAAGGGATGGGCCCAGTACCCATTAATGCTGGATCAACTCCACAACTTGCCCACGATTTAATACTAGCTAGTTTTTTAATACCTCTTTTGTCTGCCTCAGCATTAGACATTAGAATTACAGCTGCTGCACCATCATTAATACCAGACGCATTTCCAGCCGTGACAGTCCCATCCTTTTGAAAAACTGGTTTTAGACGATTAAGTGATTCAATATTTATTTCTTTTCTAGGGTGTTCGTCTTTATTAAAATCAATTTCATTTTTTTTTGATTTTATTTTAAAGTTAACTATTTCATCTTTAAACTTATTTTCTTTCTGTGCTTTAAGTGCTTTTTCTTGAGATTTAAAAGCAAAATTGTCTTGATCATTTCTTGTTATTTGAAATTTTGTAGCTACATTCTCGGCAGTAACACCCATGTGATAGCCATTAAAAGCATCCCATAATCCATCTTTTATCATAGTATCAACTAATTCAGCATTACCTAATTTTTTTCCATTTCTAATGTTAATTGCGTGAGGTGATGAGGACATACTTTCTTGTCCTCCAGCAATTACTATTTTAGAGTCACCTGATAAGATGCTTTGAAAGCCAGAGGCAACAGATCTTAAACCTGATCCACAAACTTGATTTACAATATAGGCTGGCTTTTCTTTTGGCAATCCTGACATCATAGCTGCTTGTCTAGCAGGATTTTGACCTGCACCTCCTGTTAAAACTTGCCCCATTATAATTTCATCAATATCTTCTTTTTTAATTTTTAATTTATTAACTGACTCTGAAATTACACATGAGCCTAATTCATGTCCGGGAGAATTTTTTAATGTACCACCCAGCGAACCTATTGCAGTTCTCAGGGCAGAAGTAATTACGATTTTATTTTTATTTGACATAAATTCAATCTACATCCTAGAAAAATAATTGCAATAATTTAGGTTTTTTTATTATTAATCAAAGCTACGGTTATAGCTAAAAATATAAAAATACATGTTGCATTCGTTGAATTAAAGAAGCTACCAGAGCTTTTTATTGGAAAAATTTCTACAAATAATAACATGAAAAAAGGCATCAATATTTTATTATTAATAGAATCTTCTCTATTTGATATTTTTATTAAAAAATAATTCCAGCAAATCTTTAAAACAATTATAGAAAAAATAATAAAACCAATAATACCTAACTCTGTAAGTATTTCTAAATAGTAGTTATGAGGGTGGGTTGAACACGTCGCTCTTTCTTCTTCATGAATATTTTTTCTTTGTGGACAATTTACTCTAAAAGATCTTACACCACCTCCTATAAATTTATTCATATGCCATGTGTCATAAAAAGTTTCCCATTCATCAAAATGGTCTGGTACTATTTTTCTATTATATTCTTTACTAATTAAAATATTTACTGGATTTATTACTTTTGCTATATGTACAATATTGTCATAGAAAGAGTAGAAATTAGTTTTAATTGTTTTGTTACTATAAAATAACGTCAGAAAAATAATAGTAACGAGTAATAATAAAAAAATAAAATATTTCCTAAAATTTTTTTCTGTAATCATTATTAAAAATATTGATATTAAAAACAGAATAAATGGCATTCTATTTCCTGCAGCTATAAGAGAAAAAAAGATCAATGAAAAAGAGAATAAAAAGACAGTTAGTAATAAAATCTTATTTTTAAATTTAAAAAAAATTGGGAAAATAAATAACAAGAATAAGGAAAATCTTTGTATAAAAGAACCAGCTATATATTCATCTCCAAAAGGACCAGACAGCCTTCTATTTTCTTTTCCTCTTGGGTCTGTGTCCGCGGCTTCTAAACCAAATATATCAGTTCCAACAAAAAACTGGTAAATGACATCAACAACAACAAACGCACAAAAAACTGACGCTGAAATAAAAAACCAATTAAATTTTAAGTAATTTTTTTCAACTAAAAATTTTAAGATTAAGTAAAGAGCTAAATGTCTTAGATATCCAATTGTTTTAAATAAAACTGTAAAATCTTCTAGATCTTTTATATTACCAAAGTAGTAATTTTCAATTGTATTGAAGACACCAGTAAAGAGAACAAATGAAAAAAATATAAAGACAATCTTGTCTATGGAAGAGAATCTTAATTCTATAATCTCTTTAAAAAAAAGCAATAAACCCAAAACAATAAGCAGTAAAATATTTAAATTTAAAGCAAGTGGGCCAATTATATAAGTTAGAGGTATAGACAAAATGATAAGGTTAACCAACAAGATCTTTTTACCAATTTCTTTAGGGGTCACAGTTGAAACTTTTTCCCTCATAATTATAATCGATAATATAGATTTAAATCTTTATTTACAGAGTTTTTTTTGATAATTGGTAGTTAAGCGCCTGTAGCTCAACTGGATAGAGCGCTTGGCTACGGACCAGGAGGTTCTGGGTTCAAATCCTAGCAGGCGCACCATGATTAAAATTATGAATTTATCTTTAGAAAAAGCAGTCATATTATTTTTCATAATAGTTATTATAATTTTGTTTTTATTTACTATTATTTTATAGATAGGCTAAATACAATAGAACAAAACCAAGAATAATTCTGTACACTACAAATACAGTTAAACTAGATTTTTTTAAAAATTTGAGAAAAAAAACAATTGCAGTATAAGAGAATAAAAAAGACATTATTATAAATGCAAAATTTAATTTTTTCACTATTAAATCGTTAGTTTCGTATAAACTATATATTCCATAAAAACTTACTGCAAATAATGTTGGAATAGAAAGCAAAAAAGAAATTTTTGCGGAGTCAACTCTATTAAAACCAAGAAATCTTCCAAATGTAATAGCAATGCCTGATCTGCTTACTCCAGGTATTAATGAAATTGAATGAAACACTCCAATTATTATTGAAGATTTTAAATCAAAGTCATGATTTAATTTTTTTTGAACTTTAAATCTATCACTTATATAAAGAAGAATACCAAATATGATTGTTGTCCAACCAATAATTTTCATACCTCTCAGATAATCAATAACTTCCAATTTTACTAGAAAATATCCAAGAATTATTACTGGAGTTGAAGCGATTATAATTAATATTAAGATCTTCTTATATTTAATATAATTTAAAATCTCATTTCTAAAATATACTAGCACTGCTAAGAAGGAACCAATATGCAAACTTATATTTTTTAAAAGGTCTTCTTTAGCAAAATCTAAAAATTTAGATAAAATAATTAAGTGAGAAGAGGAACTAATTGGTAAAAACTCAGTGATACCCTGCACTAAAGATAGAACAATTAATTCAGGCATGCTTAATCTTTATTAAATTTTTCGTTGTTTTCCAAAGCTATTATCTAAACGCATATCTGTTATGCAAAAAAAAATGTTATAAATGCTATATTTTTTCTATAATAGGTAAATATCATTTACTTAAATTTCATTCAAAATTTGTTAAAATTAACATAAAAGCAATAAAAAATTATGCCAAAAAAAATGCTTAGATTTACAAATTTAAAACAGGAAAATCCTTCTAAAAGAGGTACTCCTGAAAGAAAAAGGGATTTTCACGAAATTTATAAAGAGTTTATAAACGAAAAAGCAATTGAGCAATCAAGCAGATGTTCTCAGTGTGGAGTACCATTTTGCCAAATACATTGTCCACTTCATAATAATATTCCTGACTGGTTAAAACTTACTGCAGAAGGAAGATTGAAAGATGCCTATGAAATTTCTCAAAGCACAAATAATATGCCAGAAATTTGCGGCAGGATATGCCCCCAAGATAAATTATGTGAGGGTAATTGTGTTATTGAACAATCAGGACACGGAACAGTTACAATAGGTTCTGTCGAAAAATATATTACTGAAACCGCATGGGAAAAGGGGTGGATAAAACCTTTAAAAATTAAACATGAACAAAAAGAGTCAATTGGAATTATAGGAGCTGGTCCAGCTGGATTAGCTTGTGCAGAAGAACTAAGAAAATTTGGATATCAAGTAACTGTTTATGATCGATACGATCGTTCAGGAGGGTTATTAATTTATGGTATACCAAATTTCAAATTAGAAAAATTTGTGGTCGAGAGAAGAACAAAACTGTTAAAAGATAGTGGTATAAAATTCATCCAAAATTTTGAAGTTGGAAAGGAAAAAGATTTAAATGATCTTAGAAAAAAACATGATGCTATTTTAATTGCAACTGGAGTTTATAAAGCTCGAGAAATCGATATTCCTGGCAACAGATTAAAGAATATATTTCCAGCTATGGATTTTTTAACAGCATCAAATAGAAAGGGTTTGGGTGATAAGGTTAAAGATTTTGATAACGGAACTTTAAATGCTGAAGGAAAAAATGTGGTTGTTATTGGAGGAGGAGATACCGCAATGGATTGTGTAAGAACAGCTGTAAGGCAAAAAGCTAAATCTGTTAAATGCTTATATAGAAGGGATAGAGAGAATATGCCTGGATCAGCAAGAGAAGTTGCTAATGCCGAAGAAGAAGGGGTAGAATTTGTTTGGTTAACTAGTCCTAAAGAATTTATTGGAAAAGAAAAGGTAGAATTTGTTGAAGTCAATAAAATAAAACTCGGAGAACCAGACTCATCAGGCAGACGTACTCCAGTTATACAAAAAGGTGATCAATACAAAATTGAAGCTGACTTGGTTATAAAATCCCTAGGATTTGACCCAGAAAATATTCCAGAATTATTTGGAGAAAAAAATTTATCTATTTCAAGGTGGGGAACAATTAAAATTAATTTAGAAAGTATGGAAACCAATATCCAAGGTGTCTTTGCAGCAGGTGATATAGTTCGTGGAGCATCATTAGTTGTTTGGGCTATTAGAGATGGAAGAGATGCTGCCATTCAGATTAGAAAATATATTTCAAGAAAAAGTAAACACGAAAAAAATTTTTTTGCTGCATAATGAAAAATTTAAAGAAAAATAAAAAAATTCTAGAAAAAAACTACACTTATAGTTCCTCAATGGAACATGAGGCTTGCGGTGTAGGTTTAGTTGCATCTACGAATGGTCAAAAATCAAGAGAGATAGTAGAATACGGTATAGAAGCTTTAAAAGCTGTATGGCACAGAGGAGCAGTAGATGCAGACGGCAAGTCAGGAGATGGAGCAGGCATAAAGGTTGAAGTATCACCAGATTTTTTTAATGAGAAAATAAAGCTAACAGGACACACTCACGACCCAAATAAGAGAATATGTGTTGGAATGGTATTTATGCCAAGAAATGATTATTCCAATCAAGAAAAATGTAGATCTATTGTTGAGACGGTTTTGCTTAATGAAGATTATTATATTTATGGTTGGAGACAAGTTCCCGTTAATCCTAAAGTGCTAGGGCGTACCGCTGAGACAAATAGACCTGAAATAGCACAAGTATTATTTAGAAAAAATAAAAAAATTGAGACAGATAATTTAGAAAGAGATTTATATGTTGCTAGAAAAAAAATAGAAAAATTAGCTAGAGAGATACAATTAAAAGATTTTTATATTTGCTCATTAAGTTCAAGATCACTTGTTTATAAAGGAATGTTTTTAGCAGAAGCTTTGGCAGATTTTTATCCTGACTTAAAAGATAAAAATTTTAAGTCACGATTTGCCATTTTCCATCAAAGATATTCAACTAACACCTTTCCAAGTTGGGATTTGGCACAACCATTTAGAACTTTAGCACACAACGGGGAAATTAATACACTTAAAGGAAATGTAAATTGGATGAAGGTTCATGAACAAGATATGTCAAGCAAACTATTTAAAAATGTTGAAGATTTAAAACCAGTAATCATTCCTGGTAATTCAGACTCAGCCTCACTTGATAATGTTTTTGAATTACTCACTCATTCAGGAAAGCTTGCACCAATGATTAAACTTATGATGATACCAGATGCTTGGTCTAAAAGAAGCAAGACAGTTTCAAAAAGTCATCAACAACTTTTTAATTTTTTGAATAGCACAATTGAACCTTGGGATGGACCAGCTGCAATTTGTGCAACTGATGCAAAATGGGTTCTAGCCTCAGTAGATAGAAATGGTTTAAGGCCACTAAGATATACTATTACTTCAGACAATCTATTGTTTGCTGGATCTGAAACAGGAATGATTAAAATTCCTGAAGAAAAAATTATAAAAAAAGGAAGGTTAGGCCCAGGAGAAATAATTGCTGTAGAACTTAAAAAAGGAAAATTATTTCAAGACAAAGAAATAAAAGACTATATTTCCAAAGATTATAAAAAATTTAATAATCAGATTATTGATTTAGATAAAAAACTTTCAGTTAGCAAAGAAGAAATAAATTATACTGGAAATGAACTTAGGAAAAGACAGTATTTATCTGGTTTTAGTATAGAAGACTTAGAATTAATTCTTCATCCTATGGTAGAAGAGGAGAAAGAAGCAACTGGATCAATGGGTGATGATACTCCCGTTGCAGTTTTATCCAGTCATTTCAGACCTTTGTCACACTATTTCAGACAAAATTTTAGCCAAGTTACTAATCCACCAATAGACTCTCTTAGAGAAAACAAAGTAATGAGTTTAAAAACAAGATTTGGAAATCTAGGCAATATACTTGATTTTGACAATCTGACCCAAGATAATATTTATGTTTTAGAAAGTCCCATTTTAACAAACTCTCAGTTTAAAAAATTCAAAAAACTATTTTATAAGAAAATAAAAATTATAGATTGTACATTTGATATTAAAGACTCACTAAAAGACAACTTGGAGAGAATTAAATCTGAGTCAGAAATTGCCGTAAGAGAGGGCAGCACTACTTTAATTTTGAGTGATAAAAATATATCTGAGAAAAGAGCTAATATGCCCATGTTATTATCAATAGGTGCTGTGAATTCTCACTTAGTTAAAATGGGTTTAAGAGGATATTGTTCAATTAATGTAGAAACATCCGAAACTCTAGATACCCACTCTTTTGCAGTATTGATTGGAGTAGGAGCAACTACTATCAATCCATATTTAATTATAGATTGTATACATCAAAGATATCAAAAAAAGCTTTTTGGAAAATTTGATTTTGAAACTTGTGTAGGAAGATTTAAGAAATCAATAGAAAATGGATTACTTAAGATAATGTCTAAGATGGGGATTTCTGTAATCAGTGCTTACAGAGGAGGCTGTAATTTTGAAACTGTTGGCTTAAGTAGAGCATTGGTATCTGACTATTTTCCAGGAATGGTATCAAGAATTTCTGGTATAGGCATCACAGGTATAGAAGAAAAAATAAAATCTCTACATCACAAAGCTTATAAAAGTAATGTTTACATTCTTCCAATTGGTGGAATTTACAAGTACAGAAAATCAGGCGAAGAGCACCAGTTTCAAGGAAGACTGATACATATATTACAACATGCTGTTGGAACAAACTCTTATGAAACTTATAAAACATATTCCAAGGGAATCCATGCTTTGCCTCCAATAAATTTAAGGGATCTTTTGAAATTTACAACAAAAAGAAAGCCGATAAATATTAATGATGTAGAGTCAATTGAAAATGTAACAAAAAGATTTGGTAGTGGAAGCATGTCACATGGGGCCCTTTCACAGGAAGCGCATGAAACTCTAGCTATTGGCATGAATCGAATTAAGGGAGCTTCTTGTAGCGGAGAAGGAGGAGAAGACATAAAAAGATCCAAGATACTTAACAATGGAGACTCAGCAAATTCAAGAGTAAAGCAAATAGCTTCTGCAAGATTTGGAGTAACAATTGAATATCTTAACAATTGTAATGAAATTGAGATTAAAATTGCTCAGGGAGCTAAACCTGGAGAAGGTGGACAACTTCCAGGATTCAAAGTCACAAAAGATATAGCGAGACTTAGGCATTCAACTCCGGGTGTAACATTAATTTCTCCACCACCTCATCACGATATATATTCTATAGAAGACCTAGCTCAACTAATTTATGACTTAAAACAAGTAAATCCTAATGCAAGAATAGGAGTAAAACTTGTTGCATCAACTGGAATCGGAACTATAGCAGCCGGAGTAGCAAAGGCTAAGGCTGATGTTATTTTAATCTCAGGACACTCAGGAGGAACAGGCGCTAGTCCCCAAACCAGTGTAAAATATGCTGGAGTACCTTGGGAGATGGGTTTAACTGAAGCACACCAAATTTTAACCTTAAACAATTTAAGACATAAAGTTACTTTAAGAACTGACGGTGGCTTAAAAACAGGTAGAGACGTAGTTATAGCAGCAATGATGGGAGCTGAGGAATTTGGCATGGGAACTTCTTCTTTAGTTGCAATGGGATGTATTATGGTTCGTCAGTGTCATTCTAACACTTGTCCAGTTGGAGTATGCACACAAGATGAAGAACTAAGAAAAAAATTCAAAGGTACTCCTGAAAAAGTAGTCAACTTTTTCAAGTTTGTTGCTCAAGAAGTTAGAGAAATTTTAGCCTCATTAGGTTTTAATGATTTGAATGAAATTATTGGTAGAACAGATCTTTTAACCCAGGTTAGCCGAGGCTCCCCAAACTTAGATGATTTAGATTTAAATCCACTTCTAGTTCAAACTGATCCAGGTGAAAACCCTCGTTATTGTAAAGATAGAAGTATCAATTCTGTGCCAGAAACTCTTGATGAGAAAATTTGGAACGATATTAAAGATAAGATTAACTTAAAAAATAAATCTACTTTTGAGTATGAGATTCACAATACCTCGAGAGCAGTTGGAACTAGGCTGTCACACTATTTTTACAAGAAATTTGGTAATAAGACATTTGAAAAAAATTCTTTAACACTAAAATTTAATGGATCAGCAGGACAATCTTTAGGGGCTTTTTTAACAAAAGGTATTAAAATTGTAATAAATGGCGATGCAAACGATTATGTTGGCAAAGGTCTTTCTGGAGGAGAAATAGTAGTTAGACCATCCAAAAATAGCAAATTAGTTTCTAACGAAAACACAATTATTGGGAACACAGTTTTATATGGAGCAACTTCAGGAAAACTTTTTGCTTCAGGAAAAGCTGGTGAAAGATTCGCCGTAAGAAATTCGGGAGGAGTCTCCGTTGTTGAAGGCTGTGGATCTAATGGCTGTGAATATATGACTGGAGGAACTGCAGTCATATTAGGAAATATTGGGGACAATTTTGCAGCTGGAATGACAGGAGGTATGTCTTTTGTGTATGATCCAGAGGACAAGTTTAACAACTACGTAAATCCTGCTTCTGTTATCTGGCAAACACCAGAAACAAAATATTGGAAAGATTTTTTAAAGTCCATTATTGATGAGTTTCATAAAGAAACTCTTTCTCCAGTTGCTTACAAAATATTGGAAAAATTTGAACAAGAAGTTCAAAACTTTAAGCAAGTCTGCCCAATTGAGATGTTAGACAAAATAGAAAATCCTATTTCATTAAAAAACAATAAATCAAAAACCGCTTAATAATATCAAATTATTTGAATAAATCTATTTAGCTCTTTTTTAATTTTTTCTAAATAGCTTTTTTTTGAAAGGCTATGATCTCCTTTTTTAATGATAACTAGTTTTTTTTTAGACTTAATAAAAATTTTTAAAACTTTTCTAGAAAATGATACAGGAACTACCTCATCTTTACTTCCATGAAACATAGTGACGTTTATAGGCATATTAATTTTTTTCGATAAGACTTTGTTTTTTTTTCCATCTTTTATTAATTGTTGAGTAATAGGATATATATATTCTCCATGTTTAATAATACTTATTCCTTTTTCTTTGATTTCTTTTTTGATTTTTTTTGTAAATTTTTTCCACATTATTCTATCTAAAAATTCCGGAGCTGAACCAATACCAATAAGACCTTTGATTTGTTTTTTGAAGTATTTAAATTGCAGCAAAGATAACCAGGTGCCCATACTAGAACCAATTAAAATAAAATTATTTTTCTTCACTAATTTTTTAATTAAAATTCTTACATCTTTGCTCCATTTACTTATATTTCCTTTAGTAAACTCTCCTGATGATTTGCCATGCCCGGAATACTCTATTGCCAAAAAACCAAGTTTTTTTTTAATTGCGTATTTTAAGAAAGCTTTAGGTTTTTCCCCATTAATATCTGACTGGAAGCCATGAAGAAAAATAATATATAGATTTTTTTTATAATAATTGTCTAAATATCTGATTTTTTTAGTTTTTGATATTCTTAGATATTTAAAATTTTTCATATAAAGTTTATTGAGTTAATTTGATACTATATAAGTATACTAAAATTAATCCATGATTAGAGATAAATTTTAAATGAATATTTTGCTTACTGGTGGGGCAGGTTATATAGGTAGCCACACTTCACTTTGTCTTATTGAAAAAGGCCATACAGTGACCGTGGTTGATAATTTAATTACCGGAAATGTTAACTTAGTTCCAAAAAAAGCAAATTTTTTTAATTCAGATATTTCTGACAAAAATAAAATTAAAAATTTACTTAAAGAAAATAAATTTGATCTTATTATGCATTTTGCTGGCCTAGTTAAAGTAGAAGAATCTTTAAAAAATCCAGAAAAATATAATCTCTACAATTTTGAAAAAGCAAAAGCATTTTTTGATTATTGTTTAGAATTTGGGCTTAATAAAATAATTTTTTCCTCAACTGCTGGAGTTTATGGAAAAATAAAAGATTTTAAGAAAGTTAAAGAGAATGATAAATTGGAACCCTCTAATCCTTATGCATCTAGCAAATATAAATTAGAAAAATATTTATTAAATCTTTCAAAAGAAAAAAAAATTAAAAGTATAATCCTAAGATATTTTAATGTTGCAGGTGCTGATAAAGAAAATAGATCTGGATTGGATGTAAAAGACTCTAATAATTTAATTAAAGCAGTATGTGAAACAGCTTTAAAAAAACGAGACAGAATAGTTATTAATGGGGATGACTACGAAACAAAAGATGGAACTCCTGTTAGAGACTTTATTCATGTTTCAGATTTAGCAGAGATACACTTAATTGTAGGAGAATATATGAATTTAAATGGAGAAACAGAGATATATAATTGTGGATATGGATCTGGTTACTCAGTTAAAGAAGTTATCACCGAAATGGAAAAAATATTAAAACACAATTTAAAAAAAGAAATAGGCCCAAGAAGAAAAGATGATATTCCATATTCTGTTGCAAATAATATTAAATTTAAGGAAAAATTTAATTGGGTACCTAAATATAATAATTTAAACTATATACTTAAATCTGCTTTGGAATGGGAAAGAAAGATAAAATAATGAAAGTACTTCAAGTTATACCAAGACTTGGTTACGGTGGAGCAGAAACTGGATGTTATGATTTAGCACACTATCTTTTTGAGAAAAACTGTAAATCATTTATAGCTACAAGCGGTGGAGAACTTTTAAAATTTGTAAAGAAAAATAAGGTAAAAATATTTCGTTTACCAGTACATTCAAAGAATCCTATTCTTATGCTGTTAAATATTTTAATCCTTTCTGTAATTATTTTAATTTATAACATAGATATTGTTCATGCTAGAAGCAGAGCACCGGCCTGGTCATGTTTATGTTCTTGTTTTATTACTAGAAGAAAATTTGTAACAACTTTTCATGGTACTTATAATTTTTCAAATCCACTTAAAAAATTTTATAATAGTGTAATGGTAAAATCCCAATTAATTATTGCAGGTTCTAATTTTATTTTTGATCATATAAATGAAAATTATAAAGAATTTTTAAAATCAAAAAATAAGCTTATGGTTATTTTTAGAGGAATTAATTTAGAATTCTTTAATAAAAAAAACATTAATGAAAGTAAGAAAAACAAACTAATTGAAGCGTGGAAAATCGATTCTAATAAAAAAACTATCTTGCTACCTGGACGGCTAACTTCCTGGAAAGGTCAAGATCTATTTATCGAAGCCATTAATGTTCTTGTAGAAGACTATAATAAAAACAATTTTCAAGCGATTATTCTTGGCTCAGATCAAGGAAGAAACGTTTATTCTAAAAAACTTTTTGACCTCGTTCAGAGATACCAATTGAATAACAGAGTTAAATTTGTAACTCATTGTAACGAAATGCCAACTGCCTACTCACTTTCTGATATTGTAGTATCTAGTTCAGTTGAACCAGAAGCGTTTGGTAGGATAGCAGTTGAATCACAGGCTATGGAAAAACCTATAGTAGCAAGTGATATTGGTGGTTCAAATGAAACAATAGTTAATGGAAAATCAGGATTTTTATATAAATCAAGTGATCCAAGAGAACTAGCAAAAGTTTTAAATAACGTTATGGAATTAGATGAAGAAGCATTGTATTCAATAGGGAAGCAAGGTAGAAAAAACGTAACTAGAAGATTTGATGTTGAACAAATGTGTAACACAACTTTTAACGAGTATAAAAAACTTTTCAAATTCTGATGCCTGATATTCACCTTTTAGATGGAAAAAAAATACCTTTCAAAAATTCAATTGATGGATTTCAACTAACAAAAAAGATTAGCAAAACTTTAGAAAAAACTGCCTTAATAATGGAAGTAGACGGCCAATTAAAAGATTTAAGCCACCAAATAACAAATGACTCTAAAGTAAGAATTATTACCTCTAAAGACAAAGAAGGTTTAGAAGTTTTGAGACACGATGCTGCTCATATAATGGCAATGGCAGTTCAAGAACTATTTCCTGGAACCCAAGTAACTATCGGTCCTGTCATTGAGGATGGTTTTTATTATGACTTTGCTAGAAAAGAACCATTTACTAGTGATGATTTAAAAAAAATAGAAAAAAAAATGTCAGAGATAATTGACAAAGATTTAAAAACAAAAAGAGAAATTTGGAAAAGAGACGAAGCTATTGCTAATTTCAAAAAAATAGGAGAAAAATATAAAGCTGAAATAATTGAAAGCATCCCTCAAAATGAAGAACTCTCAGTTTATCGCCACGGAGATACATGGCATGATTTATGTAGAGGACCTCATTTATCTTCCTCAGGCAAAATTGGAAAAGCTTTTAAATTAACAAAAGTGTCCGGAGCTTATTGGCGCGGTGACTCAAATAATGAGATGCTACAAAGAATTTATGGTACATGCTGGGCTTCAAAAAAGGAATTGGACGATTACTTACACAGATTAGAAGAAGCTGAAAAAAGAGATCATAGAAAATTAGGAAAAGAGATGGATCTTTTTCATTTTAGAGAAGAGAGCTCAGGCTCAGTATTTTGGCATGAAAAAGGCTGGCTGTTATTTCAAAGGCTGATTGAGTATATGAGAACAAAACAACGTTTAGCTGGTTATAAAGAAATAAATACGCCAGAACTTTTAGATAAATCTTTATGGGAAAAGTCAGGTCACTGGGAAAAATTTGGAGAGCATATGTTTATCTCAGAAACTCCAGATGAAAAAACTTTCGCTATTAAACCTATGAATTGCCCTGGATGCGTCCAGGTTTTTAACCAAGGTTTAAAAAGTTATAGGGATTTGCCTTTAAAACTTTCTGAATTTGGAAAAGTACATAGATATGAACCTTCAGGAGCTTTACATGGATTATTAAGAGTTCGTGCTTTTACTCAAGACGATGCTCATATTTTTTGCACAGAAGATCAAATAACTCAAGAGTCGTTAGCTGTTACGAATTTAATTTTGGAAATTTACAAAAATTTGGGTTTTAAAAATGTAATATTAAAGTATTCGGACAGACCAGAAAAAAGAGTTGGAGATGATAAAGTTTGGGATAAATCTGAAGCAGCTCTTTTGACAGCAATAAAAAAATCAAAACTTGAATACACTATTAACAAAGGTGAAGGAGCCTTTTATGGCCCCAAAATAGAATTTGTATTAAGAGATGCTATCGGAAGAGACTGGCAATGTGGAACTTTGCAAGTTGATTTAAATTTACCTGAAAGATTAGGAGCAAGTTTTGTAGATAAAGATGGATCAAAAAAAGTGCCTGTCATGTTGCATAGAGCTTTATTCGGATCACTTGAAAGATTTATAGGAATTTTAATAGAGCACTATGCAGGTAAGTTGCCATTTTGGCTTTCTCCTTTACAAGTAATGGTATTGCCAATTTCAGAAGATAACAATACTTATGCAAAAAAGGTGTTTGAAGAACTTTTTAAAGAAGGTATAAAATGCGAAGTGGATTTAAAAAATCAAAAATTGAATTATAAAATAAGAGAACATTCTTTAGGTAAAGTGCCTATACTTTTAATATGTGGAAACAAAGAGTCTGCAAATAATTCTGTTACAATAAGAAGATTAGGATCTGAAAAACAAGAGAATATGAAAACTTCAAAATTTCTAAAAGATATTTTAAACGCTAATAAGCTTCCTTTATAATAAGTGTCAAACTTTAAACCAAATTATTTTCAACGTAGAAGTAAGCCGCAAGGGCCCAGAGCCAATGAAAGAATACGAGCTTTAGATGTTCAGGTAATTTCCAGTAATGGAAATAATCTTGGCACACTTCCTTTGAAGAAAGCCATAGAAGTTGCTAAAGAAGAAGGTCTTGATCTTATAGAAGTTTCTCCAAATGCAAATCCTCCAGTCTGTAAAATTATGGATATAGGAAAGTATAAATATGATTTACAGAAAAAAGCAAATAATGCCAAAAAAAAACAAAAAATTGTTTCTTTAAAAGAACTTAAATTAAGACCTGGAACAGAGATACACGATTATAATTTTAAACTTAAAAATGCTAAAAAATTTCTTTCCAAAGGAGATAAGGTAAAATTTACAGTCAGGTTTAAAGGCCGTGAGATGCAACATGTTCAGTTAGGGAAAGATTTAATGAATAGGATTATAGAAGATACAAAAGATATTGGGAAAGTAGAAACAAACCCAAAATTTGAAGGTAAGCAAATGATAATGATCATTCAGCCTCTCTAATAAAGATAATATCGCCTTGTAAAGATAAATTATTCTTTGTATAAAGCCCACATATTTATTTATGCCAAAACTAAAAACAAAAAGCTCTGCAAAAAAAAGATTTAAATTTACTGCTTCAGGTAAAATTAAAATGCCTCAATCAGGAAAAAGACATGGTATGATTAAAAGAACAAATTCACAGATTAGAAAACAAAGAGGCACTACGATAATGTCAAAACAAGATTCAAAAATTGTTAAATCGTATATGCCTTATAATTTAAGAGGATAGAATGGCAAGAACTAAACGAGGTGTAATAAGCAATAGCAAACACAAGAAAGTTTTTAAGTTTGTTAAAGGTCAATATGGTAGAAGAAAAAATACAATACGTATTGCTCGTCAAGCTATGGAAAAAGCCATGCAATATGCTTATAGAGATAGAAAAGCAAAAAAAAGAGATTTTAGGTCTCTATGGATTCAGAGAATCAACGCAGGTGTAAGAAGTGAAGGACTTACTTATTCTAAATTTATAAATGGTCTAAATAAGTCAAAAATCAAACTAGATAGAAAAGTATTGGCAGAATTGGCGTATAATAATCCAGAAGTCTTCAAATCTATTGTTAAAAAAGTTCAGTTATCAATAAAATAAAATTGTTTTTTCTTTTATAAAGTTAGAGTAAAAACTAACTAATGGCAAATTTAGATGAATTAATTCAAAAAGTATTAAACGTAAAAGATAAATTAAGTTTACAAAATCTAAAATCTGAGCTTTTGGGCAAAAATAGTCAAATTAACCAAGAGTTTAAAAAACTTGGATCATTGTCTGAAGAAGAAAGAAAAGCAAAAGCCTCTAATCTTAACACTCAAAAGAAAAAAATTACTGAAACAATTGATAATAAGTTTAAAGAACTGGAAAAGCTGGAAATAAATCAAAAACTAAAAAAAGATATAGTTGATGTAACTTTGCCAGCTAGGGAAAGGCCAAACGGAAAGATACATCCAGTTTCACAGGTTATAGATGAGATTTCTTCTATATTTTCGGAGATAGGCTTTTCCGTCGCTGAAGGACCAGATGTAGAAACTGAATACAATAATTTTACAGCTCTTAACACACCTGAAGATCATCCTGCTAGGGATATGCATGATACTTTTTACTTAGATGATAATAAAAAAAATTTATTAAGAACTCATACTTCTCCAGTTCAAATTAGAGCAATGTTAAGTGGCAAACCACCATTTAAAATTATTGTTCCAGGAAGAACCTATCGATGTGATAGTGATCAAACTCATGCTCCCATGTTTCATCAACTTGAAGGATTACATATTGATAAAGATATCAATATGGGTCATCTAAAAGGATGTCTTGATTATTTTATAAAAGAATTTTTTGAAGTAAAAAAAATTCAAATGAGATTCAGGCCTAGTCACTTTCCATTTACAGAACCCTCTGCAGAAGTTGATATAGGTTATAGATTAGAAAATGGAAGAATCATAGTTGGAGAAGGCGACAAATGGCTTGAGATACTTGGTTGTGGGATGGTTCATCCAAATGTCTTAAAAAACGCTAAAGTTGACTCAAATAAATTTCAAGGCTTTGCATTTGGAATGGGAATAGACAGGCTTGCAATGTTAAAATATGGAATAAATGATTTAAGATCTTTTTTTGAAGCTGACTACAGATGGCTAAACTATTTTGGTTTTGACCCTTTAGATGTTCCAACAAACTATAGAGGATTAAGCAGATGATAATAACATTGTCTTGGTTAAAAAATCATTTGAACAGCAACGTAAATTTAACAAAAATAATTGATAAGCTTACAGGAATAGGTCTTGAGGTAGAAGGCGTAAAGGAAAGCCAAAGCGAACTTTCTGATTTCAAGGTTGCAAAAGTTTTAAGAGCAGAAAAGCATCCGAATGCAGACAAGCTTAAACTTTGTGAAGTTAGTTTAGGAGATGGAAAGGTAATAAAAGTTGTATGTGGAGCCTCAAATGCTAGAAATGGATTGATCAGCGTGTATGCACCTCCAGGCTCAGTAATCCCAAAAACAAAAATGAAATTAAAGATAGCCAAGATCAGAGGAGTAGAGTCTTATGGCATGCTTTGTTCTGAGAGCGAACTTAATATTTCAAATGAAAGTGATGGAATAATTGAACTAAAAAATAGAGAAAAAGATGTTGGAAAAAATTATTTTAAAAACAAAAAGGAAAAATCAATAGATTTATCTATTACTCCAAATAGACCAGATTGTTTAGGAGTTAGAGGAATTGCTAGAGATCTAGCATCAGCAGGTTTGGGTAAACTTTCTGATTTGAAAAAAACAAAAATTAAACAAAGTTTTTCTCAACCAATAAATATTTCTATTATTAAAGAAAAAAACCAAGGATGTTTATCTTTTGGAGCTTGTTATATAAAAAATATAAAAAATAAAGAAAGCCCAGAATGGCTTAAAGAAAAAATAATTTCCCTTGGTCTTAAACCAATATCAGCGGTCGTTGATATTACAAATTTTGTAATGTTTGATCTCAACAGACCTCTACATGCCTATGATGCAGATAAAATAGACAAAGAAATCATAGTCAGAAATTCAAAACCTGGCGAAAGTTTTGAAGCTTTAGATGGTAAGAAATATACAATGAAAAATAGCATGTGCGTTATTTCTGATAAATCTGGCCCTTTAGGTTTAGGAGGTATAATAGGCGGTACTCGTTCGGGAACCGAATTTGAAACAAAAAATATACTTTTGGAATCTGCTTATTTTCATCCAGCTTCTGTAAGAAAAACTGGAAGTATTTTAGATATAGACACTGATGCGAAATATAGATTTGAAAGAGGAATAGACCCCAATTCAGTTAAAGAAGGCCTTGAGGCAGCAACGAATTTAATTATTAAAATTTGTGGAGGAGAAGCAAGCAAATTTTCTATTGCAGGAAAAACTCAAGTAAAAAATAGAACAATTCAAGTTGATAACAACAAGTTTAGAAAAATTGTAGGAATTCCAATCACTTCTAATGAAATAAAAAAAATTCTTAACTCATTAGGCTTTAAAATAAAAAAATCTAAAAATTACTTTAAAGTTGAGATTCCAACATGGAGACCAGATATTCATCAAGATGTGGATATTATTGAAGAGCTTATAAGAATAAAAGGATTTGATAAAATTTCTTTAATTCATCCTGAAAGGATCAGATCTAAAGAAACTCTGAGCTTTAAACAAAAATTATTTCATCTTGCTCAAAGAGCTGTAGCAAATAAAGGATACTTAGAAGCGGTAACCTGGTCATTTACTGATTCGAGTATTGACAAATTGTTTGCCCAAGGAAAACAAGAAATAGAAATTGCAAATCCAATTTCAACTGATCTTAATGTATTAAGAAGGTCTATTTTTTCAAATTTGATTATTTATTTAAAGAAAAATCAGGATAGAGGTTATTTAGACCTTTCTTTATTTGAAATAGGACCAATTTTTTTCGGAAATAAGCCAGGTGAGCAACAAATAGTCCTGGGTGGTTTGAAGTCAGGAGTTATTAATAGAAAAAGCTGGGATTCTAAAGCTAGAAACATAGATGTATTTGATGTTAAAGCAGATACAGTCAGAACATTAATAGAGCTAGGCATTGAAGAAGAAGATCTATTTATTAGCAACAAATCTCAAGATTATTATAATCCTGGAAAATCTGGTTCTGTAAGTTTTAAATCTGAACATGGTCCTAAATTAGGTTTTTTTGGAGAAATACACCCTGCTATAGCATCTAACTTAGATCTTAAGGAAAAAAATGTTTGTGGAATTGAAATTTTTTTAAAAAATATTCCGGAGCCTAAAAAGAAATATAGACTTACTAAAAAAAATTATTCAGTATCTGAATTCCAAAAATCTGAAAGAGACTTTGCCTTTGTAATTAATAAAAATTATAAAGCTGGAGAAATTAAAAAGATAATCAGTGAAGTTGACAAAGGTTTAATCAAAAAGGTTTTAATATTTGATGTTTTTGAGGGTGGAAATTTGCCTGAAGGAAAAAAATCTATTGCCGTTAATGTAACAATTCAGTCAATGGACAAAACTCTTTCAGAAAAAGATATAAACGAAGTGAGTCAAAAAATAGTTAATTCTGTTAAGAATAAAACAGGCGCTACTCTTAGATCCTAATGTCAGATATTAAACAGATACGTAACTTTTCTATAATTGCGCATATAGATCACGGAAAATCTACCATAGCAGATCGTATAATTCATAAGTGCGGAGGTTTAACTGATAGAGAAATGAAAGCCCAGGTACTAGACTCTATGGATATAGAGAGGGAAAGAGGAATTACTATAAAAGCTCAAACAGTAAGATTAAAATATAAGTCAAAAGATGGGAAAGACTATATATTAAATATTATTGATACACCTGGCCACGTTGATTTTAGTTATGAGGTTAGTCGATCACTTTATGCCTGCGAAGGATCATTGCTAATAGTTGATAGCACTCAGGGAGTAGAGGCACAAACTTTGGCAAATGTTTATCAAGCTTTAGATATTAACCATGAAATAATCCCAATTCTTAACAAAATAGATTTGCCAGCATCTGATATTGAAAAAACAAAAAAAGAAATAGAGGATGTAATTGGAATTGATACTTCAATCGCCATCAGTTGTTCTGGAAAAACAGGCGAGGGAATTGAAGACATTTTAGAATCAATTGTTAAAATTTTACCTCCTCCAAAAGGAAAACAACCAGAAAAACTAAAGTCTTTATTAGTAGATAGTTGGTATGATAGCTATCTAGGAGTTGTTATTCTAGTTAGAGTTATTGATGGTCAGATTAAAAAAAATATGAAGATTAAACTGATGTCTAATAATCAAGAATATATAATTGAAAAAGTTGGAGTCTTTACACCAAAACCAAAAGACATAGAAACATTAAATTCAGGAGAGATTGGATTTATAATTACAGGTATTAAAAGCCTCTCTGAAACAAAAGTCGGAGATACTATTTGTGATGCTTCTAATTTAATTGAAAATCCTCTGCCTGGATTTAAACCAAGCAAACCTGTAGTATTTTGTGGACTTTTTCCAGTAGATAGCTCTGAGTATCAGAAACTAAAAGATGGCTTAGCCAAGCTTAAGCTAAACGATTCTAGCTTTTCTTACGAAGCAGAATCTTCGAGTGCATTAGGATTAGGTTTTAGATGTGGATTTTTAGGTTTGTTGCATTTAGAAATAATTACTCAAAGGCTTGAAAGAGAATTTGATATCAACTTAATCACAACTACTCCTGGAGTAATTTACAAAGTTCATAAAATTAATAGTGATATAATAAATTTACAAAATCCCTCTAATATGCCTGACCCAAGCCAAATTAAGATCATCGAGGAACCTTGGATTAAAGCAACAATAATTACTCCAGATGAATATTTAGGTTCTATTATTAAAATTTGTCAGGACAAAAGAGGTATACAAACTAATTTATCTTATTCAGGTAATCGAGCTGTCTTATCTTATGATCTCCCACTTAATGAAGTCGTATTTGATTTTTATGATAGATTAAAATCAATTTCGAGCGGGTATGCAAGTTTTGATTATGAAATAACAGGCTACAAAGAAGGAGATTTAGTAAAACTTGGAGTGCTTGTTAATGGAGAACCGGTGGATGCATTAGCTACCATTATACATAAAGATTTTGCTCAAAAAACTGGAAGACAAATTTGTGAAAAATTAAAAGATTTAATTCCAAGACATAATTTTATGATTCCGGTTCAAGCTGCTATTGGAGGAAAAATTATAGCACGGGAAAGCATTAAGGGATTTAAAAAAGACGTTCTTACAAAAATTCATGGTGGTGGAGCCATGGATAGAAAGCGTAAGTTACTTGAAAAACAAAAAAAAGGAAAAGCTAGAGCTAAACAATTTGGAAAAGTAGAAATTCCTCAAGAAGCTTTTATTGGAGTATTAAAAATTAATAAAGAAAATTAATGAATAAATTGTTTATAATTTCAAATGAAAGTATTTTTAATGACCAAGGAAAGTTTTTCTGTGATAATATCGATGTTAAGTCAACTTCTGAAGGATTAAATAATAAATTTGAAGTAAATATTATAGCCAGAGAGTCAAAAAAAATTAGATCACATAAAATTAATCTAAAAAACATTAAAGTATTTGGAAACATAATTACTTTTTTATTTCAAATTTTAAAAGCTGCAAGGATTAAAAATTCTAAATATCTAATTATATCAATCTCTCCATTTACTATGTTAGCTTGTGTTCTTTTAAACTTTTTCAAAAAAAAACCAAATGTTTATCTTAGAAGTGATGGGTATGGAGAATATAAAGCCATACTTGGTTTTTTAGGTCCAGCTATTTATCATATGATGTTTTTTATAGTTAGTAAATTTTCTCATTTAATAAGTTGTAGAGAATATATTTTACGAGGAAGAAAGGGAGATATTGTTGAGCCATCTCAGCTTACTAGTAAATGGTTATCAAATCACAAAACAGCTCGATTAGATAAAATAAAAATTTTATATGTTGGAAGAATAAGGGTTGAAAAAGGAATTTTTTCTTTGTTAAAAATTTTTAAAAAAATTAGCGAAAATATAACCTTGTCTATTGTAGGTTCTGAAAAAGTTTCAAATAAAATTATTACTCAAAATAATGTAAATGTTTATGAAATTGAGACCAATGAAGACAATTTAATCAAGTTTTATGATGATCATGATATTTTTATTTTACCTTCTTTTACCGAAGGTCATCCAATGGCTCTTTTAGAATCTTTAGCACGACTTAGGCCAGCAATTGTATTTAAAGAAATCGATCACGTGTTAGGAAATAAAAAAGGAATATTTGTTGTTAATCGTGATGCAAAAAGTCTTATTGAAAAAATTAGATATATTGAAAGTAATTATGAAAACATTCAAAGAGAAATGAAAGAAAATAAATTACCTCTTAAAGAAAAATTTTTAAAACAAATGGAAAAATCAATTTTAAATTCTAATTAGGGAGAGGTGGCCGAGTGGTTGAAGGCGCACGCTTGGAAAGCGTGTAAACGGGAAACCGTTTCGAGGGTTCGAATCCCTCTCTCTCCGCCATACATATATCCACATACAACTTAAAAGAGTCTTAAATTAAATCGTCGAATCATTTAAATTATTATTAAGGGCAGCGGAGGGAGACTGAAGCTGCCTTTGCCTTTTATAGCCTTTTAATTCCAATCACTTTTAATTTAGCAGTTTCTTCAATTCTTTTTATTGTTTTATCAATGCCCATGATTACTGTTTTTTTCATAGGCCCATAGGCATGAATAAGTTTTTTTTTAGAAATGGCCACTGCTACATGGCCTTTCCAATAAATAATATCATTTTTTTTTAAATTTTTTAGGCTAACATTTTTTTTAAAATATCTAACTTGATCTTTTGCATCTCTGGGACAATACCTGTTATTGAAATTAAAAAGCACTTGTATCAAAGCCGAACAATCAAGTCCTTTGAAGGTCTTTCCGCCCCATTTATATTTTACATTTTTAAAAATATCTATATTGGAGAAAGGATTTTTGCTTTTAAATCTTATAGGTTTTAAATTTTTTGCTTCTATCCAATTATTTTGAAACTTAATAAATTTTGATGATTTCCCATCCAACTTGATCCTTGCTCCAAATGTAAGCTTTCCCGAAGGTTTTTTAAAATTTGGTTTTTTATAGATTTTTGCTGAAAGCTTTGAAACTTTGTGAGTTGGTTTTAGAGATTTAATAAAATTTCTCTTTTTTATAAAACCGACATAACCATCATCTTTTATTTTAATTTTCCACCATTTATTACTTCTTTTTATTGGAAAAAAAATATCTCCATAAATCATCTGAGTCATTACTTCGGATTTAGACGATTTCTTTCTATATAGATTAATATCTGAATAATTGTTTGTGTAAAATTTACTCATTCAAATTGAGTTTCTTTCTTATTAAAAAAAGAAAAATCAATGAAGGTATTACCATAACTGCTGTTAGTATAAAAAATATACCCCAATCACCATTTAACCAGTCAACTAATGCCCCAGAGGATGCTGCAAGAGTCGTCCTGCCCGCAGTTCCAATTGATGCAAGCAAAGCATATTGTGTAGCTGTATAGGTTCTGTCTACTAACATTGAAATAAAAGCAACAAAAGCAACAGTGGCAAATGCTGCTGCCATATCATCAAAAATTACAGCTATCGCAAAAAGCCATTCAGACTTTCCAGACCAAGCAAGTAAAGAAAACAAAAGATTCGTTGAGGCCATCAATATTCCAGAAACAAACATTGCTTTAATTACTCCAGAACGTATTGCAAATAGACCACCTAAAAGTGTGAACACCACAGTTGTAATCCAGCCTAAGCCTTTAGAATAAAGAGCAATATCTGATTTTGAGAAACCTATTTCTTTATAAAATATAATAGACATTCTTCCCAGAAAAGCTTCTCCTATCTTAAAAAGAAAAACAAATCCTAAAATACCTAATGCAATCTTAAATCCATTTTTTCTAAAAAAACTTATTATGGGTCCAGCAATTGTACCCGTAATCCATGCTACTGATTTCGTAGCAAAATTTGAAGATCCTAGTTTCTTTTCAATCTCTTGGTCAGTTTTTTTTTGTGATTCTTGTCTTTCCGTAGGCTGAGGCTCATGCACAAACATCAGCCCAATGTTGCAGGCAATAATAACTATACCAAGTACTAAAAAAGTAACTTGCCAATAATTTTCAAATCCAGCTAATTGAAAATATTCTGCAGCATTTAATGCAATCATTCCTCCTAATTTGTAACCTGTCCACCAACCAACCACAGCCATGGCAGCTCCAGCTTGCATTGACTTTCCTTCATCTTCACCTATTTGTTCAATTCTTAACGCATCAACAGTTATATCTTGAGTTGCTGAAGCAATAGCAATAATTAAACCAATTGTTATTACTAATGCCAAGTTTGTTGAAGGATCTACTACACTCCAAAATACTAAACTAATTAAAATAATTAATTGCATAGTTACAATCCAACCACGACGATGACCAATCTTATTAGTTAACCAAGGAATTCGAATTCTATCTATTATTGGAGCCCAAAGATAATTAAAGGCATAAACAGCAAATATTAGTCCTGCCCAGCCAATAGTGCTTCGGCTAAGACCGTCCTCTTTTAACCAAAGACTTAAACTGCTACCTATAAGCACCCAAGGAAACCCACTTATTACCCCTAACAATAAAATTCTGATCATTCTTCTATCGAAGTAAACAGAAAAGGTTTCTGACAATGTTTGTTTTTTATATATTTCCATAATTAACTATAAATTTTTAATTTTTCCAAAATGCTGGAAAAAACAAAACTAAAACTGCAAACAATTCTAATCTACCAAGAAGCATACCAAAAGACAAAAGCCATTTCGAGGTATCAGAAACCTCTTTAAAATTACCATTTGGTCCAATCATATCCCCTAATCCAGGACCAACATTTGATATGGAAGTGGCAGCTCCAGAAATAGCTGATACAAAATCAAGTCCTGTAATTGAAAGTAACACCGCTAAAAGCATGAATAAAAAAAGATAAGAGAATACAAAAACTATTACTGAAGTAATAAAACTATCAGAAATTTTTTGTGTATTATATTTTATTATAGATATACTATTTGGGTAAATTAACTTTTTTATTTGATTTTTAAAAAACAAAAATAGTATTTGAAGTCTAAATATTTTTATTCCACAAGTAGTCGAACCTGCACAACCTCCAACAAACATTAAAAATAGAAAAAATATCAAAGAGAATTTCCCCCATAAACCAAAATCATCTGTAACGTATCCTGTACCAGATAATATTGAAACAACGTTAAATGAAGAGATTCTTAGTCTATCTAATAATGAAACTTCATGATTTGTAAAAAATAAATACAAAAACATTACTAAGATTGATATCATTAGAAGATAAATCAAACCTCTAATTTGAACATCTTGGAAAAAAATTTTTGAATTTCCTCTAACAAATTTTAAATAAGAAATAAATGGAATACTTCCGAGAATTATAAAAATAGTTGCAACTATTTCTATTCCAGAGCTTTTAAAATATCCTATAGATTCTGTATGAGTTGAAAAGCCACCAGTTGCAATTGTAGTCATCGAATGTGCAGCGCTATCAAATAAACTCATACCGAATGACCAATAAAAGAAAGCACATAAAAAAGTTAAAATTAAATAAGTTGAAATTATTGTTTTAGCAACTTCTGCAGTTCTAGGAAAAATTTTTTCTGCATCTTGAGCACTTTCCATTTTAAATAATTGCATCCCTCCAACTTTTAAAAGAGGAAAAACTGTAATAGCCATAACGATAATTCCAATTCCTCCTAACCATTGCATTATAGCTCTCCAAAATAAAATACTCTTCGGACTATTATCCAAGTTAGAGATCACTGTGGAACCGGTTGTTGTTATTCCAGACATACTTTCAAAAAAAGCTTCACTAATTGAAAGGTTCAAAGTAGAAAGCATAAACGGAATACTTCCAAAAAGTGCTACAAACACCCATGATAAAGTAGAAAAAATAAAAGTTTCTTGAAGATTTAGTCGATAATTCTTTTGTAAGTTAGAAAGAATTAACAAAACTCCAATAAAAATTGTAATAAATGAGGAAGATAAAAAGCTATGGCTTTTTTCTCCATAGAATATTTGTAATAAATATGGAGCTAGCATAAAAATGCCTAGAATTACTAAAAGAATACCACTTATAAAAAAAACAGTTTTGTTCGCTGTCATAGCAAAATAAGACTATTTAAATAGTTATAAAATTCAACTTATTATCTTGTATTTATAACTGTATTTTATATATAAAATTTAATAAACCATTCTTATGCTTGATAATGACTTAATTCAATCAACTTCTTCATGGCCTTTTGTTGAAATTAGAAAGCTTTTAAAAGACAGGAAAGATTTAATTAAGGCAAAAAAAAAAATAATCTTTCAAACCGGTTATGGTCCTAGTGGTTTACCACACATTGGTACTTTTGGTGAAGTGGCAAGAACAACAATGATGATAAATGCTTTAAATCATGTTCAAAAAATTAATTCTGAACTCATAACATTTTCAGATGACATGGACGGACTTAGAAAAGTACCTGACAACATTCCAAACAACAAAGTGTTACACGATAATCTTGGAAAACCTTTGACTCAAATACCTGACCCATTTGGTAAATACAAAAGTTTTGGTGAGCATAATAATGAAAAATTAAAAGAGTTTCTAAAAAAATTTAATTTTAATTTTAACTTTAAAAGCTCAACAGAAAATTACAAAAATGGATATTTTAATAACTCTTTAATAAGAGTTTTGGATAAATATGATGAAATTATGAATATTGTCTTACCAACACTTGGAAAAGAAAGACAAAAGACTTACTGTCCCTTTCTTCCAATTTGCCCAGATACAGGAAAGGTTTTAGAAATACCTATGCTAGAAATGGATAAAAAAAAAAATACACTCATTTTTGATAATAATGGAAAAAAAATGGAGACAAAAATTACAGATGGCAATTGTAAGCTCCAATGGAAAGTAGATTGGGCTATGAGATGGTTTACTTTTGAAGTTGATTTTGAAATGTATGGTAAAGATTTAATAGAGAGCGCTATTCTTTCTAGTAAAATTTGTGAGACGCTGGGGAAAAAACCGCCTAATGGTTTTGCTTATGAGCTATTTTTAGACGAAAAGGGAGAAAAAATTTCAAAATCCAAAGGCAATGGAATTTCAATTGAAGACTGGCTAAAGTACGCATCTCCAGAAAGTCTTGCCTTATACATGTATCCAAATCCAAAAAGAGCAAAAAAATTATATTCTGAAATAGTTCCAAAAACAGTTGATGAGTATCTTACATTTATTGAAAAATACCCAAATCAGAAAGAAAATGAAAAACTACTAAACCCTGTTTGGCATGTTCATAATGGAAAACCTCCTCAAGAAAAAATTGTAATGCCATTTTCAATGCTATTAAATATAGTTGGATCTAGTAATGCTAAATCAAAAGAAGTTCTTTGGAAGTTTATTAACAGATTTCATAAAGACATAAATTCAAAAGACCATCCAATACTTGATAGTTTGACAGAGTATGCAATTAACTATTTCAATGAAAAAGTAGAACCAAATAAAAAATTTAAAACTCCTAATTCTGAGGAAAAAAAAGCATTAAAAGAATTAGTAGAAAAACTAAAATCAGTTCAGCAAGAAATGAAGCCAGAGGATATACAAACAATTGTATACTCAGTTGGCAAAGAAAAAGGTTACAGTAAAAATCTAAGGGAATGGTTTAAACTCATATATGAAGTTTTATTTGGTGAAACAGATGGGCCAAGAATGGGTTTTTTTATAAGTTTTTTTGGAATAAAAGAAACTATTAAATTGATTAATGAAAAAATTAAATAGAGAAAAATGTTTTCTTTTTTAAAGCCTTTAATTTTTGGTTTAGATCCTGAAGCTGCACATGATTTAGCAATTAAATCTCTTAAGCTGAACGTTGTTCCCGACAGTCTTTTTGAAGTTGAGAATGAAAATATTTTAGAAACAAATTTATTTCAAAAAAAACTTAAAAATCCTATTGGCATGGCAGCAGGTTTTGATAAAAGTGCAGAAGTTTATAATTCACTTTATAAACTCGGATTTGGTTTTGTTGAGGTTGGAACAATTACACCAAAACGACAATTAGGAAATCCTAAACCCAGAATTTTTAGATTAGAGAAGGACTATGCTTTGATTAACAGGCTAGGTTTCAACAATGATGGTCTTGAAATAGTATCTAAACGTATTTCAAATAATTTACCTAGTAGTATTTTAGGTATTAATATTGGCCCAAATAAAGATACAAAAAACAAAACAGAAGACTTTATAATTTGTCTATCTCAACTTCACAACAATGCCGATTATATTAGTATAAATATTTCTTCACCAAACACAGAAGGCTTAAGAGATTTTCACGAAAAAAAATCACTTTCTGAATTGTTAGAGAAATTAAACAGTATAAAAAAGGAAAAAAAAATTAAAAAACCTTTGTTTATAAAAATTTCTCCTGATATTGATGAAGAAAGCATAAGTTACATAAATGAATTAATATTAAAGCACAAAATTGATGGAATCATTATATCTAATACAACAGATGGCAATAGAGAAAACCTTGTTGATGTTCAAAAGAACGAGGAAGGCGGTCTATCAGGTTTACCAATTAAAAATTTATCTACAAATTTGATTAAAAAATTTCATAAACAAACTAAAGGAAAAGTTAAGATTATTGGTGTTGGAGGAGTTGACTCTGGTCAAAGCGCTTTTGAAAAAATTGCTGCAGGTGCACATGCAGTTCAATTGTATACAGGCATGATTTACAAAGGACCAGGAATTGTAAAAGAGATTAAAAAAGAACTTATAGAAATTTTAAAGAAAGAGAAAATTAAAAATATAAATGAAGCTGTTGGAATTAATTCTTAGTTTTGCTGGTTTTTAAAAGCTTGACCATCCAATAATGAGGAACTATACAACTTACGGAAATTATATATGTCTAAAAGATGCGAACTTACAGGAGTATCACCGCTAAAAGGTCATAACGTTAGTCACTCTAACAATAAGACAAAGAGAAGATTTCTTCCTAATCTAAGAAAAATATCTTTTAAAAGTGATATTTTGAAAAGAAATATAAAATTGAATGTAACAAATTCAGCTTTGCGAACAGTTGATTTTAAGGGTGGGTTAGACAAGTTTCTTAAAACTGCGAAAAATAACAAACTTTCTAAAAGGGTAAAAAAAATAAAATTTTCAATTTCCTCAAGATCATAAAGTATCAGTAAATGACAAAAAGAAGCAACAACCTGTTCTTTATCTTGTCAATTTTTATGGGACTTACAGTAATTATCTCTAATTACCTAGTTCAATTTCCAGTTAAGTATTATGACCTTAATGAATTATTGACATATGGAGCTTTCACTTATCCTGTTACTTTTTTGATTACTGATTTAGCCAATAGAGCTTTCGGAAAGGCTATCGCTAGAAAAGTTGTTTATATTGGTTTTACAGTTGGAGTTTTGCTTACTTTGTTTGTTTCAACAAATTTTTCTGATGTGATATCTATAAGAATAGCTATAGGTTCTGGGCTAGCATTCTTTATAGCCCAGAATATTGATATAAATTTATTTGATAAGTTAAGAAATAAGATTTGGTTTGTAGCTCCCCTTATATCATCTGTGTTTGGGTCAGTGGTCGACACTTTTTTATTTTTTTCAATAGCTTTTTATAATACAGGAATTTCTTGGGTTTCATTGGCTTTTGGAGATCTAGCAGTGAAATTATTTATAGCCTTGTTAATGTTAATACCTTTTAGAATAATTATAAAAAAAATAATATATATCAAGGAAGAATCAGCTCAAGATTTTTATAAATTTTAATGAATAGACTTATTTATATTTTTTTTAGTAAATAATTCTGTTAACTGATTTATCATCACATCTCCAAGATCTTGAACATCTGTAATTTTAACTGCTTTGTTATAATATCTTGTAACATCGTGACCAATTCCGATTGCTAGCAATTCTATGCTTGTATTTTTTTCAATCCATTTAACAGCATTTTTAAGGTCATTTTCTAGATAATCGCTTGAATTTGAAGATAAAGTTGAGTCGTCAACTGGAGCACCATCTGAAATGACCATTAATATTTTTCTTTCTTCTTTTCTTTTTGCCATTTTGTTATAAGCCCATTTAAGAGCTTCTCCATCTATATTCTCTTTTAACAAACCCTCTTTGAGCATCAATCCAATATTTTTTTTAGCTTGTCTCCAAGGGACATCTGCAGATTTATAAATTATATGTCTTAAATCATTCAATCTTCCTGGAAAAAGAGGTTTTTGATTATTTATCCATTTTTCTCTACTAGATCCACCTTTCCAATGTTTTGTAGTAAATCCTAAAACCTCCACTTTAACTAAACATCTTTCTAGAGTTCTAGACAATATGTCTGCACAGACCGCTGCTACAGAAATTGGTTTACCTCTCATAGATCCAGAGTTGTCAATTAAAATTGTTACTAAAGTATCTTTAAATTCAAAATCTTTTTCTTTTTTAAATGAAAGTGAGTTGAAAGGATCAATTATTATTCTTGCAAGTTTTGAATTATCTAACAGTCCTTCTTCTAGATCAAAATCCCAAGATCTATTTTGTTTTGCCAAAAGCTTTCTTTGAAGCTTATTTGCTAATTTTGAAATAAAATTTTTCAATTGTAAAAGTTGCTGGTCTAAATTTTGTCTTAGTCTGTTTAATTCATCTTCGCTTTCTAATTCTTCAGCTTTTATAGTTTCATCAAATTCATTAGTATAGGCTTTATATTTTTTATTACCAAAATCTCTAACTGTTTTTCCTCTTTGTTTTGTTGAACTAGAAGGTTCTTCTATTTCTAAATCCTCATTATCTCCTTCAGATTTACTAGAAAAATTTTCTACATCTGGAATGCTTGACTCAACAGACATTTCTTCATTTTCTTCCATTTTCTCCTGGGTGGACTGCTCAGTTGATTTAGGTGAACTATCATCACTACTGCTGTTTTCCTCTTCTTTTTGATCATGTTCTATTTCTTCGTTTATATTCATTTCAGATATCAGATCAGATATTAATGAGTTAAATTTTGACTGATCTTTAATTGAATTGTTAAGAATTTTTAATTTACTTTTTAGCTTATCATCAAAACCTTTTTTAAAATCTTTAAAAGTTTTTTCTATATTTTTATTATTTTTAATATTAAAAAAATTTATTCTTAAATAGTTCTCAAAAGCCTCAATTAGTCTTTCAGAGTTTTTTTCAGTCTTTAAATTATTTAATTTTTCAATATATGAAGTTTTGATATTTTCTCTAATTCCTTTAAATTCTAAAGATCCTAATTTTTCATATCTAATTTTTTCTGCTATTGAATACAATTTTTTTGAAACAGTTCCACTGGGTTTTTTTGAATCCAATATTTTTTCATCACTATATCTAATTTTCAGAGCCTCTGAATCTGCTAACGCCCTAGCTTTTGTATAATTAATTTTATTGTTAATATTTTCCATCTCAGGAAGTTTAATGGTTATTTTATCTGTTTTTAAATCTTGATTGCCAAATATAACCTCTAAATCATTTACATTTGATACTGATTTGGCGGTTGATGCTATTGCTATTTTAAAATCTTTTATTAAATCTTCTTTTTTTTCCACTTAAGAAATAGTCACGTTTATTGATGATTCTGGCAAATCCTCACCAAAACATCTTTGATAATATTCTGATATTATTTTTTTCTCTATTTCATCACATTTATTTAAAAATGTAACTCTAAATGCATAACCTGAATCTTTAAATATATTAGTATTTTCAGCCCAATGTAAAACTGTTCTGGGACTCATAACTGTAGATATGTCTCCATTAATAAAACCTTTTCTGGTTAGATCTGCAACTTTAATCATATTTGATAATTTTTCTTTGCCTTCTTTATTGTTAAAACTTTTATTTTTAGCTAAAATTATTTCTAGTTCTTTTTCAAATGGTAAATAATTTAATGTCGAAACAATATTCCATCTATCCATTTGACCTTGGTTTATTTGTTGAGTTCCGTGATAAAGTCCTGTTGTATCGCCCAGACCTACAGTGTTAGTTGTTGCAAACATTCTAAAGTAGTTATGTTGCTTTAATATTTTATTTTTATCGAGCAAAGTAAAGCTTCCTTCACTTTCAAGTACTCTTTGTATAACAAACATTACATCTGGTCTTCCTGCATCATATTCATCAAAAACAAGAGCTACTGGATTTTGAATTGACCAAGGCAATATACCTTCTTTGAATTCAGTTATTTGTTTTCCATCTTTTAGAATAATAGAGTCTTTTCCTATTAAATCTATTCGACTTATGTGGCTATCTAAATTTACCCTAACACATGGCCAATTAAGTCTAGCTGCAACTTGTTCAATATGTGTAGACTTACCAGTACCATGATAGCCTTGAATCAAAACTCTTTTATTAAAAGCAAAACCAGATAAAATTGCCAAAGTAGTATCTCTGTCGAATTTATAATCCTGATCAATTCTTGGAACATATTCATTTTTTTTTCCAAATCCGTCTATTTCCATTTCCGTATTAATTCCAAAAGTTTGTTTAACAGAAATTTTGATATCTGGTTTTTCAAGGTTTAAAGAATTATCCATTATTTTTACCTATTGTCATTTTAAGTTTGCTATAAGCCAAAGTAATTTTTTTAAGTTTATCTTCAAATTTTTTGCTACCGAGGTTTTTATCAGGATGATATTTCTTTACAAGAGATTTAAATTTTTTTTGAATTTCTTCCCATTTTGCCTCATATTTTAAACCCATAATATCTAAAGCATCTCGATCTGTACTTGATAGTTTACTTTTTTTAAAATTTTTAAAATTAGAAGATCCAAATATATTTAGCTTATCTTCTAAAGCGTTATTCCATAGAACACTAAAAAAATTATCTGAGGAATTAAAGCTTTTCGTAGGCTTGTGCCAAGTTAAGTCTGATTTTATAAAGTACTCTATTTCTTCATTTGTCATGTTAGCAAAATAATTCCATTTTTTATTAAAAATTTTTATATGTTCTAGACACAGAAGCTTAAACTTTCTGCTGTTATCTTTTTCTATAGGAGCCTTGTAACTACCTATTTTTTTACAATTATCCCAGTCGCAAATAATTTTCATATCAATTTAAAATTTATATAGTAAATTATATCTTATTATGGATGATTATATAAATTTTATAGAAAATAAAATTAAAAAAAACATAGATGTTGAAAAAATTATAGTTTTAGATAATTCATACAAACATAAAAAACATAAATCTTTTGATGTTAATAAACGTCATTTGTATCTAGAAATAGAATCAAAGTTTTTAAGGTCCGTAAGTCAACTGGAAGCTCAGAGAAATATCATGAAAATTTTAAAAGATGAATTGAAAAAAAATATTCATGCATTAGAAATTAAAATTAAGTAATATTGGAAAATGTTTTTTCATTTCTTTTAAAGATAATTTAAAAGTTCCAGGATTTGTAGTTCTGCCAATACTTTTTAATAAAATTAAATTTATCTTCTGATCATCATTTTTTTTATCATTAGCCATAAAATGAATTATCTTGTTATAATTTTTCTTTTTAAAAAATTTTTTAAATTTTGAAATAAGATTATTTTCTCTGTAAATTTTACTTATTTCTAACATTACATTATTTGAACATACTTTTTTTATTACAGAAAGCTTTGTAGCCATCATCATTCCTATTAAGACTGCCTCTCCATGGTTTATTTTATGGGAGTAATTATTTTGAGCTTCTATAGCATGTGCAAATGTATGGCCGAAATTTAATTTCATTCTTAAATTTTTTTCTTTAACATCTTTTTTAACAAAATATAATTTAACTTTGCAACTTCTATAGATGGCCTGTTTTAGTAAATTTCTTTCTCTATATTCTAATATTTTTTTTGATTTTAATTTAAGCCATTTAAAAAAGTTATTTTTTAATATTAATGAGTGTTTTAGTATTTCAGCATAACCACAAACCATTTCTCTTTTGCTCAAACTGTTTAGCAAAGATACATCTATTAAAACAATTTTTGGTTGATAAAATGAGCCAATTAAATTTTTTCCATATATCGAATTTACTCCAGTTTTTCCCCCAATTGAGGAGTCCACTTGGGCAAGTAAAGTAGAAGGTATATTTATAAAATTTATTCCTCTTTTAATTATACTTGCAGTAAAAGCAGAGAAATCTCCAACAATACCACCGCCCACGGCAATGATTATGTCATTTCTATTGAAATTTTTGGAAAGAATTTTTTCTGAAAGTTTGTTTACATTGGAAAAAGATTTTAGTTTTTCATTTGCAGAATATTCAAAAATAAATAATTGGTAATTTTTTAATAATTTTTTAATTTTGAATTTGTATTTTTTTGGAACCTTTTTATCTAAGATAATTGCAATTTTTTTTGTTTTTGGACATAAAGACTTTATTTTTTTTGGAAGAATATTTAGAATTTTATTTCCTATAAATATTGAGTAGTTAGACTCACTTATGTTTACTTTTATTTCATTGAGATTCATATAATTTAATAATCTTTCTGGTAGCTTTAGATCTACCAATTTTACTGCAGTTTATTTTAAAATTAGCAAGACTATATACTTTTTTTCTTCTCTCATAAATATTATGAAATGTACTTTTTAAATTAACTTTATTTAATAATGGTCTCTTTCTTAGACTTTTTGATCTACTCAAAACGACATCTATCTTTACGTCTATCCAAAAACTTATGCAATTTTTTAAAACTTCTTTTCTTATATGGCGGTCAATAAAGGCACCTCCACCAAGAGCAATAATAGAATTTTCTTTCTTAAGATTTTTTAAAGCTAATTCTCTTTCTAAATTTCTGAAATATCTTTCTCCCTTTTTTCTGAAAATTTCTTTGATTGTGGCAGATTCTCTTTTTTCAATTACTCTATCTAAATCAATAAACCTCATATTTAACTTTTTTGACAAAGATCTCCCTATAGTGGATTTTCCAACACCCATCATTCCAGTTAAAACAAGGTTTTTTTTCAATTAAGATCCTAATTAATAATTTGATTTATCACAAATTTGTCTTATTTATTGAGTTTAAATATATTTTATAACTATGCAAATCAAATTTAAAAAACAAGAGAGTATTGGCCAAAGTCTAGCAAAAAAATTAATTAAAGTCCTAGTGGTTTGCTCTATTATTATTTTTTGTATATTTCTTCTAAGCAAAATTAATTTTCCGTTTCCAAAAAATGAAATTAAAAAAGATATTACTAATGAGATTATTAAGCTTAAGTAAATATCTTATTTTTTTAACTTTCCTAACTATTATTTCAACTTCTATCAAAGCAGAAGAGGAATCAGTAGATATTTGGAAAAAAGATACAAAGAAAGAGGAAAGCACCAATGTTCCTATAGAAGAAGAGTCGAACCAAAAAATAGAAATAAAAAAAGAAAAAAAAAATCAAGAAATTATAAGCACTGATATTAAAATTGGTGAAGGTGGTCAATCAGACGAACCTGAAAGAAAAATCTTTGGTATTTTTGATCCACAAGAAAACAATTTTGATCTTGCAATGTGGTCTAATACTAAAGGTGAAGATATCAAATCCATATTTAAGAGAATTAATAAAATAAAACTTTCTAGAACAGCTGAAGATATATTTGTAAATACAATTATGACCTATTCCTATTTGCCACAAGATATGTCAGATGAAGAGTTTTTAGATTTAAAAATTAGTTGGCTGATAAAAAATGATAAGATTGACTTATTGGAGAATTTTTTAAATAAGAATAATAATTTTAAGGGTAAAAAAAAAATAATACAATATTTAGTTGATAAAAATATTGCAAAAGCAGATCTCAAAGAAGGTTGTAAGAAATCTGAATTTATCGGCAAGGAAATAAAGGATCCATACTTAGAAAAATTTAAAATTTATTGTTTAATTTTCAATGACAAAAAAAATGAAGCTCAACTAATATTTGATCTTTTAAGAGAACAAAATCTTTCTGATAAATTCTTTGATAATAAAATTAACTTTTTACTGGGAATAAATGAAACAACTGACAGCAATATTAAAGACGATAATTTACTAAATTTTTATCTTTCCTCAATCACAACTCCAAATTTTAGTTATGAACCTAACGAAAAAACTAATAGATATATTTGGGAATATTTAAATGCATCTAATTTGCTAAAAGTAGACGATTTAAAAGATAAAGAGAAGATAAAGAATCTAGAAATAGCAGCTAATAATAATAGTTATGATAAAATAAAAATATTTGAAATTTATAAAAAAATACAATTTGATATAAATACTCTAATTAATGCTGATGGAATATATCAGTCATTAGATGGCATAGAAGGAAGGGCTTTAATATTTCAAAGATTTTTACTATCTGACAATTCTGAAAATAAAATTAAACTTCTATTTTTATTAAAAGATTTGTTTAAAAAAGATAATTTGTCTAATGTATTTTCTAAGTTCTTAAGCGACAAGTTAAAGGAGTTAAATAAAGATGAGATCCCAGAGTCATATGCAAAAGTTGTAGAGAAAAATATAATATCAGAACAAGAATATAAATTAGGAAAAATTAAATTTGATGACAAAGTATTGCATAGATCTAGAGTGGTTAGATATTATACAGAAAAAGGAACACCAAAACAAAAATCTCAGAAGAATTTGAATAATGTTTATAAAAAAATTAAGAAGAATAAAAAATATTTTTTCTCAGCAAAAGACTTGGCTCTAATAGAGTCTTTAAAAGTAGATGGTTTTTCTATACCTGAGGGTATAAAGTACGAAGATATCTCAAAGAAGTATAGCATTCCACAGAACTTATTAAAATTAACTAAGAATAAAGAATCTGGATTGCTTGCTTTGAAATTTGTGGAAATAATCGGCGAGGATGAGATGTCAGAATTAGATCCAGAAACTGTTTATTTTATTGTCCATATATTAAATCGAGCTGGTCTAAAAAGGTTTAGAAATGAAGTTTTAACCAGAGCACTACCCTTAAGGAGCTAATTGTAATATAAGTTTTCCAATGACAGTTAAAAAAATTTTAACAGAACCAGATCCTTTCCTAAGGCAAAAATCCAAACCTGTAGAGAAAGTAGATAATGACTTACGCCTCTTAATGGATGATATGTTAGATACAATGTATAATGCACAAGGTATAGGTCTTGCTGCAATACAAATTGGAGTACCAAAAAGAGTTATAGTAATAGATTTGCTAAAAGAGAAAGATAAAAAAAATCCATTATATTTTGTTAATCCAGAAATACTTTGGAGTTCAAAAGAAGATGCAACTTATGAAGAAGGGTGTTTATCTGTTCCAGGCCAATTTGCTGAAATCGACAGGCCTGACAAATGTCACGTAAGATATTTAGATTATGATGGAAACAAAAGAGAATTAAAGACAGAAGGCCTTTTGGCTACTTGTATTCAGCACGAGATAGATCATCTTGAAGGCATTTTGTTTATAGATTATCTTTCAAAATTAAAAAAATCTCTAATTACAAAAAAACTTTCAAAACAAAAAAAAGAATTAGAAAGAATAGTAGTTTAATTTCAATAATTTAATGCCAAAAAGAATTATTTTTATGGGAACTCCTGAGTTCTCAGTTGCAACTTTAGAATCTTTGGTCAAATCTAAATATGATATTGTAGCTGTATATTCTCAGCCTCCAAAAAAAGCTTACAGAGGTAAAAAAGTTAATTCTTCTGCGGTAGAAAATTTTGCAAGAAAAAACTCTCTTATTTTAAGAACCCCAGAAATTCTTGATTCAGATGAGGAGTATAATTTTGTTAAAAATTTAAATCCAGATATTGTTATTGTTGTTGCATATGGAAAAATTATACCAAAAAGATTCTTAAATTTATCAAAATATGGTTTTATTAATGTTCATGCCTCACTACTTCCAAAATGGAGAGGGGCCGCTCCAATTCAAAGATCTATTATGAACTTAGATACCACAACTGGTATAAGCATCATGAAAATAAGAGAGGAGTTAGATTCTGGGCCAATAATGCATCAGAGCAAAATTCACATGAACAATAATATGGATACAAAAACTTTATCAGAGATACTATCTAAATTAGGAGCAAAGAATTTAATTCTTGTTATAGAAAAAATTGAAAATAAAGAAATAGAATTTAAAGAACAAGATCATAGCAAAGCGACTTATGCAAAAAAGATTAGCAAGGAGGAGGGAAAAATTCAATGGAATGATAGTGCAAAAAAAATTCTAGGAAAAATTAATGGTTTAAATCCTAATCCAGGAGCTTGGTTTGAGTACAAAAATGAAAGGTACAAGGTTTGGAAAGCTAAAATTGTAAAATCTAAGGGTATTGCTGGCTTTACAATCGATAATCAATTGACTATTGCTTGCAAAGAAAATTCTTTACAAATTCTTGAGATTCAAAAAGAGGGAAAAAGTAAAATGTCTACTGAAAAATTTATATTGGGAAATCCAATTAAAGTTGGAGAAAATATTGTTTAATGTTTGTATATCAAATTAAAGTTGAATATTTAGGAACAAATTTTGCTGGTTGGCAAATTCAAAAAAATGGTATCACTGTTCAAGGAATTTTGGAGAAGAGTTTATCAAAATATTTCAAAAAAAATATTTCTGTAATAGGTTCAGGAAGAACTGATTCTGGTGTTCATGCTACTGAGCAATCTGCTCATTTTAGACTAAATAAAAAAATACTAGATAAAAATATTGCAATAAATTCTTTAAATTTTTTTTTGAAAAAGTATCCAATATCTATTTTAGATATTAAAAAGAGAAACAAAAATTTTCACGCAAGACACAGTGCAAAAAAAAGAATATACAAATATTTTATAATAAATAGAGCAGGGTCACTCGCTATTGAAAAAAATAAAGCATGGCACATTAGAAAAGAAATCAATATTCATTTAATGAAAAAAGGTGCTAATTTGTTAAAGGGCACTCACGATTTTTCAACCTTCAGAGCATCATCTTGCTCCGCAAAGTCTCCAATTAAAACAATCAAGAATATTACTATCAACAAAAATAGAAATAAGATTATTTTGACTTTTGTCTCCAGATCTTTTTTACAACAACAAGTGCGCTCAATGGTTGGAGCGCTAGAATATCTAGGAAGTGGAAAATGGACTTTAAATTACTTTAAAAAAGTTTTTTTATCAAAAAAAAGATCAATGTGTGCCTCACCAGCACCAGCTCACGGTTTATATCTTAATAAAGTGATATACTAAAATATTTAATGATAAAATCTTTCTGTAAAATTAATTTATCACTCAAAGTTTTAAAAAAACTTAAAATAGGACTTCATGATATTCAATCTAATACAATGTTATTGAATTTGCATGACACTTTAAAAGTTAAAAAGTTTAATGGAAAAAAAGATATTATTATATTTAAAGGTAATTTTAAAAAAATGGTCAATAAATCAAAAAATTCTGTATCTGATACTATTCGTATTTTAAGAAAAAAAAATTTAATTAAAAAAGAGAACAAATATAAAATAATTGTAAATAAGAAAATACCAGTATTCTCAGGTCTAGGAGGTGGAACTAGTAACGCTGCTTTTCTCATTAAACATCTTACTAAAAATAAAATAAAATCTTCAAAACTTAAAATCTTTGAAAAACAAATTGGTTCAGATTTTAAATTATTTTTTTATAAACAGTTATTTCAGAAAAATTTGAAAAAAATTATAAAATATAAAAAAAATTTTAATTTTAATTTTGTATTAGTTTATCCAAATATACAATGTTCAACAAAGACAATATATTCAAAAGTTAAAAAATATAGTGATTCTTCTGAAACTGACTTTTCGAAAATTATATCAAAAGACAAATTTGTTGATTCAATAAGAAAAGAAACTAATGATCTCCAAAAAATAGTTACTTCAGAATTTTTTATATTAAAAAGACTTTTAAACTTTATATCAATACAGCAAGGCTGTTATTTTTCTAGAATGACAGGATCAGGATCAGTTTGTTTTGGAATTTTTAAAAGTAAAAAGTCAGCAATTTTAGGATTTAAAAGAATCAAAAAGAAATTCCCAAAATATTGGTGCGTAATTGCTAAAACTATTTAATTACCCTATTTTATGATATATCAAATCGAGAACATTGGGGCATAGCCAAGCGGTAAGGCAGTGGTTTTTGGTACCACCATCCTAGGTTCGAATCCTAGTGCCCCAGCCAAACAAATGAAAACAATATCTTTAAAAAAAAAATTAATTCAAAAGATAAAAAAAATATTTTTCCCATTTTATAAGTCTAAAGAAATTTCTCTCGTATTTGATATTCTTGAGAAAGATCAACCAAAGGAAAAAAAGGTTGCTATGTTTGTGGGAGGATGTGTGAGAAAATATATTCTTGATGATGAAATAGATGATATTGATATTGCAACAATTTTTAGTCCCGAAGAACTAAAAGAAAAATTTAAAAATTCTAAGATTAGAACAATTGATACTGGTATTGATCATGGTTCTATTACTCTTTTACTTAACAACTTTAAATTTGAAATAACAACTTTGCGAAAAGATATAAAAACTGACGGTAGACATGCAGAGATTTCTTTCACAGATGATTGGAATAAAGACTCTGAAAGAAGAGATTTTACAATTAATGCAATTTATTTAGATAGAAAGGGTAATATTTTTGATCCTCAAATGGGAGTCAAAGATTTAGAAAATAAAACTATTAAATTCATAGGAGATCCTGATGAGAGAATAAAAGAAGATTATTTGAGGATAATAAGATTCATAAGATTTTCACTAGAATATGGGCATAATTTTTTTGAACCCTCAACAGTTCAAGCTATAAAATTAAATTTAGATGGAATCAAAAATCTTTCTAAGGAAAGGATCTTAAAAGAGCTTTTAAAAATTATTAAGTTAAAAAATTTTGTAAATATTTTAAAAAATAAAGACTTAAAGACAATTTTTTCTATAACTTTTCCGGAATTTAAAAATTTAGATCGTATTAATAAATTAAGTTTATTGTCTAAAAGCGATTTGTTAAATCTGAAAACTAATATTATTCTTGCTATTTTATTGATAGATGAAACAAAAAATCATGAATATTTTTGTCATAAATACAAAACTTCTAATCAAATTAAAGATGATCTTGACTCATTATCTAAAAATTTGGAGAGATATAGGTCTGATAAAAATTTTTTCAAAAAAAATTTAAAAAAAAATATTTATTTCTTAGGAAAGAAGAAAACCCAAGATTTGGCATTCTTTGTTTTTTTAGAAAATAAAAGATGGAATTATAAAGATTTACAAGATCTAAAGACTAATATAGAAAAAATATCAATTCCAAAATTTCCATATGATGGAAAATATTTAATGAAAAAAGGAATTTCAGAAGGTAAGAAAATCGGTTTTGCTTTGAAGGAGTTAGAACAACGCTGGATTAAAAGTAACTATCAACTTTCAAATAAAGATGTATTAAATGTTATTGATAAAACAAAAAGACTAAATATATTGGATATTTAGTATTTCAAAATTTTTTTCTCCAGAAGGAGTGTTAACAGAGACCATGTCTTTGACTTTTTTTCCTATTAGAGACTTTCCGATAGGGGATTTAAAATAGATAAGATTTTTTGAAGCATCCGCTTCATCCTGACCAACGATTTTAAATTTTATTTTTTCATTATTTTCCAAGTTTTGAACAGTTACAGTAGAACCAAATATAACCGTTCCTTGATTTTCAATTTTAGTTACATCAATAACATTGGCTCTAGCAATAATATCATTAATTGAAATTACTCTACTTTCTAACTGGGCTTGCTGCTCTTTAGCTGCATGGTATTCAGCATTTTCTTTTAAATCACCATGAGATCTAGCTTCAGCAATTGCAGCAACAATTTTTGGTCTTTTAAGATTCTTTAATTCCTCTAACTCATCTTTGAGTTTTTTAAGTCCTAAAATTGTAATTGGTTCTTTTTCCATAAAAAATTATTTCCATTTAGGTCCTGGAGGTATAGACATAAGTATTGCCTCAGGATTACCACCACTATTTAAACCAAATTTTGTACCACGATCATACAATAAATTAAACTCAACATACCTGCCTCTTTTTAATGCTTGAATTTCTTTCTCTTTTTTAGTCCATTTTAAAAACATTTTTTTTTTAATAATTTCATAAACTATTTGATTAAAAATAAAACCTATGTGTTTTACAAAAAGAAAGTCCTTCTGCCAGTTATCCATTTTGTAATCAAAGAAAATACCTCCTATACCACGTGGTTCATTTCTATGTTTTAAATAAAAATATTTATCACACCATTTTTTGTATTTATAATAATATTTTTTATTATGAATATCACAAGTTTTTTTTAATTTATTATGAAAATAATTTTTTTCTTTATTGTCATTAAGACACGGGGTTAGGTCCATACCTCCTCCAAACCAATTTTTTTCAGTACAAATAAATCTTGTGTTAAAATGCATTGCTGGGATTTTAGGATTATTCGAATGCAATATTACTGAAACACCTGATGACCAAAAATTTTTATTATTTTTTGTTCCAGGAATTTTTTTAGAGAATTTTTTTGGGAATTTACCTTTTACATTTGAAAATGCTACCCCTCCTTTTTGAATCACTTTTCCTTTAATTGTTCTAAACTCACCATGCTTCCATTTATTTTTTTTAAATTTTGCGTTAGATCCACTATCTTTTTCTAGCTGCTCAACAGTTTTACAAATAATATTTTGTAATTTTGAAAACCATTCTTTTGTCAGTCTCTTTTTTTGTTTAATTTTCATTTTATAGATAATAATTTTGTCTTAAAGCTTCGGAAGATGCAATAGCTACTGCGATGGCTAAGTTAAGAGATCTGGCATTTTTATTTAATTTAATTTTCAATTTATTCTTAATTTTTTTGTGTACTTCATTAGGCACACCAGAACTTTCTCTTCCAAAAAGTAAAATATCTTTTTTTTTAAATTTAAAAAGATGATAAGATTTTTCCGCTTTTGTTGTCATTAATACTATCCTGGAGTTAAGGTTTTTTTTTAAAAAATTATCAAAATTTTTATACCTTATAATCTTACTTAGCTTACTATAATCCATTGCCACTCTCTTAAATCTGGGGTCATCCAGGTTGAATCCGCAGGGTTCAATTATATGTATTTTAAGATTTAAACACGCGGCCAGCCTAACAATTGCCCCTGTATTTTGCGGTATATCTGGTTTATAAAGAGCAATATTAATCATTTTAATTTAATTTATGTGTCATTCTGACCCTAGTAAATATAAGAATTTAGTTTTATTTAATCATTAACATTGTAAATATCTTATATGGATAAGGGAGAAAAAAAAACTAATAGAAGAGATTTCTTGTTTACAGCAAGCTATACGGTTGGAGCTGTGGGCATAGGTGCTACCATCTGGCCATTTATTGATCAAATGAATCCAGATAGTTCTGTTAAGGCTCTTGCAACCACTGAAGTAGATATAAGTCAGATAGAACCCGGAAAATCAATTACAGTTTTGTGGAGAGGTAAACCTGTTTTTATTAAAAGAAGAACTGAAGCAGAGATTTCCGAGGCACAGTCAGTCAATTTAAATGAATTGCCACATCCAGAAAAAGATCAGGATAGAGTCAAAAAAACGGAATGGTTGGTCATGTTAGGTGTCTGTACTCATCTTGGCTGCGTTCCTTTAGCAGATAAAGGAGAATACAATGGATGGTTTTGTCCTTGTCATGGATCTCATTATGATACTTCAGGAAGAATTAGAAAAGGTCCGGCTCCTGTAAATATGGAAATACCAAAATACGAATTTGTAGATAACAACACTATAAAAATTGGATAAAATTTAAATGAGCGAACACACATATACCCCATCATCAAAATTTGGAAAATGGTTTAATGACAGACTTCCATTATTAACTCTTGGTGCACACTTAAGTGAGTATCCTACTCCAAAAAATCTAAATTACTGGTGGACTTTTGGGGGCATTTTAACTTTTTGTTTAGTTACTCAGATAGTGACTGGGCTAGTTCTGGCCATGCATTATGTTGCGCATGTTGATATGGCTTTCGATAGCATCGAACATATTATGAGAGATGTAAATTATGGATGGCTCCTAAGATATATACATTCCAATGGTGCATCTATGTTTTTTCTTGCAGTTTATATTCATATATTTAGAGCTTTATTTTACGGTTCCTATAAATCACCAAGAGAAGTAATTTGGATAATAGGAATGTTAATTTACATATTGATGATGGCCACAGCATTTATGGGATATGTTTTACCTTGGGGTCAAATGAGTTTTTGGGGAGCTACCGTTATAACAAACCTTTTTAGCGCTATACCTTTTGTTGGGGAAAGTATTACAAATTGGTTATGGGGCGGATATTCAGTTGATAACCCTACACTAACTAGATTTTTTAGTTTGCACTATTTATTTCCTTTTATAATTTTAGGTTTGGTAATTTTACATATTTGGGCTTTGCACGTGCCAGGCAACAATAATCCAATAGGGATAGATATTAAAAAACCTTCAAAAGATACTGTTCCTTTCCATCCATATATAACTATTAAAGATCTTTTTGCTTTACTAATATTTTTAATTATTTTTTCTGGGTTTATTTTTTTCTCTCCAAATATTCTAGGTCATCCTGACAACTATATCGAAGCAAATCCTTTAGTCACGCCTACACATATTGTTCCAGAATGGTATCTTTTACCTTTTTATGCAATTTTAAGATCAGTTCCGGATAAACTTGGAGGAGTTATTTTATTGTTTGCTTCTATTTTTATTTTATTAGCTTTACCTTGGCTTGATAGAAGTAAAGTTAGATCTGCAGTTTTTAGACCAATATATAAGCAATTTTTTTGGATATTAATTATAGATGTTTTGGTTTTAGGCTATATGGGAGCCATGCCAGCTGAAGGAATATATTTATTAATAGCCAGAGTTGGAACAATATATTATTTTTTACATTTCCTAGTCATTTTGCCACTACTTAGCTCAGTAGAAAAAACAGATCCTATACCTGCAAGTATTTCAGATCCTGTTTTAATAAGATAAACAATATGATGAAAAAAATTTTCATACTTCTTTTATCTATTTTTTTTTCTGGTAGTTCAATTGCGGCAGATACAAATACAGAATTATTAAAAGTTGACTGGAGTTTTAAAGGAGTCACGGGAAAATTTGATCGATCTTCTCTTCAGCGAGGATATCAAGTTTACAAAGAAGTATGTGCTTCTTGCCATTCCATGAGACTACTTAGCTATAGAAATTTGGGAGAAAAGGGTGGTCCTGAATTTTCAATTACAGAAGTAAAGGATATAGCGTCAAGTTTTGAAGTTACAGATGGCCCTGATAGCCAAGGGGAAATGTTTACAAGACCTGGAAGACCTTCAGACAGATTTGTTTCTGTGTACCCAAATGTAGAAGCTGCAACAGCTGCAAATGGAGGAGCTTACCCTCCTGATATGTCAGTTCTTGTTAAGTCAAGGAAAGGCGGCGCTGATTATATATACTCGGTTCTTATGGGGTATGATGAACCGCCAGCTAATTTGGAATTAGATGATGGCGTGTACTACAACAAATATATGGATGGTAACAAAATTAAGATGGCAAAACCTCTTATGGAAGGAATAATTACTTATTCTGATGGCACAAATGCTACAGAAGACCAAATGGCAAAAGATGTTACGGCTTTTTTAACTTGGGCAGCTGAACCTCATTTAGAGGCAAGACACAAAATGGGATTTAAAGTAATTATCTTCTTAATTATACTTACTCTTTTAGTTTATTTCAGCATGAAGAGAATTTGGTCAAGGATTGACACGGAAGTATAATACATCTCCATCTTTTACTATATAATCTTTTCCTTCAATTCTAAGTTTTCCAATTTCCTTACATTTTTCCATACTTCCAAATTTGATAAAGTCTTCCGAAGTTACAGTTTCTGCTCTAATAAAATTTTTCTCAAAATCAGTATGAATTATTCCAGCTGCCTTTGGTGCTAGAGTATTTTTTTTTATTGTCCAAGCCCTACTTTCCTCAGGACCAGATGTAAAAAAAGTATTTAAATTTAAAAGACTGTATCCTTCTCTAATTAATTTGTTTAAACCAGTTTTATCTAATCCAATCTCTCGCATAAAAGACTCCCTTTCTTTTTTGTCCAAGTCCATTATTTGGTCTTCAATATCTGCACAAATTACAACAATATTTTCTTTGCTATATTTTTTTTTAACACTTTCAGTATATTTATTCCCATCTGAGAGGCTTTTTTCATCTACATTACATACTATGATCCTAGGTTTCATGCTTAGCAAACCTAATCGTAATAAGAATTTATTTTCAGGTTCTTCAAAAACTTCGTTTTTTTCAGAATTTAAGGATTTTAATTTTTTTTCTAAAGTTAAAATTTCCTTTGTGTCTAATAATTTTCTTTTTCCTTTTTCAAGTTTTTTTTGAATAATATCAATATCAGCTAGCAATATTTCAGTATTTATTGTTTCTAGATCATTAAGAGGATTTATTTGTGAGTTAACATGTTGTATTTTTTCTGAGTCAAAACACCTGACTAAATGAACGATAGCATCAACTTCTCTAATATGAGATAAAAATTTGTTCCCAAGACCTTCTCCTTTTGATGCCCCTTTAACCAAACCAGCAATATCTACAAAAGTTATATTTGCATAGATCTTTTTTTTTGATTTAGAAAGATTTGAAAGTTTATCTAGTCTATCGTCCGGAACATCTACGAGTCCAATATTCGGATCTATGGTGCAAAATGGAAAATTAGCAGCCTCAGCATTTTTTGAAGCAGTTAAAGCATTAAAGAGCGTTGACTTACCTACATTTGGCAAACCAACAATTCCACACTTAAATCCCATTAAGATTTTGATTAACTTTACTTGAGAATAAATCTATTTTTTTTTCAATTAAAGTCGGTATTGACTTAATTATATTGTCAGTTATTTCTTTTATTTTTTCTTCTTCATCATCCTTAAAATCTTCTAATACATGATTGTTCACTTTTTTTCTTTCTTTGGGATGTCCAATACCTATTCTCACTCTAGAATAGTCTTTGCCTATAAATTTATCAATAGACTCAATACCATTGTGTCCTGCACTGCTTCCTCCAAACTTTGCTTTAACTTTTCCAAAGTCAATGTCCATATCGTCATGAAATACAATCACATCTTTTGAATTTATTTTAAAATAATCTATAAGTTCTTTAATTGCGGTTCCTGAATTATTCATAAATGTAAGAGGTTTAATCGCATAGACTTTTTGTTCTTTTATATTACCTGTTGTCAGAAGACCTTTAAATTTAGGTTTTTGCTTTGAAAGCTTAAAATGTTGATTAATAGCATCAATAATTTTGAATCCGATATTGTGTCGATTGTTCGAACTATTAGATCCTGGATTACCTAATCCTACTAGTAAAAGCATATTAAATTATTTTTTTTCAGTGGGCTTCTTTTCTGGTGACGCTTTTTTATCTCCGCCCTGTTTTTTGTCTCCAGATTGTTCTTTTCCTTTTCCTTTATCATCTTTTTTTGCAGCCTCAGCCCCTTCCTTGCCTGTTGCTGCAGCTGCTTCACTTCCTTCTTCCGTAGTTGGGGAAGCTGCCTCACCTTCAACACCTTCTGTTGCAGTTTCTTCAGCAGGTTTTTCAGGTTCTTTAACTACAGTTGGCGCTGCTACTGTTGCAATTACGAAATCTCTATCAGTAATAGTGGGCTTTACATCTTCTGGCAGCTTGACCGAAGATATTTTAATACTAGTTCCTATATCAGATCCAGTTAAATCGATCACAATATCATCAGGGATTTTATCTGAAGGACATCTCAACTCAACTTTTCTTCTTACTATATTTAGTACTCCTCCTCTTTTTAGTCCCGGTGACTCAGAATGATTTTTGAACTGTACAGGTATCTCTATAATGATTTTTGATCCAGGAACCATTCTCATAAAATCAATATGTATTGGTTCATCCGAAACTACATGGTAAGAGATTTCTCTTGGTAAAACTTTTTGTTTTTTTCCATCTATGTCCAATTCAATAACAGTTGAAAGAAAAGACTCAGAGTTTAATATATTTTTTACAGCTTTTTTCTCAACTGAAATTTTTGCGTTTGGGTCCTTGCCTCCATATAAAATTGCTGGAATAAAACCTTTTTGTCTTAGCTTATTAATTTCTCCAGATGAGGTATTTTCTCTTTTTATAGCTTTTAAATTATTCATGTTATTATTTGGATGAGCTATTTAACTTAACTTTTGTAATAAAACAAGCATTAATTGAATAAATCTGAAACAGATGTTGAGTTAGAAATTCTTTTTATAGCCTCTGCCATAAGAGAAGATATTGATAATACTTCAATTTTACTGTTATTTTTTATTTTTTGCGAATTATCAATTGTGTCTGTAATAATTAATTTTTTTACTTTAGACTTTTTAATTTTATCAGCAGCTTTATTGCTTAGAACAGCGTGGGTAATAAAAACATAAACTTCATTTGCTCCATTCTTTTTTAAAGCTTCAACTGCATTTACAATAGTTCCTCCGCTATCAATAATATCATCAACTATTATACATGTCTTGCCTCTAACATTTCCAATTATATTCATAACTTTCGATTGTCCTGGTCTAGGTCTTCTTTTGTCTATGATTGCTAGATCAGCTTTTATTCTTGTAGCTAATCCTCTAGTTCTTTGGACTCCTCCAACATCAGGAGAAACACAGATTAAATTTTTATCTTTAAGTTTTCTTTTAATATATTTTGCAAACAGTGGAGTAGTAAATAAGTTATCGACTGGCATATCAAAAAATCCTTGGATCTGACCTGCATGTAAATCTACTGTTACAACTCTACTTGCGCCTGCATTAGTAATTAGGTTTGCAACTACTTTGGCAGATATGGAGGTTCTTGGCACAACTTTTCTGTCTTGTCTTGCATAACCGAAGTATGGAATAACTGCAGTAATATTTTTTGCTGAAGATCTTCTCAAGGCATCAATGACCAACAGTAGCTCCATTAGATTATCGTTGGCAGGATTTGAGGTAGATTGAATAACGAAAACACTATTGCCTCTGATATTTTCATTAATTTCTACATAAATTTCTCCATCAGCAAATCTCTTAATGTTAGTGTTGACCAGCTTGAGCTTTAATTGTTTGCAGATATTCTTACTGAGCTTAGTATTACTAGTTCCAGATAAGATTTTCATGAAAATATAATAACTTATACAATTATTTATTTAAGTTTTCAAACAAATTAATTTTTAAAAAGGCATATTGTTGAGATACACCTACCATAGTCTGCTTCTCTCAATTTTTGAGACCTTCTATAACTAAAGAAATTATCTGAATCTTTAAAAGTATCTATGTTGATATTGTCAATATTATCTACACCACAGTTTGATAATTTGTCTTTTATGTATTCTCTAAGATTAAATAGAAATTTTTTGTTATCTTTTTTTGAAAAAAACTTTTTATTTTCTTTTGAGTTTTTTAAAAAATTGTCATAAAAATCCAAACTTACCTCGTAGCTTTCGTATCCAATGCAAGGGCCAACCACTGCAATAATCTTGTTATTTTCATTTATTTCTTTGAATTTATTTAAAGTGTTTTCAATAATTCCAGAAATTGCACCTTTCCATCCTGCATGAATGCATCCAATTATTTTATTAATTTCGTCATACAAAATTATTGGAACACAATCTGCTGTA